>NZ_JBFTMV010000003.1:0-416679 GCF_056397145.1 Stenotrophomonas sp. 05N423
GTTCAAGCGCCGCGGCTCGTCCACCGTGGTGATGGGCGCCTCGTTCCGCTCGACCGCACAGATCGAGGCGCTGGCCGGCTGCGACCGCCTGACCATCTCGCCGGACCTGCTGGAAAAGCTCGACGCCGACATGGGCGAGCTGCCGCGCAAGCTGGTGGCCGGCGCTGCCGAAGCCTTGACCGTCACGCCAATCGACGAAGCCCGCTTCGACGCCGACATGACCGCCGACCCGATGGCGACCGAGAAGCTGGCCACCGGCATCGATGCCTTCGCCAAAGATCTGCAGGCGCTGCGTCAGCGCATCGCCGACGAACTGGCCCGCTGACCCCCGTAGGAGCGCACCTTGGTGCGCGATGAGCTTCACCGGCAAAGCCCCATCGCGCACCAAGGTGCGCTCCTACAGGATCTGATTGCGCGCCTGGGGCGACGCCCAGCGGCGTTTGGCCACGAAGGCGCATGCGGGGGCAAGCCCCGCATCTACGGCGTCACTGGGTGGATTCAGAAGATCCCGAGCTCCAGCCCAGCCGGCGGCGCGTCGCCGACGAACTGAACCGCCGCCCCTCGTAGGAGCGCACCTTGGTGCGCGACAGGCTTCACCGGCACAGCCCCATCGCGCACCAAGGTGCGCTCCTACAAGGCGTTCCGGCGATGGCCGGGCGGATGTCTGGCCGCGAATGCGCATGCGGAGCAAGCCCCGCATCTACGGCACCGCCGGGTGGCTTCAGAAGATTCCGAGCTCCAGCCCGGCCGCCAGCAGCGCGCCCAGTTCGCGGCCGCGCGCCAAATCCGCTTCCGGCAGCACTTTCCGCGCCGTGATCGCCTCCGGCGTCTGCGCGTGGGTGCAGACCAGCACCGGCTCGACCACTTCGCGCAGGCGCAGGCCGGTGGCGATGCGCCGCAGTTGGGCGATGGTCGGGTGCCCATCGGAACCGGCGCAGACCACCAGCGCGTAAGGCTTGCCATCGCAACGGCCCAGCAGCGGGTAATAGCTGCGGTCGAAGAAATCCTTCATCGCGCCGCTGATCGAGGCCAGCGTCTCGGGCGTGGCGAACACCACCGCGTCGGCGGCCAGCACGTCGTCGGCGCTGGCCTCGGCCGCCCGCAGCAGGCGCACGTCCAGCGCATCGCCGGCACCTTCGCGCGCCGCGGACGCGACCGCTTCGGCCATCGCCCGGGTGGCGCCGGTGAAGCCGTGCCACACCACCAGCAACCGGCGTGGTGCGGCGCCCGTCACCTCAGACGCCCAGTCCGATCGGGCAGCTCACGCCGGTGCCACCGATGCCGCAGTAGCCGTTCGGGTTCTTGGCCAGGTACTGCTGGTGGTAGTCCTCGGCATGGAAGAACGGCGGCGCCGGGAACAGGATCTCGGTAGTGATCCCGCCGTAACCGGCGGCGCCCAGCTGCTGCTGGTACGCATCGCGGCTGGCGATGGCCGCCTCGTACTGCGCCTGCGTATGGCAGTACAGCGCCGAGCGGTACTGGGTGCCGGTGTCGTTGCCCTGGCGCATGCCCTGGGTGGGGTCGTGGTTTTCCCAGAAGGTGCGCAGCACCGTGTCCAACGCGACCTGCGCCGGGTCGAACACCACACGCACGACTTCGGTGTGACCGGTGAGCCCGGAACAGACTTCGTCGTAGGTCGGGTTGGGAGTGACGCCGCCCTGGTAGCCGACCGCCGTGGTCACCACGCCCGGCAGCTGCCAGAACTTGCGTTCGGCGCCCCAGAAGCAGCCCAGCCCCACGTCCAGCACCTGCAGACCGGCGAACTCGCCGCGCAGCGGCTGGCCGTTGACGTAATGCACGTTGTGCAGCGGCAACGGCGCTTCGCGCCCCGGCAATGCTTCTTCCGGCCGCGGCAGGCGCTGCTTGAACGCGCCGATGCCCAGCAGCCCTTGTCCGATACCCAGCATGATCCGTTCCTCTCAGGCCGGCAGGAGTCCCGGCGCTTCGTCATCGTCACAGATGGGGCCGGCCACACCGTCGTCCAAGCCCAGCGCGGCCACGATGTCGTCGGCCTCCGGTTTGGCCGCGTCCGGCACGCAGACCCGCAGCAGGCCGAACAGCGGCAGCTCGCCGCCGGCGCCCAGCAGCGATTCGCCGAACACGAAGGCCGGGATGCCGGCGTCCTCCAGCGCGTGCTTGACCAGGTGCGCGTCGAACAGGTTGCTTGTCTGGTAGACCAGTTGCATCGGGTTTCTCCGCAGTCAGGCCGGGCGGCACAGGGCGTCGGTGGCGGCCACCCGCTCGCTTTCCTGCTCCGCCGCCTGGCGCCACTGCCGCAGCGCCGGTAGGGCGAACAGCGCTTGCATGTAGGCCGCGGCGGTGTCGTCCACCGCCACGCCATAGCCGTCGAAGCGGATCGCGACCGGCGCGAACATCGCATCGACGATGCCGAACGCCCCGAACAGGAAATCGTCGCCGGCACCATGCTCCCAGCGCAGCGCGCGCCACAACGCCTGCACGCGGTCGATGTCGCGCTGCGCGGCGGCGTCCCAGCGGTAGCCGTCGGGCCGGCGGCGGCTGTTCATCGGCAACTGGGTACGCAGGGCGGTGAAACCGGAATGCATTTCCGCCGCGGCGGCGCGGGCCAGCGCGCGTCGGTGCAGGTCGGCCGGCCAGCCGTTGCCGCCCAGCCAGCGCTCGTTGGCGTATTCGCAGATCGCCAGCGAATCCCAGACCGCCAGCTCGCCGTCGCGCAGGGCCGGCACCTTGCCGGTGGGCGAATGGCGCAGGGCCTGGGCGGCGAAGTCCGGCGCGTCCAGCGCCAGCCGCACCTCGTCGAACTCCACCCCGAAATGGCGCAGCAGCAGCCAGGGCCGCAGCGACCAGGAGGAGTAGTTCCTGTTGCCGATCACCAGGACGGGGCGGTTCATGGGCGCAACCTGCAGGTGGGGCGCCCAGCATAGCGCCGGTCCGGCAGCCGGCGCCCGGCTCGGCTAAACTTGCGTTCTCTCAATACGCTGCACCCCAATGTCCGAGAACACGCCTGCCGCTGCTGCCACGCCGGAAACGGCTCCTGCCGAAAAGCGCGACTTCATCCGCCAGATCGTCCGCGAGGACCTGGCCAGCGGCAAGCACACCGCGATCAAGACCCGCTTCCCGCCCGAGCCCAACGGCTACCTGCACATCGGCCATGCCAAGTCGATCTGCCTGAACTTCGGCATCGCCGGTGAGTTCAACGGCGTGTGCAACCTGCGCTTCGACGACACCAACCCGGCCAAGGAAGACCCGGAGTACGTGGCCGCGATCCAGGACGACGTGCGCTGGCTGGGCTTCGAATGGAACGAGCTGCGCCATGCCTCGGACTATTTCGACGCCTACTACCTGGGCGCACAGAAGCTGATCCGCGAGGGCAAGGCCTATGTCTGCGACCTGTCGGCCGAGGAAGTGCGCGCCTACCGCGGCACCCTGACCGAGCCGGGCCGGCCCTCGCCCTACCGCGAGCGCGGCGTCGAGGAGAACCTGGACCTGTTCGCGCGCATGCGCGCCGGCGAGTTCGCCGATGGCGCCCGCACCCTGCGCGCGAAGATCGACATGGCCAGCGGCAACATCAACCTGCGCGATCCGGCGATCTACCGCATCAAGCACGTCGAGCACCAGAACACCGGCAACGCCTGGCCGATCTACCCGATGTACGACTACGCGCACGCGCTGGGCGATTCGCTGGAAGGCATCACCCACTCGCTGTGCACGCTGGAGTTCGAAGACCATCGCCCGCTGTACGACTGGTGCGTGGACAACGTCGACTTCGCCCACGACGACACGCTGACCCAGCCGTTGGCCGACAAGGGCCTGCCGCGCGAGGCGGCCAAGCCGCGCCAGATCGAGTTCTCGCGCCTGAACATCAACTACACGGTGATGAGCAAGCGCAAGCTGATGGCGCTGGTCACCGAGCAGCTGGTGGACGGCTGGGACGACCCGCGCATGCCGACCCTGCAGGGCCTGCGCCGCCGCGGCTACACGCCGGCGGCGATGCGCCTGTTCGCCGAGCGCGTGGGCATTTCCAAGCAGAATTCGCTGATCGATTTCAGCGTGCTGGAAGGCGCGCTGCGCGAGGACCTGGACAGCGCCGCGCCACGCCGCATGGCGGTGATCGAGCCGCTGAAGTTCGTGCTGGCCAACCTGCCCGAAGGCCATGAGGAAACGCTGACCTTCAGCAACCACCCCAAGGACGAGTCCTTCGGCGAGCGCCAGGTGCCGTTCTCGCGCGAGCTGTGGATCGAGCGCGAGGATTTCGCCGAAGTCCCGCCCAAGGGCTGGAAGCGGCTGGTGCCGGGCGGCGAAGTGCGCCTGCGTGGCGCCGGCATCGCCCGCGTCGATGAGGTGGTGAAGAACGACGCCGGTGAAATCGTCGAGCTGCGCGGCTGGCTGGACCCCGAGTCCCGCCCGGGCATGGAAGGCGCCAACCGCAAGGTCAAGGGCACCATCCACTGGGTCAGCGCCAAGCACGCGGTGGAGGCGGAAGTCCGCCTGTACGACCGCCTGTTCTCGGTGCCGGACCCGGACGACGAATCCGAGGGCAAGACCTATCGCGACTACCTCAACCCGGAATCGCGCAAGGTCGTCACCGGCTACGTGGAACCGGCCGCGGCCAGCGCCGTGCCGGAGCAGTCGTTCCAGTTCGAGCGCACCGGCTACTTCGTCGCCGACCGCCGCGACCACCGCGCGGACAAGCCTGTGTTCAACCGCAGCGTGACCCTGCGCGACACCTGGGCCGGCTGATCCCCTGGCGGCGGGCATGACGCCTGCCGCCGCCCGTTCCATCGAGAGAAGCCACGCCCGTGCCCGCGCTGCGGCACGGGCCGCGCGGCCGCGCCCTGCACGGTCCGCACGGGCGCGCCGGGCTACACTGGCCGCCGCACCCCCTGTTCAACGCTCACGAGGCACCGCCCCGCATGCTGTACGCGCAAGTCCACCTGACCCTGCCGGCCTGGATCCACGAAGTCGTCGACACCAGCCGCGCCTACCCGGGCGACGACGCCAAGGTCGCGCTGGCGATAGAGCTGTCGCGGTTGAACGTAGACGCGCAGACCGGCGGTCCGTTCGGCGCGGTGGTGTTCGGCCCGGACGACCGCGTCATCGCCGCCGCGGTCAACCGCGTGGTGCCGCACTGCACCTCGCTGGCGCATGCCGAGAACATGGCCTACATGCTGGCCCAGCAGCGGCTGCAGACCCCGCGCCTGAACGACGCGCTGTCGCCGGTGACCCTGGCCACCTCCTCGCAGCCGTGCTGCCAGTGCTACGGCGCCACGATCTGGGCCGGCATCGACCGCCTGCTGATCGGCGCCAGCGCCGCCGACGTCGAGGAACTGACCCCGTTCGACGAGGGCCCGCTGCCGGCCGACTGGGTCGGCGAGCTGAACCGCCGCGGCATCGAGGTCGTGCAGGGCCTGCACCGCGACGCCGCCCGCGCGGTGCTGCGCCACTATGGCCAGAGCGACGGCGCTCGGTATTGATTCCTGTAGGAGCGCACCTTGGTGCGCGATGAAGCTTTCCCGGTAACACCCCATCGCGCACCAAGGTGCGCTCCTACAACCGCTCTCAAGGACTCACATGACCGGCCTGCTGTGCTACTGCCGCCAGGGCTTCGAGCCGGAACTGGCCGCCGAACTGACCGAGCGCGCCGGCCATGCCGGCATCGCCGGCTATGCGCGCACGCAGCGCAACGACGGCTACGTGGTGTTCGTCACTGACGAAGCCGCCGCGCTCGACCGCGCCCTGCCGTGGCGCGGGCTGATCTTCGCCCGGCAGAAGCTGCGCCTGCTGGCGGAATTGCCGCAGCTGGACCCCGCCGACCGCATCAGCCCGATCATCGCCGCGCTGCAGGGCCAGCCGCGCTTCGGCGAGCTGTGGGTGGAACATCCCGATTCGGACGCGGGCAAGCCGCTGGCCGGGCTGGCGCGCAGTTTCGGCAACGCGCTGCGCCCGGCGCTGCGCAAGGCCGGCCAGCTCACCGACAAGGACAACGGCAGGCTGCCGCGGCTGCACGTGGTGTTCGTCGACGGCACCCACGCCTTCGTCGGCGTCGCCGATACCCGCGACAGCGCGCCGTGGGCGCTGGGCATCCCGCGCCTGAAACTGCTGCCGGAAGCGCCCTCGCGCTCGGCGCTGAAGCTGGACGAGGCGCTGCTGACCCTGCTCACGCCCGAGGAACGCGAAGCGCTGGTCAAGCCCGGCATGCGCGCAGCCGACCTCGGCGCCGCGCCCGGCGGCTGGACCTGGGTGCTGACCCGCCAGCACCTGCGCGTCACCAGCATCGACAACGGCCCGCTGCGCCAGCACGTGCTCGACACCGGTCTGGTCGAGCACCTGCGCGCCGATGGCTTCCACTGGAAGCCGGAGACCGCGCTGGACTGGATGGTCTGCGACATGGTCGAACAGCCGCGCAAAGTGGCCGAGCGCATGGCCACCTGGCTGCGCGAAGGCTGGTGCCGGCACGCCATCTTCAACCTCAAGCTGCCGATGAAGAAGCGCTGGGACGAGACCCGCCTGTGCCTGGACCTGTTCGCCGAGCAGGCCGGCAGGCCGCTGACCGTGCGCGCCAAGCAGCTGTATCACGACCGCGAGGAGATCACCGTGCTGGCGATGCCGGCGCGCGGTTGAGCCACGTCCCCTCATCTGCGGGGGGCCTTCCCGGCGATGCGCCATGCAGGGGCAAGCCCCGCATCTGCAGCAGTGCGTCGTTGCCAGCGCAACCACCGGCCACCCCGAGGGCATGGCTCTGGCACACTGCGGACCTTTCCCGCATGGAGAGCGCCGCCATCGCCCGTCACGTCCTGTTGCGCCATGCCGCCGCCGCGCTGTGCCTGGCCCTGTGCGGCAATGCCATCGCCGCGCCTGATTTCCTCGCCCGCGACCATGTCGGCGACGGCATGTTCACCTCCGGCATCGAAGGCCCGGCGACCGGCCCGGACGGCGCGCTGTACGTGGTCAACTTCGGCCGCGACGGCACCATCGGCCGCGTCGATAAGAGCGGCAGGGCCACGCTGTTCGTCACCCTGCCGGAAGGCAGCGTCGGCAACGGCATCCGCTTCGCCGCCGATGGCGCCATGCTCGTGGCCGACTACAAGGGCCACGCCGTGCTGCGCGTCGATCCGGTCACGCGCGCGGTGTCGGTGTTCGCACGCCTGGACGGCGCGCACCAGCCCAACGACATCACGCTGGCACCGGACGGCACGCTGTATGCGAGCGACCCGGACTGGGCCAACCCGGACAACGGCCAGCTGTGGCGCATCGACCGCGACGGCCGCGCGCACCGGCTCGAATCCGGCATGGGCACCACCAACGGCATCGAGGTCAGCCCGGACGGCCGCCGCCTGTACGTCAACGAGAGCGTGCAGCGCAACGTCTGGGTGTACGACCGCGATGCCGCCGGCACGCTGTCGGACAAGCGCCTGCTGATCCGCTTCGACGACCATGGCATGGACGGCATGCGCTGCGACGCCGACGGCAACCTGTACATCGCCCGCTACGATGCCGGCGTCGTCGCCATCGTCTCGCCCGCCGGCGAACTGCTGCGCGAGGTGCCGCTCAAGGGGCGCAAGCCGACCAACGTGGCCTTCGGCGGCAGCGACGGCCGGCAGGTGTTCGTGACGCTGCAGGACCGCGGCGCCATCGAGACCTTCCGCGCCGACCGTCCCGGCCGTGAATACGGGCATTGACGCCGGATCGCCGGTCCGGCACGCGAAGTCTCAATCCGCGCAACCGCGATCGGGCATGCTGTGACTCCTGGGAGGACACGCATGCACGCCATCGAACTGAAGGACCCGGCCGGCTTCGGCAATGAATTCCTGCGCCTGACCCTGCTGCAGGGTTTCCAGTCGCTGACCAAGCGCGATCTCGAACTGCTGATCTTCGTGCTGCTCGAACGCGATGGCGCCATCGACCGCGGCGACTCCAACGCCAGCGTGGCGCTGCATCTGCGGGTGACGCCGGCCAAGGTCAAGGGCCTGCGCCGCGACGGCTACGCCCGCTGGCGCGCGCTGGTGCCCGAGGACGCCGACGCGGCCCTGCAGCGCATCGTCGCCACCGTGCTGACCGAAGCCAACCTGCGCTCGGGCGCGAAGCACGTGAGCGAGCGCAGCCGCAAGGAAGGCTTCCTCGCCATCCGCATCGAGCACCCGGACGACGCGCAGCGCTTCGAGCAGGCCATCCTCGAGGTCGGCGCGCTGCCGGTGTACGAGCGCAATCGCGAGGTGGCGGCGGTGCGCTTCGACACGCTGCTGAAGATCGCCGAGCGCTGGGGCTACCTGCAGCCCGATCCGCAGGCCACGGTGGCGGCGCTGAAGAAGCTGGCCCCGGCTTCGGAGGAAGTGGCCGACCTGCTGAAGAAGGATGTCGCCCAGCTGCGCTGGGACGACGTGCGCCGCGCCCTGAACAGCCTCGGCGCCAAGGCAGTCAGCTCCACCGTCGAAGGCGGCCTGAAGGGCTTGCTGAAGCTCGCGTTCCCGTTCATTCCGGGCTGAGGGCGGCACCCTGCACGGCCCTGAACCGGCGGCAACATTCAGCCGGCCTGCATGCGTTCTTGCGGCCGGTTTAACGGTGGCGGGCCAAGCATCGGGGGCGTGATTTCCCCTTCTGGAGTCCACTCATGAACCTCTCCCGCCCGCTGCTTCCCGCCCTGCTGCTATGCGCCGCCAGTGTTCCGGCACTGGCGCAGGAGACCGGCAAGGCCACCTTCACCGACAAGGGCACGCCGGTCACGGTCACCTCGGAAGAACCCGATTCGATCCGTGGCGACTACCATATCGACTTCGCCAAGCTGGACCGCAACCACGACGGCTTCATCAGCCGCGAGGAAGCCAAGGCCGATCCCACGCTCGAACGCGAGTTCGATGCGCTCGACACCCACCACACCGGCCGCCTGAGCAAGGCGCAGCTGGAGGGCTGGATGAAGAAGTGAGGCCGGACGGGCCGGCAGGCGGAATCCCGTCGTCCGTGTGAGAGGTTGCCTGTGATCCGCCGCTGCTTTCCCGCCATCGCCCTGCTGCTTTCCACGGTTCCGGCCGTATCCGTGCAGGCGCAGAACGCGCCGCGCGATGCGGCCGTCACCACGCCGCTGCCGGCGGCACCGGTCAACGTGCGCAACCAGTCGCTGGCCAGTGGGGCGGTCACCCATCAGGTGCGTCTGCCGGCCGAACCCGGGCAGGCGGCGGTGATCGTGCGCTCGATCCAGCCGGACAGCGTAATCGGCAGCTACCGCATCGATTTCGACGCGCTCGACGTGGACGGCGACGGCTTCATCAGCCGCGACGAGGCGCAGGCCAACCCGGCGCTGGCCGACGAGTTCAATGCGCTCGATACCGCACGACACGGCAAGCTCGCACGCGACCAGCTGGCCGGCTGGCTGGTGGATTGACGCGCATGTACATGTAGGAGCGCACTTCAGTGCGCGATGGGGCTTCACCGAGGAAGGCCCCATCGCGCACTGAAGTGCGCTCCTACAAGAAGGGTGCGCTGTTACAGCCCCGAAGCGCGCTTCCAGAACAGCGACAGCAGCGGAGGCATGCGCCCGGCCAGGCCGAGCAGCGCGCCGCGCGCCAGGGTCAGGTGCATCTCGTCGTTGGAGAACACCTTGTTGATCGCATCGAAGCCGTAGGCGGCAACCGTGTTGTCGCTGCGCCGCACCCGTGCCCAGCGCCGCAGCCGGTGCGGCGCGGTCCAGTCCACCCGCCGCTGGCGCGCGTCGCGCACCAGCTCGCGCAGCCCGGCCACGTCGCGCAGGCCGAGGTTGACGCCCTGCCCGGCCAGCGGATGCACCACGTGCGCGGCGTCGCCCAACACCAGCACGCGGCCGGCGACGTAGTCGCTGGCCAGTTGCCGGCGCAGCGGGAACGCCGCGCGCGGCGAGGCCGTGCGCATCGCACCCAGGCGGCCTTCGAAGGCGTTGGTCAGTTCGCGGCCGAAAGCCTCGTCGCCCAGCGCCAGCACGCGCTCGGCCTCGGCGTCGGGCAGGGTCCAGACGATGGAACTGCGGTGCCGGTCCACCGGTAGCACCGCCAGCGGGCCGGTGTCGAGGAAGCGCTGCCAAGCGGTGGCCTCATTCGGGCGCTCGCTGTCGACATAACCGACCACGCCGCGCTGGCCGTAGTCGTGGCGCGACACGTCCAGCCCGGCCAGCGCACGCAGGGTGGATTCGCCGCCGTCGGCGGCGATGGCCACGGCCGCGTCCACGCGGCGGCCGTCGTCCAGGCGCAGGCGCACGCCGCCCTCGTCCTGTTCCATCGACTCGACGCGCGCCGGGCAATGCAGCTGCACGCCGGCCGCCGGCAGCGCCGCCCACAGCCGGTCCACCAGCAGGCCGTTCTCGACGATCCAGCCCAGTTCGCGGCGGCCCAGCGCATCGGCATCGAAGGCCAGTTCGCCGCCGCCGGCCGCGTCCCACACCCGCATCCGCAGGTAGGGATGCGCCCGCGCCTGCGCCACCTGCGGCCACACGCCCAGCGCCTCCAGCAGCGCCGCGTTGTCGTGGGCGAAGGCGAACACGCGCAGGTCCGGCCGCTGCGCCGACCACGGCGGTGGCTCGCGCCCTTCCACCAGGGCTACCTGCAGGCCTTCGCGCGCCAGCGCCAACGCGCAGGCGGTGCCAACCACGCCGCCGCCGACCACCACCGCGTCCAACCGTCCACGCCGGCTCATTGCGCCTGGCTCCTGCACAGCTCGGGCACCTGCCCGCGGAATCCCATCGCGCCGCCGACCAGGAAGGACTGCAGCGGCGCGGCCTGCGCGGCGGCCACCAGGCCGAGGCTGCGCAGCGGCCGCAACAGCGGCGCCGGGTTGCCGGTCAAGCGCGCCAGGCCGTCGGAGAAGGCCAGGGTCTGCTCGCGGTCGGGACCACGGCGCTGCACGTAGGCCTGCAGCAGGCCGTCGGCGCCGGGGTCCTGCGCGGCATCGCCGATCAGTTCGGCCAGGGTCAGCGCATCGCGCAGGCCCAGGTTGAAGCCCTGCGCGCCCAGCGGATGGATGGTCTGCGCCGCGTTGCCCAGCAGCAGCGCGCGCTCGCCGACCAGTTGCCGCGCCAGCACCTGGATCAGCGGGTAGGCGCTGCGCGGGCCGCTTTCCAGCAGCCGCCCGGCGCGCCAGCCCAGCACGTTCTGCAGACGCGCCAACCATGCGTTGTCGTCCAGCCCCATCACCGCGTCGGCCTCGTCACGGGCCACGCCGTGGACCAGGCCGTAGTGGCGGTCGCCACGCGGCAGCAGCGCGGTCGGGCCGGTATCGGTGAAGCGCTCCCAGGCGGTGCCGTCCGGCGCCCGGGCGGCGCGCACCCGCGCCACGAACAAGGTCTGCAGGTAATCGTGCTCGCTGGCGTCGATGCCCAGCGCCTGCCGCACCGCGCTGCGGGTGCCGTCGGCGCCGACCACCAGCCGCGCACGCAGGCGGCGCTCGCCCGCCGCTTCGGCGATCACCACTTCGCGGCGGCCATCGGCGCATCCGCCCAGCCCGACGAATTTCGCCGGACGATAGCGGGTCAGGTGCGACAGGTCGCCCAGCCGGGCCTCCAGCGCGCGGCCGAAGTCGCGCGCCACCACCACCTGGCCGAAGGCATCGCGGCCATAGTCGCTGGCGTCCATCACCACGCGGCCGAAATCGCCGGCGCGGCTGACGTGGATGCGGCGGATCGGGCCGGGCGCGCCTTCCAGGCGCTGCATCACCCCCAGCGCGGCGAGCGCGTTGACCGTGGCCGCGGCGAAGCTGAGGTTGCGCTGGTCGAACACCGCCGGCAGTTCGCTGGCCGGGGTCGCTTCCACCAGTCCCACGTCCAGCCCCAGCCGGTCCAGCGCGATGGCCAGGCTGGCACCGACCAGTCCGCCACCGACGATCACCACATCATGAAGGTCGCTCATGCCGCCATGATAAAGGCTCGGCCGCCGCGGGCGCCGCCGCGATGCCGCGCTGCAACCGCGGTCGCGGCGCGACTGCGGCTAGAATGGCGGCCTGATTCCGCCAGATCCTTCAACACCATGACCGCCAACGTCCAACGCGCCTTCGTCCTGTCCCTGCTCGTGCTGCTGATGGCCGGCACCCGCATCAACCATTTCGCGCCGATCCCGGACGCGTCCTGGGCGGTGTTCTTCATGGGCGGCTTCTACCTGCGCAGCTGGACCCGCTGGGCGTTCCCGCTGCTGATGGCGCTGGCGGTGGCGGTCGACTGGACCGTGATCAGCAGCCAGGGCATGGATTTCTGGGGCCACTACTGCGTCTCGGCCGGCTACTGGGCGCTGGTTCCGGCCTACTTCGCCATGTGGGCCGGCGGCATGCTGCTGCGCCGTTTCTACAAGGGCGCCAGCTGGCGTGCGCTGGGCCTGTTCGCCGCGACCCTGGTCGGCGCGGTGGTGGTCTGCCACCTGTTCGCGCAGGGCGGCTTCTACTGGACCAGCAGCGTCGTCGCCGAGCCGACCGTGGCCGGCTGGTTCAAGAACTACACCGACTGGCTGCTGCCGTACATGCGTACCGCGGCCATGTACACCGGCATGGCGGCGCTGGCGCAGGTCGCCGCCGAGGCGCTCGCGCGCCAGTCGGCCGCCGACCGCATCGCGCACTGACCGGCGCCGCACGATGGGCAACCGCCTCTCGAAGATCTACACCCGCACCGGCGACGACGGCAGCACCGGCCTGGGCGACGGCAGCCGCACCGGCAAGGACTCGCTGCGGGTCAACGCTTATGGCACCGTCGACGAAGCCAACTCGGCCATCGGCGTGCTGCTGGCCGTGGCCCTGCCCGAGGACGTGCGTACGCTGCTGACCACGATCCAGCACCAGCTGTTCGACCTTGGCGGCGAGCTGTGCATCCCCGGCCACGCCGCCATCCATGCGGCCGACATCGACGCGCTGGAACAGCATCTGGACCGCTACAACGACGACCTGCCGCCGCTGAAGGAATTCATCCTGCCGGCCGGCGGCGAAGGCGCGGCGCGCTGCCACCTGGCCCGCACCATCGTGCGCCGCGCCGAGCGCGAGACCGTCGCGCTGGCCCGGGTCGAGGACGTGCGTGGCGAGGCGATACGCTATCTGAACCGCTTGTCCGACCTGCTGTTCGTGCTGGCGCGGGTGCTGGCCCGCGCCGATGGTCACGGCGAAGTGACCTGGAACCACCAGCGCCGGCACGGCTGATCATTCAGGAACGAGTGAGAGCCGCGCTCCTGCTTTTACTCGTTCCTCGTTCCTCTTCACTCGTTCCTGAGCGTCCCTGCCGGCCAAAGCCGGCAGCTACGAGGCATGGCGGTCGGTTACATTGCCGGCATGCTCGTATTCACCCACCCGGCCTGCCTGGGCCATGACCCCGGTCCCGACCATCCCGAATCGCCCGAACGGCTGCGCGCGGTGCTGGACGCACTGCATGGGGCGTTCCCGGAGCAGTTGGACTGGCGCGAAGCACCGCCGGCCAAGCTCGGCGAACTGGCGCGGGTGCACGAACGCGAGCTGATCGACAACGTGCTGCAGGCGCAGACCGCACCGCTGCGGCGGATCGACCTGGACACCTTCGCCTCGCCCGGCTCGGCCAGCGCCGCCCTGCATGCCGCCGGCGCCGGCGTGGCCGCGGTCGACGCGGTGATGCGCGGCCCCGACCGGCGCGCGTTCTGCGCCGTGCGGCCGCCCGGCCACCACGCCACCGCCGATACCGCGATGGGCTTCTGCCTGTTCAACAACATCGCCGTGGCCGCCGCCTACGCCCGCGACGTGCATGGGCTGGAGCGGATCGCCATCGTCGATTTCGACGTCCACCACGGCAACGGCACCCAGGCGATCTTCGAGACCGAACCGCGCGTGGCCTACTACAGCAGCCACGAATCCGGGCTGTTCCCCTACTCGGGCAGCATGCGCGAGCGCGGCGTGGGCAATGTCTGCAACATCCTGCTGCCGCCGGGCAGCGGCGGCTTCCGCTTCCGCAACACCTGGGCCGACGACCTGTTGCCGCAGGTCGACGCCTTCCGTCCGCAGCTGCTCCTCGTCTCGGCCGGCTTCGACGCGCACATGCGCGACCCGCAGGCCGACCTGATGGTCGAGACCGAGGACTTCGGCTGGCTGACCGCCGAACTGGCGGCGCTGGCCGACCGCCACGCCGACGGCCGGCTGGTGTCCCTGCTGGAGGGCGGCTACGACCTGCAGGCCCTGGCCGAATGCAGTGTGGCCCATGTGCACGCCCTGCTCGCCCGGTGACGGGCGCATGAACCCCGCCCCCCGTCCGCGGAAGCCCTTCATTGCCCCCATGCAGTCGATGCGGCAAGCTAGCGGCCGTTTTCCCTGAATCCGATCCGCGTGCGCCGAGCCCTTCGCCTGCTTCCCCTGCCCCTGAGCGTCGCCTTCGGCCTGTCGGCGATGGCCAGCGAGAAGCCGGTGAACTGGAACCTGTGCCCGGCCACCGACGTGCTGCCGGCCTTCGACGAGGCGCCCAAGGCCGACCCGGCCGCGGCCGCCACCCGCGACCAGCTGCCGACCGACATCGAGGGCGACCAGCTCTCCGGCACCAGCACGGTCCCGCAGTACGAGGGCAACGTGGCGCTCAAGCGCGGCGACCAGTTCATGGGCACCGACAACCTGCGCTTCGATACGGAAACCGGCAACTACATCGCCGACGGCAACGTGCGCTATTCCGACTCGACGATCCGCCTGACCGCCAAGCGCGCCGAGGGCAACCAGGAAACGGACAGCCACAAGATCAGCGACATCAACTACCAGCTGGTCTCGCGCCGCGGCAACGGCAGCGCCGACTCCATCGACCTGCAGGGCTCGGTCGGGCAGATGCACCGCTCCACCTACACCACCTGCGATCCGTCGCAGCCGGTGTGGAAGCTGGCCGCGCCGCAGATCGAGGTCGACAACGAAGAGGGCTTCGGCACCGCCCGCAACGCGGTGCTGCGCGTCGGCAAGGTGCCGGTGATGTACATGCCCTGGTTCAAGTTCCCGATCGACGACCGGCGCATGACCGGCCTGCTCTATCCCAAGCTGAGCATGTCCGGGCGCAACGGCTTCGACTACGCGCAGCCGATCTATTTCAACCTGGCGCCGAACTACGACGACACGCTGACGCCGCGCTGGATGAGCCGGCGCGGGCTGATGCTCGACAACGAGTTCCGCTATCTGTACGGCGGTGGCCGCGGCCAGCTGGAAACCGAGTGGATGCCGAACGACTCGCTGCGCGACAAGGAGCGCGGCAAGATCGTCTTCAGCGGTTACCACAACATCGACAGCCACTGGCAGGCGCGCGCCAGCCTGGCCTGGGTCAGCGACGAGCGCTACATGGAGGATTTCGCCAACCGCCTGCTCGGGGTGACCGCCTCCAACCTGCAGAGCACCGCCGGCCTGTACGGCACCGGCCGCACCTGGACCGCCGGCCTGATGGCCGACCACTGGCAGCTGACCGACTACACCCTGACCGAAGCCGCCCTGCCCTACAGCCGCCAGCCGCGCCTGTTCGGCACCTGGGACGACAGTTTCGGCCGCTGGTTCGAGGCCGGCGTGTATGCCGAGGCCGTACGCTTCACCCACGACGACATCCACGGCAAGACCATCGATGCCGATGGCGAGTATGTGCGCGATGGCAGCCTGACCCGGGTCGACGGCGGCTCGCGCCTGGACATCAGGCCCTACGTGTCGATGCCGCTGGCCGGCGCCGCCTGGTACATCACTCCGACCCTGGCCTGGCGCTATACCGCCTATGAGCTGGAACGCGGCCTGGCCGACGGCATCCGCCGCAACCAGCTGATTGCCGCGGGCATCGACCCGGCGACCGCCACCCCGGAGCAGCTGCGCGGCAATACCGCGCCGCACCGCAGCCTGCCCATCGCCAGCCTGGACATGGGCCTGTTCTTCGACCGCGAAACCGACATCGGCGGCCAGTCCTACCTGCACACCCTCGAACCGCGCCTGTTCTACCTGAACACGCCATACCGCGACCAGAGCGACCTGCCGCTGTTCGATACCCGCGCCTTCACCTTCAGCTGGGGCCAGTTGTTCCGCGATTCGCGCTTCACCGGCGCCGACCGCCAGAACGATGCCAACCAGCTGACCACCGCGCTGACCACGCGCCTGATCCGCCAGGCCGACGGCCGCGAAAAGCTGTCGGCCAGCATCGGCCAGATCACCTACTTCGAGGATTCGAAAGTCACCCTCGGCAGCGGCGACGCCATCGTCCAGCAGGGCAAATCGGCGTGGGTGGCGGACGTGAACTGGGCGATCAACGACCGCTGGACCCTGGGCAGCACCTACCAGTGGAACCCGAAGTACCGCAAGGAAGACCTGGCCAGCGTCCGCGCCCGCTACCTGCTGCCCGAGGACGGCGTGGTCAACCTGACCTACCGCTACCGGCGCAATCCCAGCAACAATACCGACCAGCTCAAGCAGGCCGACCTGTCCTTCCTGTACCCGGTCAACCCGCGCTGGAGCATCGTCGGCCGCTATTACTACTCGATGCTCGACCACAAGCCGCTGGAGATCATCGGCGGCGTGCAGTGGGACAGCTGCTGCCTGGCCGTGCGCGCCCTGGCCCGCCGCTACGTGCGCAACCGCGAGGGCGAGATGAACAATTCCTTCCAGATCGAGTTCGTGCTCAAGGGCCTGAGCTCGGTCGGGCAGGACACGGACCGCACCTTGCGCCGTGCTATTCTCGGCTACAACCGAGACGACCTGTACCTCGTTCCGCCCAGCAACATCGAGGCGAACGACGACGACTACGATCCGAACCTGATTCCATGACCAAGACCCTACCTGCAGTCCTCGCCACCCTGCTGGCGCTTGCCGGCGTGTCCGCACCGGTCGCCGCGCAGCAGACGCAGCCGCTGGACCGCATCGCCGCCGTCGTCGACGAGGACGTGATCCTGCAGAGCGAACTGCAGCGCGCGGTCAACAACATCAAGTCGCAGTACGCCGGCCGCGAGCACCAGTTGCCGCCGCAGGGCGTGCTCGAACGCCAGGTGCTGGAGCGCCTGGTGCTGGTCAAGCTGCAGGTGGCCCGCGCCGAAGGCAGCGGCATCCGCGTCAGTGGCGAGGAGCTGAACCACGCCGTGGCCAGCATCGCCCAGCAGAACGGCACCGACGTGGACGGCCTGCGCCAGCGCCTGGCCCAGGACGGCATCGGCTTCGAGGATTTCCGCCACTCGGTGCGCGAGGAGATCGTCACCCAGCGCCTGCGCCAGAGCTTCGCGCAGAGCCGCATCAGCGTCAGCGAAGGCGAGGTCGACGCCGCGTTGGCCCAGCAGAGCGCCGGCGGCATGCAGTACCACCTGGCGCACATCCTGGTGGCCTTGCCCGACGGCGCCAGCGCCGAGCAGATCGCCACCGGCCAGAGCAAGGTCGACGGCATCAAGAACCTGATCGGCAAGGGTGAGCTGGACTTCTCCGCCGCCGCGGTGCGCTATTCCGACAGCCCCAACGCGCTGGAAGGCGGCGACCTGGGCTGGCGTAGCCTGGACGAGATCCCCAACGCGTTCTCCGTGCAGATCAAGACGATGAAGGCCGGCGACGTGATCGGCCCGATCCGCGGCCCGAGCGGCTTCCAGCTGCTGAAGCTGGTGGAAGTACGCGACAGCGACAATGCCGCCGGCACCCATACCGTCACCGAGTACCACGCCCGCCACATCCTGGTGCGCGTGACCGACCAGGTGGACGATACGGCGGCCAAGGCCAAGGCCGAGACCCTGCGCGCGCGCATCACCGGCGGCGCCGATTTCCAGGCCACGGCAAAGGAATCGTCCGACGACGCCAACAGCCGCGGCCAGGGCGGCGACCTCGGCTGGTTCCCGGCCGATGCCTTCGGCCCGGACTTCGGCAAGCAGATCGAGGGCGTCCAGGACGGCGGCGTCACCGCGCCGTTCCGCACCGATGCCGGCTGGCACATCGTGCAGCGCGTGGCCACCCGCCAGACCGACGTGACCGACGACAACAAGCGCGCGCAGATCCGCGACCAGATCGGCCGCCGCAAGCTGGACGACGAATACAACCGCTTCCTGCAGGAACTGCGCGGCGACGCCTACGTCAGCTTCCGCATCGGCGACCGCGCCGAGGGCACCGCCGACCCGGCCTCCGGCGCGGCCGAACCCGCCAAGCCCTGATCCCATGGTTCCCCAGCTCGCTCTGGTCCCGGGCGAGCCTTCCGGGGTTGGCCCGGAACTCTGCATCCGTCTCGTCCAACAGCCGCGCAACGATTGCCGGCTGTTGGCATTCGCCGACCCGGACGTCCTGCACGCCGCCGCGGCCGCGCTCGATCTGCCCCTGAATCTGCTGCCCGAGAACGCCCAGGCATCCGCACCGGGCGACCTGCGCCTGCGCGCCATCCACAACGCCGCCCCGTCCCGCTTCGGCCAGCCCGATGCCGCCAACGCACGCGCGGTGATCGACGCCCTGCTCGGCGCGGGCCATGCCTGTCTGGACGGCGAACTCGACGGCGTGGTCACCGGCCCGGTGCACAAGGCGATCATCAACGAAGGCGGCATCGCCTACAGCGGCACCACCGAACTGCTGGCCCGGCAGGCTGGCGTCGAGGTGGTGATGATGCTGGCCAACGAGCACATGCGCGTGGCCCTGGCCACCACCCACCTGCCGCTGCGCGAGGTCGCCGATGCCATCACGGCCGACGGTCTGCGCACGGTTCTCGCCACCACCCACGCCGCGCTGCGCCGCGACTTCGGCCTGGCCCGGCCGCGCATCGCCGTGCTCGGCCTGAACCCGCATGCCGGCGAGGATGGCCACCTTGGCCGCGAGGAACTGGACGTGGTCATCCCGCTGCTGGAACGGCTGCGCGGCGAAGGCCTGGACCTCGTCGGCCCGCTGCCCGCCGACACCGCGTTCCTGCCGACCAGGCTGCGCGGCTTCGACGCGGTGCTGGCGATGTACCACGACCAGGGGCTGCCGGTGCTCAAGTACAGCGGCTTCGAGCAGGCGGTGAACATCACCTTGGGCCTGCCATATCCACGCGTGGCGGTCGACCATGGCACCGCGCTGGACCTGGCCGGCACGGGCACGGCCGACCCGTCCAGCCTGATCGCTGCCACGAGCCTATGCGCGCGGCTGGCCGCACAACGTAAAATCGCCCGATGAATTCCTCCCACTCCCCGCGCGCCGGCGCCGGTTTCACCGCGCCGGCGAAGAAGCAGCTGGGCCAGCACTTCCTGGCCGACACGCATTACGTCGAAAAGATCGTGATGGCGGTCAACCCGAAGCCCGGCGACCGGCTGGTCGAAATCGGCCCCGGCCAGGGCGCGATCACCTTCCCGCTGCTGCGCCGCCATCCGCAGCTGACGGTGATCGAGTTCGACCGCGACCTGATCGCGCCGCTCACCGCCGCGGCCGCGCCGCTGGGCGAGCTGACCATCGTCCACCGAGACGTGCTGCAGGTCGATTTCACCGAACTGGCCGGCGGTTCGCCGATCCGGCTGGTCGGCAACCTGCCCTACAACATCTCCTCGCCGATCCTGTTCCACGCGCTGGAGCATGCCGCGGCGATCTCGGACATGACTTTCATGTTGCAGAAGGAAGTAGTGGACCGCATGGCCGCCGCGCCCGGCAGCAAGGTCTACGGCCGCCTGAGCGTGATGCTGCAGGCGTGGTGCCAGGTGACCTCGCTGTTCGTGGTGCCGCCGGGCGCGTTCCGGCCGCCGCCGAAGGTGGACTCGGCGGTGGTGCGGCTGGTGCCGCGCGATCCGGCCACGGTCGGCATCGTTGATCCCAGGCACTTCGCCAACCTGGTCAAGGCCGCCTTCGGCCAGCGCCGCAAGACCCTGCGCAATGCCTTGAACGGCATCGTCGACGAAGCCGGCTTCGCCGCCACTGGCGTGCGCAGCGATGCGCGCGCCGAACAATTGGACGTGGCCGATTTCATCGCCCTGGCCAACGCCACCGTCGCCTGACGTCCGCTCCACCCGCTTTTGCTTACACTTGCCCGCATGGACGATTCCCGCCACTACGCGATCGAGATCGAGGTATCGCCTCGATTCGTCGACGAACAGTCGGCCCCCGAAGACGGGCGCTACGCGTTCGCCTATACGATCCGCATCCACAACCGCGGCAACGTGCCGGCGCGCCTGATCAGCCGCCACTGGCGCATCACCGACGGCAACGGCCGCATCGAACGCGTGGATGGCGACGGCGTGGTCGGCGAACAGCCGCGGCTGCGCCCGGGCGAGGAATTCCGCTACACCTCAGGGGTCATGCTCGGCACCGAGCGCGGCACCATGCAGGGCCATTACGACATGCTTGCCGACGACGGCACCGAGTTCGCCGCGCCGGTCGCGCCGTTCGTGCTTTCCATTCCCAGGACCCTGCACTGATGGCGACCTGGGCGATCGGCGACCTGCAGGGCTGCTACGACGTGACCCAGCGGCTGCTGGAGAAGATCAACTTCGACCCGGCCGTCGACCGGCTGTGGTTCTGCGGCGATCTGGTCAACCGCGGCGGACAGTCGCTGGAAACCCTGCGCCTGGTGCATTCGCTGCGCGAGCACTGCGTGGTGGTGCTGGGCAACCACGACCTCTCGCTGCTGGCCGTCGGCGCGCGCAGCGCGGAGGAACAGCGCAAGGTCAACCCGGACCTGCAGCGCGTCGTGCTCGCCGAGGACCGCGACGTGCTGCTGGACTGGCTGCGCCTGCAGAAACTCGTGCACGTGGACCGCGAGCTGGGCTGGATGATGTTCCATGCCGGCCTCGCGCCGAAGTGGACCGTGGCGATGGCCGAAAAGCATGCGCGCGAAGTCGAGCAGCAGCTGCACGGCAACGGCTACCGCAAACTGCTGCGCAACATGTATGGCGACGGCCCCAACTGGGCGCCGAACCTGGCCGGCTACGACCGCGCGCGCGCGATCATCAATTTCTTCACCCGCATGCGCTACTGCACGCCGCGCGCGCGCATCGGCATGGAAGACAAGGGCACGCCCGGTACCCAGCAGCAGGGCATGTACCCATGGTTCGAAGTACCGGGCCGGGTCGAGCGCGAACTGAAGATGGTCTGTGGCCACTGGTCGGCGCTGGGCCTGACCATCACCCAGGGCGTGCACGCCATCGACACCGGCGCGGTCTGGGGCGGCAAGCTCACCGCGCTGCAGCTGGACAGCGAAGAACTGCGCGTGGTGCAGGTGCCCGGCCGCGACGTGCCGGCTCCGGTGCCCGGCGCCCACCCGCCGCGCAGGCCGCCGGCCGAACGCCGCCCGGAAGCACGCAACGAAGCGCAGGGCGAACGCCGCGAACCGCGGCGCCGGCCGCGCCGGCATCGCCCGCACAACGGCGGGAATGGCGGCGGGACGCCCCGGCAGGACCCACCCAAACCGTAGCAGCGCACCGCGGTGCGCAATGGGCCTTGTCAGCAAACTCCGTTCGCGCGTCTACCGACGCGCGTAATGGGCGAAGCGAAACGCGAAGGCATGCCGCTCGTCGGCCGGATGCGGCTGGCTGTCCACTTCCTGCCATAGCGCGGGATCGACTTTGGGAAAATGCGTGTCGGCCGTGACCTCGGCATCCACCCAGGTCAGGTGCAGGTCGGTGGCCTGGTCGATCAGCAGCCGGTAGATCTCGCCGCCGCCGATCACGCACAACTCGTCGGCGCCTTCGGCCTCGGCAATGGCCTTGGCTTCCTCCAGCGATGCCACCGCCTGCATGCCGTCGAACGGCACTTGGCCGCCGCGGGTCAGCACCAGATTGGTCCGCCCCGGCAGCGCGCGGCCGAGGGATTCAGCCGTCTTGCGCCCCATCAGGATCGGCCTGCCGAGGGTAAGCGCCTTGAAGTGCCTGAAGTCGTCCGGCAGGTGCCATGGCATCGCGTTGCCATGGCCGATGCCATGGTTGCGGTCCAGCGCGGCGATGAGCGAGAGCTTCATCGCGCCGCTCACACCGCCACCGGCGCCTTGATCGCAGGCAGCGGGTCGTAGCCGTCGATGCGGATATCGTCGAAGGTGAAACCGAACAGGTCGGTGACTTCCGGGTTCAACCACAGCTTCGGCAGCGCGCGCGACTGGCGCGACAGCTGTTCGCGGGCCTGCTCGAAGTGGTTGGAGTACAGGTGCGCGTCGCCCAGCGTATGAACGAAATCGCCGACGCCCAGGCCGGTGGCCTGCGCCACCATGTGGGTCAGCAGCGCGTAGCTGGCGATGTTGAACGGCACGCCGAGGAAGATGTCGCCACTGCGCTGGTACAGCTGGCAGCTGAGCTTGCCGTCGGCCACATAGAACTGGAACAGGTTGTGGCAGGGCATCAACGCCATCTGCGACAGCTCGCCCACGTTCCAGGCGCTGACCACCAGCCGTCGCGAATCCGGGTTGCGCCTGATCTCGTCCACCAGCCACTGCATCTGGTCGATCTGCCGCCCGTCGGAAGCGGCCCAGCTGCGCCACTGTTTGCCGTATACCGGGCCGAGGTCGCCGTTGGCGTCGGCCCACTCATCCCAGATCCGTACCTGGTTGTCCTTCAGGTAGCCGATGTTGGTGTCGCCCTTCAGGAACCACAGCAGCTCGTGGATGATCGAGCGCAGGTGCAGCTTCTTGGTGGTGACCAGCGGGAAGCCTTCGTTGAGGTCGAAGCGCATCTGCCAGCCGAACACGCTGCGCGTACCGGTGCCGGTACGGTCGGACTTCTCACTCCCGTGTTCAAGCACATGCCGCAGCAGGTCCAGGTACTGTCTCATTTCTTGCCTCCGGCAACGGGCCTCACGCCTTGCCTCCCGCAGGCAGCGCCGGCTGCAGCGTCGGCGCGCGCCGCGACATCGCCAGCAGCACCAGCCCCAGCGCGATCAGCGGCAGGCTCAGCAGCTGGCCGCGGGTGAACCAGCCGAAGGCCAGGTAGACGCCGTTGTCGGGCATGCGCACGAACTCCACCAGGAACCGGAAGCAGCCGTACATCAGCGCGAACAGGCCGGACACGGCATAACGCGGGCGCGGCTTCATCGAATAGACCCACAGCACGGCGAACATCACCAGCCCTTCCAGCACGGCTTCATACAGCTGCGAGGGATGGCGTGCGTACTGGGTGAGCAGGCCGGCGGCGAAGTCCTGCCTGATCTGCACGGCCGACATCAGCTGCTCCATGGTCGGCAGGCCGGCCGGCACGTCCTTGAGCGGCGCGTGCGGGAACACCACGCCCCAGCCGGCGTGGGTGAACCTGCCCCACAACTCGCCGCCGACGAAATTGCCGAGCCGGCCGAAGCCCAGCCCCAGCGGTACCAGCGGCGCGACGAAGTCAATGGTGTCGAAGTAGTGCAACGCATGCTTGCGGGTCCACCACCAGCCGGCGGCCATGACGCCGAGCAGGCCGCCGTGGAAACTCATCCCGCCTTCCCATACGCGCAGCAGGATCAGCGGGTTGTGCAGGAAATCGGCGGTCGCGTAGAACAGCATGTAGCCGATGCGCCCGCCCAGCACCACGCCGAGCATGGCGTAGAACAGCAGGTCGGAAAAACCGTTCATGTCCACGCCCGGCAGGCGCACGGCGCGGATGCGCCCGCGCCCCAGCCACCATGCCGCGGCGAAACCTAGCAGGTACATGATGCCGTACCAGTGCACCTTGATCGGCCCGAGGGAAAAGGCGATCGGGTCTATGTCGTGGAGGTAGATCATGCGTGTGCGGATTGGCCTGGATTGAGGGGTGCCGAAGAAGGCGCCGGTGGATGGATTGTCAGTCCTGCTGCTGGAACGCCACGTAATAGCCGTTGCAATCGTTGATGGCGAACTCGCGCGTGCCGTACGGCATGTCCTGCAGCGGCCACGCGACCATCGCCCGGTCCTTCACCTGTTCCCATAGCGCGTCCACATCGGCGACCGCGATGTAGAGCGTGCCGGAAAAGGCCGGCGGCATTCTCCACAGGTCCGTCCCGGTGAAGAGCAGGGCGCAGCCGTGGCCCTCGACCACCAGCGGGTCCCGGTCCGTCGGCGACACCGAAAAGCCCGGCAGCGAGGCGTAGAACGCACCCGTCTCCGGGAGACTGTTGCAACGCAGGAGAAGACTCAGCGCCATGTGCCGCTCGCGGCCGGATCCATGTGACGGGAGGACGCCATTCTCGCTGGTTCAGCCCAGAATGTGGGGCTGGTCGGGCAATTCATTGTCCCGGGGTTGCCGTGGGTCGGCCGGGAAATGCACCGCGAGCAGCCGCGAGACTTCGTCCACGCTGGCCAGTACCGCCGCCTCCAGGTCGCCATCGCGCTGGTGTCGGCCGAAGTCCTCGCAGACCTGCCGCCACTGCACCGCCTCGACGCGTCCATGCAGGCCGCGGTCGGCGACGATCTCGATGGCGTGGTCGGCCAGCAGCAGATAGACCAGCACGCCGTTGTTGGCCTGCGTGTCCCAGGTGCGCAGCATGGCGAAGGCGTGTTCGGCGCGCTCGCGCGGCGACACGCCGCGCCACAGCGCCGTCAGCGGCAGGTCGGATTCGACCGCGAACATGACCTGCCCGGCATGCCGGCGCTCGCCGTCGGCGATGGCGCGGGCGATACGACCCAGGCTCGCGGCGGGAAACCGCGCATGGGCGGAAGGCGAAAAAAGATGGCGCAACCAGCGCATCACCAGCTCCCCGAGGCGCCGCCGCCTCCCGAACGCCCACCGCCGCCGGACCAGCCGCCGCCTCCGCCAAATCCTCCACCACCGAAGCCGCCGCTGCCGAAACCGCCCCCACGGGCGAAACCGCCGGGCGACAGCCCGCCCAGCGACAGGAAAAAGGCCACCGCCGCGGCGATGCCGCCGCCGGCCAGCGACAGCAGCAGCCAGCCCGCGCCGCCGCCGAGCAGCGCGGCCAGCACGCCCTTCAATGGACGCGAGCGGCGTGCGAACAGCAACCGCGCCAGCATCGAGGCGACGCCGCCGATGAACAGCGCGACGAAGAAAGTGGCGTCGCCGTCGCCCGGATCGCGGTTGCTGGCCAGCGGCGCCGGCAGTTCCTCGCCATCGACCAGCCTGACCAGCGCCGCCGTCGCCTCGGCGATGCCGCCGGCATAGTCGTCGTCGCGGAAACGCGGCACCAGGTATTCCTGGATCACCCGGTTGGCGATGGCGTCGGGAATCGCGCCTTCCAGGCCATAGCCCGGCTCGATGCGCACGCGGCGGTCGTTCTTCGCCACCACCAGCAGCACGCCGTCGTCCACGCCCTTGCGGCCGATACCCCACTGCTCGAACACGCGGGTGGTGTACTGGGCGATGTCTTCGGGCCGTGTGCTGGGCACGATCAATATCTGCAGCTGGCTGCCCTTGCGCTGCTGCAGGGCCAATGCCTGCTGCACCAGCGCCTGCCGCTGCGCCGCATCCAGGGTGCCGGTGGTGTCCACCACCGGCGAGTCCAGCGGCGGAATCGGCGCCAGCTGCTGCGCCACGGCCGCTCCCGCCCCGCCGAGGCCGAGCAGCAGGACCAGCAGCAACGGGCGCAGCAGGCGCGTCATCGCCGGCTCACTGCGCCGGTGCCGGCGGCGGGTTCTGCGGCTGCGGCGCCGGCCGGGTGCCGAAATCCACCGCCGGCGGCTGCGCGATCTGTGCCTCGTTGTCGACGGTGAAATTCGGCTTGGCCTGGTAGCCGAACAGCTTGGCGGTGATGACCTGCGGGAACGAGCGGATGTAGGTGTTGTAGTCCTGCACCAGCTGGATGTAACGACCGCGCGCGACGGTGATGCGGTTCTCGGTGCCTTCCAACTGCGCCTGCAGGTCACGGAAATTCTGATCGGACTTGAGCGTCGGGTAGTTCTCGCTGACCACCAGCAGCCGCGACAGCGCGCTGCCCAGTTCGCCCTGTGCCTGCTGGAACTGCTTCAGCGAGGCCTCGTCGTCGGCATTGACGTTGATCTGCCCGACCCGCGAGCGCGCGTTGGTCACCTCGGTCAGCACCTGCCGCTCCTGCTGGGCGTACCCCTGCACGGTGTTGACCAGGTTGGGGATCAGGTCGGCGCGGCGCTTGTACTGGTTGACCACCTCGGACCAGCCGGCCTTGACCGCCTCGTCCTTCTGCTGGATGGCGTTGTAGCCACAGCCGGAAATCGAACCCGCCACGATGGCGAGCAGCATCAGACGGAGGAACTGGCGCATGGGCGGGTCCTTGGGCGGCTGGAGCCCGCAGCATGCCACCACCGGTGTTCAACGTGTGCATACGACAAGGGCCGGCATCGGCCGGCCCCCGTCAGGTCGCCGCCGCCGGCATGGCGCCGGCGGCAGGCCACGGCTTACCAGTTGTCCGCGCCCGGGACGTGGTGCTCCCTGGCATTGCGGCGCATCAGCAGGTTCAACCACTCCACCAGCACCGAGAAGCCCATCGCGGCGTAGATGTAGGGCTTGGGAACGTGCAGGTCCAGGCCGTCTAGCACCAGCACCGCGCCGACCAGCAGGATGAAGGCCAGCGCCAGCAGCTTCACGGTGGGGTTGGCGTCGATGAAACGGCCCAGCGGGTTGGCCGCCAGCAGCATCACCGCCACCGACAGCAGCACCGCGCAGACCATCACCGGGATGTGGTCGGCGATGCCGACGGCGGTGATCACCGAGTCCAGCGAGAACACGATGTCGATGACGGCGATCTGCGCGATCACCATGCCGAACGTGGCCGAGGCCCGGGTGGTGGTCGGGTCCTGGTCCTCGCCGCCGCTGACCAGCTCGCGGATTTCCTTGACGCCTTTGTAGAGCAGGAACAGGCCGCCGACGATCAGTACCAGGTCGCGGATCGAGATGCCCATGCCGGCGATGGTGAACAGATTGCTCTCCATGTGCGCCAGGTAGGCCAGCGAGACCAGCAGCATGATGCGGGTGATGCAGGCCACGGCGATGCCGACGCGGCGCGCCAGCGGCCGCCGGTGCTCGGGCAGGCGGCCGACGGCGATGGAGATGAACACCAGGTTGTCGATGCCGAGCACGATTTCCAGCGCGCTGAGCATGAACAGGGTGACCCATACGTTCGGGTCGGCAAGGAACTCAAAAGACATGCAGGCAATCCTTCAACAAAGACCGTAAGCCACCACCGCGCGGCAGGTGGTTCAGAGAATCCGGGGCGCCAGGATCAGCCCCCAGCACAGCAGCACGTTCATCATCAGCACGAACACCGCCGCCGAGCCCATGTCCTTGGCGCGACCGGCCAGCACGTGGAACTCGGGGCCATAGCGCTCGATCACCGCCTCGATGGCCGAATTGGCCAGCTCCATGGCGATCACCAGCAGCATCGAGCCGACCAGCAGCACGCGTTCCACCGGGGTCTGCCCCAGCCACAGCGCCAGCGGGGCCAGCACCACGAACAGGTAAACCTCCAGCCGGAACGAGGATTCGTGCTTCCACGCCGCGGTCAGCCCCTGCCAGGACCAGACCGCCGCCTTGAGCACGCGCGCCGGGCCGCGCGGCAGGTTGCCGATCTCGTCAGCCATGGGCGCGGCCCTCGGTCGAGCCGGCGCAGGCGGCCGGAACAGGGCGGAAACAGGAAATATCCATGCAGGCGGCCGTGGCGATGAACAGCGCGGGATTCTGCCACAGGCGCCCTGTCGGCGCCCTGTCGTCACGTCTCAAGCCCTTCCATCTTCCGGGCGGGAAGACAGGGGCGGTGCGCTGCCAGCGGATGCTGGATGAAAATGCCGATACCCGGTCTCCAGGCCGCTCCTGCCCTGTTCTGCGCGTCTGCGCAGGACATCCGTGCCCTGGCCTTCCACCGGTTCGCCATGCCGCCAGCTACCCGCCGAGGCTTTCCCCCGGGGATTGGCGGGAGAAACGCACCGTGACCGTCGTGCCCTGCCCCGGCGCGCTGTCCAGCTCGATGCGCCAGCCGAACCGCTCGCACAGGCGATGCACGATGGGCATGCCCAGGCCATGGCCCTGGCGCCGCTCCGGCTCGACGCGGAAGAACGGCTCGAAGATCCGCGCCAGCGCCTCCTGCGACATGCCGATGCCGGTATCGCGCACCACCACCCGGTCGGCCTCCACGTAGGCGTCGACGCGGCCGGCGTCGGTGTAGTTGCAGGCATTGCGCAGCAGGTTGCCGATCACCACGTGCAGCACCTGCGGCGGCACCCGCAAGGGGCACGCCGCTAGCACGTGGACTTCCAGTTCGACCGGCCGCCCGGCCAGGCTGCCGCGGGCGTTGGCCGCCTCGTAACGGACCACATCGGCCACCTCGACCCATTCGGCCTGCGGCTCGATGTTGGCCTCGCGCGCGAGGATCAGCAGCGCGTCGATCAGCGCCTCCATGTCGCGGCCGGCGCGCTGGATGCGCTGCAGGCTGCGCTGCAGCCCCGGGCTCAACTCCTGCGAACCCAGCGCCATGTCGCTGGCCATGCGGATCACGGTCAGGGGCGTGCGTAGCTCGTGGCTGGCGTCGCGGGTGAAATTGCGCTCGCGCGCGACATGGTCGCCGATGCGCCCGGCCATCGTGTGCAGGGCGCCGGCCAGTTGCCGCACCTCGCCCTGCACGTCGGGCGGCAGCCGCTCCGGCGCCAGCTCGCTGGCGTCCGGGTACAGCGGGTCCCACTGCGATACGCGTCGCGCCAGCCACGTCACCGGCGACACGACGCGGTGCGAGACGTGGTAGGTCAGCCACGAGGCGCCGTAGACCGCGAGCAGGATCAGCAGCACCGGCACCACCCCGAACCAGAAGGCCAGGTGCTGGGCCTGCGAACGCAGGAACACCAGGTAGAGCCGGCCGCCGGGCTTCTCGTCCACCAGCACCAGCTGGTCGGCGTCGCCGATCTCGTGGAAACCCGGCGGCAGCGCGCGCAGATCGGCGGGCAGGCTCAGCGGCGACTGCCCGGTCTCCAGCAGGTAGCCGCGGATGTTGCTGGTATTGGGGGGAGGCTGCACCGGCGAGGCCGCATGCAGCTCCCAGAAATGCGCGGCCTCTTCCTTGAGCAGCGCATTGACCAGCCCGAACTTGACGACCAGCAGCACCAGGTAGCCGCCCAGCAGCACTGCAAGGCCGGCCAGCAGCGCCTGCAGCATGAAAGCGGTCCTGATCTTGCGCGGCAACCCGTGCAGCATTGCAGCCCCGTCGGTGATCCTGTGCGGTTAAGGGAAGCGCACCCGGGACCGGGCCGCGGCACGGCCCTTCCCTTCGCGACGGAGAGCGTTCGCCGGCATGCTCAGCCCATCGGCTGGGCGATGTCGGCGATGCGGTAGCCCGCGCTCTGTACGGTATGCAGCAGCGGTCGGTCGAACGGCTTGTCGATGATCTTGCGCAGGTTGTACAGGTGGCTGCGCAGGGTATCCGAGTCGGGCAGGCCATTGCCCCAGATCTCTCGCTCGATCTCCTGCCGGGTCACCACGCGCGGCGATTCGCGCATCAGGATGGTCAGCAGGCGCAGGCCAATGGGCGAGAGCTGCAATTCGGTGCCGGCACGGGTGGCGCGCATGCTGACCGGGTCCAGCACCAGGTCGGCGACCTTCAGCACCTCGGCGCCCACCTGGCGGCGCTCGCGGCGGATCAGCGCACGCAGGCGCGCCTCCAGCTCCTGGATGGCGAACGGCTTGGTCAGGTAGTCGTCGGCGCCGAAGCCCAGCCCGGTGAGCTTGTCGTCCAGCGTGTCGCGCGCGGTCAGCATCAGCACCGGCGTGGACTTGCGCGCCTCGTTGCGCAGGCGGCGGCACACCTCGATGCCATCCAGGCGCGGCAGCATCAGGTCCAGCACCACCACGTCGTAGCTGTTTTCCGCCGCCAGGCGATAGCCGTCAAGGCCATCGCAGGCATAGTCCACCTCGAATCCCTTGCCTTCCAGGTACTCGCCGATCATCTCGGAGATGTTGCGGTTGTCCTCGATGACGAGCACCAGTCCGGACGATTCCTTGGTCTGTCGCATGGAGCCTCCTCGTTCTTCAGCTTTGTGAAAGATGCCGTACCCGGGGTGGATCCCATGTGAAGAAAACGTGTCACGACACCGGCCGTCCGGCCAGCCGGCGCTGCCCCTATGCTATGTGCGCCCTGCCCCGGACCCGGACATGCCCGCCCCGCCCTTCACCGCTTACCTGTACCCGGTACTGCTGCTGGCCGCCAGCAACGTCTTCATGACCTTCGCCTGGTACGGGCACCTGAAGTACCGCTCGGCGCCATTGCTGGCGGTGGTCCTGGTCAGCTGGGGCATCGCTTTCTTCGAGTACTGCCTGCAGGTGCCGGGCAACCGCCTGGGCGCGGCCGTCTACTCGGCGCCGCAGCTCAAGGGCATGCAGGAGGTGATCACCCTGCTGGTCTTCGCCGGGTTTTCGGCGGTCTACCTGGGCCAGCCGTTGAAATGGAACCATTGGGCGGCGTTCGCCCTGATCGTGGTCGCCGCGCTGCTGATGTTCAAGGAATGAGGCACGGACGCGAACGCGACCCCGGCTTCCTGCCCGGGATCGCGTTCGCAGGACGGGCCGCCTCCGCGCCGCCGCTCAGTCGCCGCGCGGGGCCTTCTCGACGAATTCAGCGAACACCGCGTCGATCCGCGCATCGGCCACCTTGCCACCGGCCTGCACCTCGTCGGCCTGGGTGAACAACGGGATGATCATCGCCATGCCGTCGATTTTGGTCTTCAGGTGCGCACCCGGGGCCTGGCCCAGGAAGCCGTCCCAGTGCCGGCGCACCTTCGCCCAGTAACCGGCGGTGGCGCTCCAGTAGTCGCGGGCCGGAGTGAAGTCCACGTCCGTGGTGCGGATGTAATCGTTGAAGCCGAACTCGCGCGCGATTTCCTGCTGCGTGCCGTCTGCACTGCGCTGTACCTTGGTGTTGAACTGCTCGTGGGTCCAGCCGTTGGGCGTGAGCGTGTGGCGGTTGACCATCGCCAGCGCGTTGTAGTCGCTGCGGCGGGTGTATTCGCGGCGCGGCAGCGGACGCCAGCCCGGGTCGCTGGTCCAGCTTGGCACGCCGTTGTCGTAGCTCCACCTGCCGGTGCCGCAGTAGCGCGGGGCGTCGCTGACCTCATGGACGCATTGGGTCCACGCGCCCTGGTTGATCGCGGCGGGAATGGCGCGCACCCGCCAGGTCTGGTCGGCGCTGAACTCGAAGCGGGTCGGCGCTTCGTAGGTCCAGTCCTGCCGCCAGTGTTTGGTGACGTGGCCGCTCTTTGCGTCCACCAGCAGGTGCTGCAGCACGACGCGGGTCGGCGTGTCCTCGACCACCACCACCAACTCGTTGCCGCCGCTGCGCATCGCCGGGGCGCGCTCGTAGCCGGGCTGCAGCAGCACGGTTTCGTCGAAGGCGAAATCCACGGTGTACTCGCCCTGCATGCGCAGGATGGCGTCGTGGTCGCGGGCGATGTCGGCGGGCGCGGCGCTGGCGGTGCCGGTGGCGGCACACAACAGCAGCAGGCTGGCGTGATGCGGTTTCATCGTGGGTTCCTTTGTGCGGAAGAGGGCCGTCCCTGGCCGGTAGAACTCCGGGGGAGAGAGAGCGTGGGCTTACCAGTCCATCGACAGGCTGGCCGACAGCGTGCGGCCGGGGTTGCTGTAGCGGTCGAGCACGCTGCTGGAGGCGGCCAGCGTCGAAATCAGGGCCGAAGCATCGATGTACCTGCGGTCGGCCAGGTTGAACACGCCGACGTTGACCGTGGCGCCCGGCGCGAACCGCCAGTACGCCATCAGGTCGAGCACGCCGTAGCCGGCGGGACGGAACGCGTCCGCGCTGGCGACACGGTCCTTGCGGCGGGCGAAGGTGCCGGCCAGCTCCACGCCCCAGTCATCGCGGTCGTACATCAACCCTAGCGTGCCACGCAGCGGATCCACCGAATCCAGCGGCAGGTTCTCGGTGCGGTTCTGGCCGTACGACCAGGCCGCCGCGCCGCGCAGCGACCAGCCGGCCAGCACCGGGTTCAGTTCGCCGAAATCGACGCCTGCCTTCAGTTCGGCGCCATGGATGCGGGCGTCGGCGATGTTCTGCGACTGGAACACCATCAGCCCCTGGTCGTTGACGCCGACATAGCGCTGCGATTCGATGAAGTCGCGGTAGTCGTTCCAGTAACCGCTCAGGCTGGCATAGACCGCCGGCGACAGGTAACGCAGGCCCAGTTCCAGGCCATTGCTGGTTTCCGGCTTGAGGTCCGGGTTGGGGATGGCGGTATAGCCGAACATCACGTTGGTGAAGCCGAGGTTGACGTCGTTGTACGGCGGCGAGCGGAAGCCGTGCGCATAGCCGGCGAACAGCGACCACTGTTCGTCCAGACGCCACACCATGCCCAGCTTCGGCGACACGCTGGTCTTGCGCAGCGACGCCAGCGCGACGCCGGGGTTGTCCTCGCTGAAGATCGCATCCGCGTGCGGGTCGAGCCGGTAGTGGTCCACGCGCACGCCCGGCACCAACGACAACCGGCCCTGCGCAACGCGCATTTCATCCTGTGCGTACAGGCCCAGCTCGGTGGTCCTGCTGATCGGAAAATCGCGCACCGGGAACGCATCGGGCAGGATCGTGGTGCTGGTGCTGCCGTTGGCCAGCACCTGGTAGCCGTCGCGCTTCTGGCGGATCTCGGTCCACGCGCCGTCCAAGCCCCAGGTCAATGCATGCTCCACCGCACCGCTGGTCAGGCCCTTGTCGAACTGCGCCTGTGCGCCGTACACGCGCTGGTCGAAATTGAACTCACGATGGCGATGGCTGCGGTTGGCGCGGGCCTCGTCGGTGACCTGCGTGGTCTCGCTGTCCTGCCGGTACAGCTGCCAGCGCAGGCTGTCGGCGAACGCCGCCTCGAGCGCATCCATTTCGTGGGCGAAGGACAGGCGGGCGCGGGTCTGCCTGTCGTGCGCCTTCATGCCGGTGGTGGTGGTGTGGTCGATGGCCGAGTACACGTCGGTATCGGTGGTGTCCTCGTTGCCTTCCACGGTCAGGCGGAAGCGCTGGCTGCCATCGGGCGCGTACACCAGCTTGGACAACACGCTGCGGCCGTCGCGTTCCTGCGGGTTCGCGGCGGTGCGGGTGTTGTCGAGGCTGCGCTCTTCGCCCTTGTTGCCGGTTTCCTGGCCCTGGCGGTGGTTGACGTTGACCGTGCCGCTCCAGCGCTCGCCGCCGAAGGCGGTGGTCACCCCGGCCAGCAGGCCCCGCCAGTCACCGTCGTAGCCGAACTTCAGGCCGACGTGGCTGTCCTTGCCGTCCTCCAGGTAGTCGGCCGGGTCCTTGGTGACAAAGGCGACCACACCGCCCAGCGCATCGGAGCCGTACAGCGAGCTTGTCGGGCCGCGCACGATTTCCACGCGCTTGAGCGTCTCCAGATCGGTGAAATTACGGTTGGCGCTGGCGAAGCTGCCGATGTCGAAGCTCTTGGGCATGGCGATGCCGTCGGTCTGGATCAGCACGCGATTGCCGTCCAGGCCGCGGATGCGGAAACCACCGAGGCCGAAGCGCGCCACGCTGCGGGTCACCGAGATGCCCGGTTCGTAGCGGACCAGGTCGCGGATGTCGTGGGCGAGCTGCCGGTCGAGCTGCTCGCGGTCGATCACGTCGACCGTGGCGGCGACGTCGCCGACCGCGCGCCCGGTGCGGGTGGCGGTGACCTGGACGCGGTCGAACTCGTGGGCATCGGCCGGCGCCGCGGTTTCGGCACGGGCGGGGGACAGCACCGCCCACAGGGCGACACTCAAGGCAGCAGGACGGATCATGAGTACCTGGAATCGAAAGGTTGACCCCCGGCGGAGCGGCCGGCCGCAGCKGCGGCCCGGCCGCGGCCGAGGAGGAGAGAGTTGCGATTCAGGCGGGCATGACGCGCGGATGCGCGCCGGCTGGCGGCGAATGCGGCCGGGAGTTACTTGGTGAGGATCAGCTTGTCGTTGCTGGTGTGGCGCAGGCGGTAAACGCGGTCGCCATGGCGGATCAGGATTTCGCGCTGGCCCTTGAGCAGGGCGCCGCTGTCGATGGTGTCATCGACGGCCACCGCCTGCGGGGCGGGACGTTGCGGCAGGTGCAGCGTGCGGGGGCGGAGCAGGACGGGTTGGGCGAACATCGCGGCGATTCCGTGGCGGGGACGGAATTGATGATAATGATTCTCATCCGCGACGCAAGAGGGGTATGCGGAATTTTTCATCCAGCCATCCATGCCGCCGTCCGGGTCGGGGCAATCGCGCCCGACCCATCGAAGGCATCAGGCGAACGTGGCTTCCACCCTGCGCCAGACGTCCTCGCCGTGGCGCGCCAGCACGTCCAGCGCGCGCAGGTTCTCCTCCAGCTGCGACACCCGGCTGGCGCCGAGGATCACGCTGGATACGTGCGGGTTGCGCAGGCACCAGGCAATGGCGAGCTGCGCGGGCGATTCGTCCAGTTCCGTAGCCAGCGCGGTGAAGCGCCGCACCTTGCCCAGCCGATCCTGTTCCGGCGACCCCAGCACCGCGTCCTTCAGCCAGTCCATCGTGGTCTGCGCCAACCGGCTGTCGGCGGCGATGCCGTCGTTGTACTTGCCGGTCAGCAGGCCCGAGGCCAGCGGCGACCAGATCGTCGTGCCCAGCCCGGCGTCGGCGTACAGCGGCGCATATTCCTGTTCCACGCGCTCGCGGTGCAGCAGGTTGTACTGCGGCTGCTCCATGGTCGGCGCATGCAGGCCGTTGCCGCGGGCGAACGCCACCGCCTCGGCGATCTGCGCGCCGGACCATTCCGACGTCCCCCAGTACAGCACCTTGCCCTGGCGGATCAGCACATCCATCGCCTGCACGGTTTCGGCGATCGGCGCCTCCGGGTCCGGGCGATGGCAGTAGTAGAGATCCAGATAATCCACCCGCAGGCGCTTGAGCGCGGCATGGCAGGCGTCGTGCACGTGCTTGCGCGAGAGCCCTCGCTGCAGCGGGTTGGGCGCGTCGACCGCGCCGAAGAACACCTTGCTGGACACGCAGTAGCCGTCGCGCGGCAGGCGCAGGTCGGCGATCACGTCGCCCATCACCTGTTCGGCGCGGCCCTGCGCGTAGACCTCGGCGTTGTCGAAGAAGTTGACCCCGTTGTCCCAGGCCGCGGCGATCAGGTTGCGCGCCTCGCCACGGGCGATCTGGCTGCCGAAGGTGACCCAGGCCCCGAAGGACAGGGCGGAAAGCTGCAGGCCGGACGACCCGAGGCGGCGGTATTGCATGGCAGGCTCCTGGAACGCGCTCCGCGCGGGCGGCACGGGCGGGGTCGCCAGTGTAACCGCCGCGACCATACCGATAGCGCCCGGGACCTTGCCGATGACGGCCTGATCGACGCCGTTGCCCCCGATCGGCATCGGGATTGTTGCCCGGCACTGGCCGCTGCACTAGGCTTGCCGCTTTTGCGGGCTGGCCCGGGGAATACTCATGGTCGAAGGTTTGGGCAGGATCGGCTTCGGCCTGTTCGGCTTGGCGGTGCTGATCGGCATCACCTGGCTGTTTTCCAACAACAAGAAGGCGGTGGACTGGAAGCTGGTCGCCACCGGCGTCACCCTGCAGATCGGCTTCGCCGCGCTGGTGCTGCTGGTGCCCGGCGGGCGCGACGTGTTCGACTGGCTGGGCCAGGGCTTCGTCAAGATCCTGAGCTACGTCAACGAAGGCTCCGGCTTCATCTTCGGCGACCTGATGAACGTGCCCAAGTACGGCTTCATCTTCGCCTTCCAGGTGCTGCCGACCATCATCTTCTTCTCGGCGCTGATGGGCGTGCTCTACCACCTGGGCGTGATGCAGGCGGTGGTCAAGGTCATGGCCTGGGCGATCACCAAGGTGATGCGCGTGTCCGGCGCGGAGACCACCAGCGTCTGCGCCAGCGTCTTCATCGGCCAGACCGAGGCGCCGCTGACCGTGCGCCCGTACATCCCGAAGATGACCCAGTCCGAGCTGATCACGATGATGATCGGCGGCATGGCGCACATCGCCGGCGGCGTGCTGGCGGCCTACGTCGGCATGCTCGGCGGCGGCGACCCGGTGGCGCAGGCGTTCTACGCCAAGCACCTGCTGGCCGCCTCGATCATGGCCGCGCCGGCCACGCTGGTGATCTCCAAGCTGCTGGTGCCCGAGACCGGCACCCCGCTGACCCGCGGCACGGTGAAGATGGAGGTGGAAAAGACCTCCTCCAACATCATCGACGCGGCCGCTGCCGGCGCTGGTGATGGCCTGAAGCTGGCGCTGAACATCGGCGCGATGCTGCTGGCCTTCATCGCCCTGATCGCCCTGCTCAACGCCCCGTTGACCTGGCTGGGCGAGGTCACCGGCCTGGCCCAGGCCATCGGCAAGCCGACCAACCTGGCCACCATCTTCGGCTACGTGCTGGCGCCCATCGCCTGGGTGATCGGCACGCCATGGAGCGATGCCACCACGGTGGGTTCGCTGATCGGCCAGAAGGTGGTGATCAACGAATTCGTCGCCTACCTGCAGCTGTCGGAGATCATCAAGGGCAATGTCGCCGGCGTCGCGCTGAGCGACGAAGGCCGCCTGATCGCCACCTACGCGCTATGCGGCTTCGCCAACTTCAGTTCGATCGCCATCCAGATCGGCGGCATCGGCGGCCTGGCCCCGGATCGTCGCCACGACCTGGCCAAGTTCGGCCTGCGCGCGGTGCTCGGCGGCACCATCGCCACGCTGATGACGGCGACTATCGCCGGCGTGCTCAGCCACTTCGGCTGAGCCACCGGCGCGCTCCCCCTTCCGGCTCCCCCACGGCCACCTGTAGAGAAGTAGATTCCATGAAGTCTGTTGTCGTTGCCGGTTCCTTCAATGTCGACCACGTCTGGCGCTGCGATGCCCTGCCCGCGCCGGGGGCGACCATTGCCGGGCGCTACAGCACCGGTCCCGGCGGCAAGGGCTTCAACCAGGCGGTGGCCGCGCGTCGCGCCGGCGCCGACATCACCTTCGTCTGCGCGCTGGGCGATGACGCCGGCGGCGCGCTGGCGCGCCAGCTGGCCGCCGCCGACGGCATCGTGCTGGCCGCCGAGGCCAGCAGCGAACCCACCGGCACCGCCGGCATCTACGTCGACAACCGCGGCCGCAACTCCATCGTCATCGGTCCCGGCGCCAACGCTTCGCTGAGCACGGAATTCATGGCCGCCAAGGCGGCGCTGATCGGCGGCGCCAAGGTGCTGCTGGCGCAGCTGGAGTCGCCGGTGGAGTCGATCGAAGCCGCGCTGGGCATCGCCCGCGAGGCCGGCGTGCTGACCGTGCTCAACGCCGCCCCGGCCAACGCGCCCTCGACCATCGGCCTGCTCAAGCTGGCCGACGTGCTGACCCCGAACGAAACCGAGTTCGCCGCCCTGCTCGGCCGCCATGTCGGCGAGCGCGTGGAAGCCGACGACGTGGCGGCGCTCGACGGCGCCAGCCTGCACGTGCTGTGCCGCAAGCTGTCGGGCAACACGGTGGTGGTCACCCTCGGCGCGGTCGGCGTGTTCGTCTCCCACGACGAGGAGCGCCTGCGCGGCGACAGCCAGCCCTACTACCGCGTGGCCGCCGAATCGGTGCAGACGGTGGACACCACCGGTGCCGGCGACGCCTTCAACGGCGCGCTGGTCGCCTCGCTGGCGCAGGCGCCGGACGCGGCCTTCATCAAGCACGTGCGCTTCGCCAACCAGTACGCGGCCCGTTCAACCGAGAACGAAGGCGCCGCCGTGGCGATGCCGCGGATGACGCCGGCCGACGCCTGACCCGGCGTCACGCTTGGGCTACATTGCCTGCTACGGCATTCCCGCCGCACACCGGAGCATCCCATGGCAGGCAAGTTCGTCATCAGCAAGCGCAGCAATGGCGATTTCCAGTTCAACCTCAAGGCCGGCAACGGGCAGGTGATCCTGACCAGCCAGGGCTATGCCGACAAGGCGGGCTGCAGGAACGGCATCGACTCGGTGAAGAAGAACAGCCCGGACGATGGCCGTTACGAGCGCAAGACTTCCAGCAACGACAAGCCGTTTTTCAACCTGCTGGCCGGCAATGGGCAGGTCATCGGCAGCAGCGAGATGTATGAGAGCACCGCTTCGCGCGAGAACGGCATTGACTCGGTGAAGGCCAATGCCCCCGACGCCACCGTGGTGGACGAAACCGCCTGATGTTGCAGCCCCCGCAGAGCGCGGCTCACCGCGCTCTGCGGTTCTCCAGGGGACTTCATCATTACAATGCCCGCCATGCAGATCGGCCCCTACACCATTGCGCCCAACGTGGTGCTCGCGCCCATGGCCGGCGTCACCGACAAGCCGTTCCGGCAGCTGTGCAAGCGGCTGGGCGCGGGCCTGGCCGCTTCGGAGATGACCATCTCCGACCCGCGCTTCTGGAACACGCGCAAATCCATCCACCGCATGGATCACGCCGGAGAACCGGCGCCGATCAGCGTGCAGATCGCCGGCACCGAGCCGCAGCAGCTGGCCGAAGCGGCGCGTTACAACGTCGACCACGGCGCGCAGATCATCGACATCAACATGGGCTGCCCCGCCAAGAAGGTATGCAATGCCTGGGCCGGTTCGGCGCTGATGCGCGACGAGGCGCTGGTCGCGCGCATCCTGGAGGCGGTGGTGGGCGCTGTGGAAGTGCCGGTCACGCTGAAGATCCGCACCGGCTGGTGCGCGGAAGTGCGCAACGCGCCGGCCATCGCCCGCATCGCGCAGGACAGCGGCATCGCCGCGCTCGCCATCCACGGCCGAACCCGTGACCAGCACTACACCGGCACCGCCGAGTACGACACCATCGCCGCGATCAAGGCGATGCTAGACATCCCGGTGCTGGCCAACGGCGATGTGGACTCCCCGCGCAAGGCGGCGCAGGTGCTGGCCCATACCGGATGCGATGCGGTGATGGTCGGCCGCGCCGCGCAGGGCCGGCCGTGGATCTTCCGCGAGATCGCCCACTACCTGGCCACCGGCGAGGAACTGCCGCCGCCATCGCTGGAAGAGATCCGCGACATCCTGCTCGGCCACCTCGCCGACCTGCATGCCTTCTATGGCGAACCCCAGGGCGTGCGCATCGCCCGCAAGCACCTGGGCTGGTACGCGAAGGACCGGCCGGAGAACGCGGCCTTCCGCGCCGTGGTCAACGCCGCCGAGAGCGCCGATGCGCAGTCGCGCCTGACCCGCGATTACTTCGACAGCCTGATCGCCGGGCAGCCGCTGGCTGCGGCCTGAGGCATCACGGCGGAAGTTTTTGCTTTCAAGCTTCCGCTTCGGCTCTGTGCTTTGGCTGTTGTCGTTTGGTTTTGGAAACCCAAGCAACAGCTAAAGTCAGAATCAAAGGCTTTCGCTCCCCTTCGGGGCGCGAGTCACTTCTCTTTGCTCGTGCAAAGAGAAGTGACCAAGAGAAGAGCTTTTCAACAGCCGAATGGCTGGTCAAGCACGGGCCGGACGCGATCCGCTGCGGCTGCGCCGCATCGGTTCCCTGCGCTCCTCGCGTGCCGAGGGGACGGCGCACAACTCGCTTCGCTCAGACACGTGCGCCTCTTCGCCCCTCGGCCCGCGGCGGTGCTCGGCTCGCTCTACGGCCGGGGTGAGTCAAAAGCAGGGAAGCAAAAACAAAATCACGGCAACGGCAAGCGCTCCTGCAAGCTGCCCCAGCGGGGCGTTGCCCCGCCCTACAGGGACGCCTGCAAAAAGGCCCGCCGGCAGAGCCGGCGGGCCTGGATCGGCGCGGGGGAGGAGCGCGCCGGAAAGATCAGGCGAAGACCTTGAAGCGGGCCTCGTCTTCCATGTAGTTCTTTTCGCCGAAGGGAGCTTCGTTGGAACCGAACGGCATCTGCGCGCGCAGCTGCCAGTTTTCGGCGATGCCCCACTCGCTGCGCACGGCTTCGTCCACCAGCGGGTTGTAGTGCTGCAGGCTGGCGCCGATGCCGGCCTCGGCCAGCGCCGTCCACACCGCGAACTGGGCGATGCCGCTGGCGTGTTCGGCCCATACCGGGAAGTTGTCGGCATACAGCGGGAACTGGTCCTGCAGGCCCTTGGTCACGTCCACGTCGTTGAAAAACAGTACCGTGCCGGCGCCGGCGGCGAAGCTGTCCAGCTTGCCTTCGGTGGCGGCGAAGGCCTCGGCCGGCACGATCCGGCGCAGCGCGTCCTTGGCCAGTTCCCAGAACTTCACGCTCTGTGCCCCATGCAGGATCAGCGCGCGGGTGGGCTGCGAGTTGAAGGCCGACGGCGCCTCGCGCACGGCGTGCTTGATCAGGTCGGTGACCTGGTCCTGGCCGATGGGCAGGTTGCGGCCGAGTGCGTACTGGGAACGGCGCTGCTTGTACAGGGCGATGGCTTGGCTGTTCATGATGACTCCGGAAGGAAGGAAAGCCGGCACGGCGGCCGTTGGAATGGGCGCCAGTGTAATTGCCATCAAATTCAGAACAAATACCAGAAAAACCACTATTTGTTCCAAATTCAAAACAATAATCCTTCCCTTCGGATCCTGCTCTATCCGCCAGCCATCACCTCCGGTGGCGCCATGTCCTCATCGTTCCATATACGATGCCATACCCGCGCCAACTGCCGTTCCAGCAGCACGCGGCCGCCGGCCTCGCGGTAGACCGGGCGCAGTTGCCGTGGCGGAATTGCCGCCCAGCTGGCGCCGTCCTCGCGGGCCACGGCGAAGCTGAAGTTGTAGTCCGGCTCCAGGCCCATGCGCAGGTCGCTGAGCACCAGTTCGCCCTCCACCACCTGCGCACGCATGAAGCCGCGGTTGAACCACTGCAGCCGCGCCACCGCCGGGATCGGCGCCGCCTGCCGCAGCGCCTGTACGTTGGACGGGTGGCCGCTGAAGCGCATCGGCCCATGGTCGGCCCATAGCGAGCGGTCGCCGACCACATAGCCCTGCGGCGTCATCGCCACCACCCGCCACAGCAGCGTGTTGAACGGCATCGGCACCGAGAACCGAGGCGCATCCCCCAGCCCCATCGCCGCCAGCGCGCGGTCGGCCTCGCGCTCGACCATGCCCTTGGCCAGCAGCGACCAGCCCAGATAGCCGCAGCTGAGCGCCAGCCCGGCGACCAGCGCGCGCTGCGCCAGCGGCCGCGCCCTGGCGAACCAGGCCACCGCGCAGGCCAGACCCAGCCAGACCGTATAGAGCGGATCGATGATGAACACGCTCGACCACATCGTTGGATGAGGCATCAGCGGCCACCACAGCTGCGTGCCGTAGACGGTGAAAGCGTCCAGCAGCGGATGGGTGACCAGCGCCAGCACCATCGCCCACCACCAGCGCGCCGGCGACGCCGCCACCCGGCCGTGGCCGAAGCGCCGGTACAGCCACCAGATCAGCGTGCCCAGCAGCGGCAGCACGAACAGCGAATGGCTGAAGCTGCGGTGCACGGTCATCAAGCTGACCGGGTCCTGGGTGAAGGCGGCGATGAGCAGGCCGTCGAGGTCGGGCAAGGTGCCCAGCGCGGCGCCGGCGAGCAGGGCCGCACGGCGGTGGCCGGCGGGTGCGATGGCGGCGGCGACCGCGCCGCCGAGGACGATCTGGGTCAGGGAATCCATTGCCGCATTATGCCGGGCCGCCGGGCGCCCTTCCCTGGCGTAGATGCGGGGCTTGCCCCGCATGGAACATTCCCGGCCAAGCCCCGCGCCGGGCGAGCCCGGCGCCTACGCGGGATCGTGGCGCGGCGGCGGCGTGCGGAACCGCCACAGCGCCAGCGCGCCGTACAGCAGCGCCAGCAGCAGCAGATTGAGCAGGTCGCCGCCCACTTCGGGCAGACGCGCGCCCATCTGCTGGGTGCGCACGATGGCGTTGATGCCCGGCGTGGTCGGCAGCAGCTTCGCCAGCGCCACCAGCGCCGGCGGCGAGGCCAGCGCCGGCCACGACAGGTTGGACAGGAAGAACAGCGGGATCGAGACCGCGGTGACGTACTGGAACGCGCGCTCGCGGGTGGTGAAGAAACTGCCGACGAACAGCCCGAACGGCACCGTTGCCAGCGCGAACAGCAGCACCGCCAGCAGCAGGCCCGGTACGTTGCCGCCACGCGGATAGTCCTGCGCCCAGGCGGTGAAGCCGGCGTAATAGAGCAGCCCGCACACGGCGACCAGCGCGAACGCCGCCGCCATGCCCAGCAGCACCGATGGGGCGAAATGGAGGCGCCGGCCCAGCTGCGCGCGGCGGCTGCCGAGCAGCACGCCGATGCCCAGCAGCAGGGTCTGGTGCACGATCAGCTCGGCCACGCCCGGTACCACGCTGCTGCCATAGCCCTCGCGGGTGTTGTACAGCGGCCGCTGCACCAGCTCGAGCGGTGCGGCCTGCGGCGGCCCCATGAAGGCGGCCTGGCGCACCGCCTGCCCGCGCGCGAAGGCGGTGATGCCTTCGGCCAGCCCGTTGAGGATGGCGCTGGCGCGGCTCAGGTAGGCGCCATTGCCCAGCAGCACCAGCTGGCCGCTGCCGCCGCGCAGGATGTCGCGCTCCAGCCGCGCCGGGACCAGCACGATGCCATCGACCTGTCCGGCCTCCAGCTGCGCGCGCGCCTGCGCCAGGCCGGCCGGCTGTGCCACCACCCGCACCGCGCGCAGCGCGTCGATATGCCGGACCAGCTCGCGGCTGGTGGCGCTGCGGTCGGCATCGACCACGGCGATGGGCAGGTCGCTGGCGACCTGGTGGCGGTAGGCCGCCGGATAGAAGAACGAATACAGCAGGATCGCGCCGATCATCACCGCGCGCGCCGAGGAATCGGCGAACACCGCCTGCAGGGTCGCGCGGAAGGTAGCAGCGATCCGCCTCATGCCGGCACCGGCTGCGCATCGGCGGACCTGCGCGCGACCCGCACCAGCAGCAGCGCACCGAGGCTGCCGGCCACCGCCGCCATCAGCAGCAGCACGCCCAGCGGCCGCAGCGACAGCGTCCACGGCGCGCCCATGAACAGCTGCTGCATCTGCACCTGCACGTAGGCGGTGAGCGGCAGCAGTGCGTTCCAGACACGGGTGAACAGCGGCGCCTCGATCACCGGGAAGGTGGCGCCGGAAAACGCCAGCGCGGTGCCGATGCTCAGCCCCACCAGCGACAGGCCGGTGCCCATGTCGCGGGTGATGGCGATGAACAGCAGCGCGAAGCAGCAGCAGGCCAGGTAGAACAGCGGCTGCGCCAGCAACAGCAGCCACAGGCTGCCGGCCACGCCGTCGCCACGCGCGTACGCCAGGTACAGCACGCCGAGCGCGCCATACAGCGAGAACAGCGCCACGTAGGGCGCCAGCTTGCCGGCGATGGCCGCCCACGGCCGCTCGCCCAGCCATGCGCCCAGCAGGCCGTCGCGACGCTCCCGGCCGAAGGCGCCGCCGGCGGCCAGCGCCGCCAGCAGCGACAGCACCGCGGGGAAGACCAGCGGCAACAGGAACAGCTCGTAGCTGCGCGCAGGGTTGTGCAGCACCGTGGCCTGCACCGTCACCGGCGCCGCGCGCAGCCGCGCCGGTCCGGTCTGGCGGCCGATCCGCTCGCGCAGCATGCGCGCGTTGAAGGTGCCCACCGCATCGGCGATGTCGCGCGCGGCCGACTGCCCGGTGGCCATGTAAGTGGCGTTGTAGAACGCATAGACCGGCGCCGCCTCGCCACGCAGCGCATGTCGGCTCATGTCGCGCGGCACCAGCACGATGGCGAACACCTCCAGCCCGCGCAGTTGTGCCTGCGCCTGCTGCAGCGACGCCGGCTGGCGGGTGATCGCCACGCCCGGGCTGGCGTCGATGGCGCGCGCCAGCGCGCGGCTGTCCGGGCTGCCATCCAGGTCCACCAGCGCCACCGGCACCTGCCGCAGCACGGAACTGGAGAACAGCCACATCATCATCGCCATCAGCAGCAGCGGCATCAGCGTGACCAGCGCCAAGTCCCAGCGATCCGCGCGCCAATGGCGCAGTTCGCGCCACAGCGAAGCAGTGAAGGCGGCGAACGTACCCGCTGTCAGCCCTGCGGCCATGCGAACAGCACGCTCATGCCCGGGCGGAAGCCGTCGATGGGCTGCTGCGGCCGCGCCCGCACCTCGAAGCTGCGCACGTCGTAGCCGGAGGACTGGCGGGTGCTGCGCCAGGTGGCGTAGTCGCCTGCCGGATTGATGAAATAGACCTCGAACCCGGCGCTGCGCCCGCCCAGCGCCGGAATCGTACCCTGCAGCGTCGCTCCCGGCTTGAGCCCGTGCAGCTGGTCCTCGCGCAGGGTCATCGCCACCCACATCCGGTCGATGTCCACCAGGGTGAACACCGGGTAGCCGGCCGGCACCAGTTCGCCGATGTCGGACAGGCGCTTGCTCACCTCGCCGGCCAGTGGCGCGCGGCCCACCGTCTCCTGCCGCGCGGCATCGACCTCGGCCTTGGCGCCTTCGGCCTGCCGCACCTGCGCCAACGCCGCGGCCTTGTCCTGCTGCCGCGCACCGGCCAGCGCCTGGTCGTACTGCGCCCGCGCCGCGCGCGCCAGTTCCTCCGAACTGCGCGCCTGCGCCCGCGCCTCGTCGCGCTTCTGCCGCGTCACCACGCCTTCGCCGAACAGGTTGTCCACGCGGCGGAAGGTGGCGCTGGCCAGTTCGGCGCCGGCCACGGCGCGCTTCCAGTTGGCCTCGGCCGCACGGATGTCCTCGCTGCGCGCGCCTTCCTCGGCCTTCTCCGCCACCGCCTGCGCGGCCGCCACCACGGCCTCGGCCTGGCGCTCCTTGGCGGCCACCTCCGGGCTGTCCAGTTCGAACAGCACCTGCCCGGCCGCGACCCGGTCGCCCTCGCGCACGTGCAGTTTCTGCAGCCGCGCGGTGACCTTGGCGGCGACGTTGACGCTGTCGGCGTCGGCCATGCCCTGCACCTGGTCGGCCGGCGTGCGCAGGCCAAGCCACAGGCCGAGCGCCACCAACGCCAGCAGCAGGCCGCCGCCAATGGCGAAGGCGCGGCGATGCCGCGGGCTCGCGCCCTGTCCCAGTGAATCGCTCATTCCAGCACCTTGTCCGCACGCCGGCGGTAGTCGTCGAACCGTTCCATCTGCCCGCTCACTTCCAGCAGCTGCGCCAATGCCACATCGAACTGGTAGGCGGCCTGCGCCCGCTCCACCCGCGCACCGCCCAGCGCCAGCCGTGCATCGATCACGTCCAGCGAGGTGGCCTGTCCTTCGCGGAAGGACAGCTCCTGCAGCCGCAGGTTTTCCTCGGCCTGGGCGATGCTGCTGTCCAGCAGCCGGAACTGCGTGCGCGCCGTGTCCAACTCGTTCCAGGCCTTGCCCACGCCGAGCCGCAATTGGTTCTCCGCCTCGCCCAGCCCCGACTGCGCCTGTTCCAGCTGCGCGCGCGCGGCGCTGACCTGCAGCGGCCGCGCGGTCGGCGACAGGAAGGTGTAGCGCAGGCCGATGCCGAACGCCCAGTCGGCATCGGTCAGCAGGGCATCGCGGCGGTGCAGGTCGTACTGCCCGAACAGATAGACCTGCGGCTTGAGCCTGGCCTGCTGCACGCGCACGCCCTGCTCGGCCTGCGCGGTGAGTGCGCGCAGGCGTTCGATCTGCGGATGGCGCTGCAGCGCGCTGCGCTCGAAGTCGGCGCGCGCACCCAGCGGCGCATCGATCACGAACAGCGGCGAGGCGGTACCGACCGTCCCGCCGCTGCGCAGCAGCGTGGCCAGCGCCTGCTGCAGCGTGGCCAGGTCGTTGACCGCCTTCTGGTAGTCGCGCTCGGCCTTGTCGCGGGCGACATTGGCCTGCAGGCGCTGGGCGCGGCTGGCGAAACCTTCGCGTTCGAGCTTGAGCGCGTCGTCCAGATGCCGCTGCAGGCCATCGCGCACGTCGCGCCGCACCAGCACCGCCTGCCCGGCCAGCTGCTGGCCGAAATAGGCCTGCACCAATTGCAGCGCCAGCGACTGCCGCTGCGCCTCGCGCTCGGCCTGCGCCTGCGCGGTGGCCGCCTGCGCCGCCTGCTGCGCGGCCGGGATCAGCCCGCCGCTGTACAGCGGCACGCTGGCGGTGACGATCGGCCGGGTACGCCAGTCGCGCTCGGCGAACTGCAGCGGCGATTCGATGCCGAACGCCTCGGCCACTGGCGCCAGCGAGCCCAGCGGCAGGTTCAGGGTCTTCTGGAACTGCATGCGGCGCACGTCGGCGGTGATTTCCGGCAGCCGCAGGTAGCGGGTGGCGTCCTGCAGGTCCTGCTTGTTACGCACCCCGGCCTGGGCGGCGGCGAGCGCATCGGACACTTGTTCCAGCCGTTCGCGCGCCTGCTCGAAACTCAGTACCGGCGCGTCATCGGCGGCGACGCTCCCCGCCAGAAAAAGGCAGGCCGCGAACAGCCCCGCCTGCCCCCTCGTTGTCGGCTGCTTGCCTGCCACCCCGGATGCTCCTTTCCCCACGCCGGCGCCAGCATAGCGCCGGCATCGTGAGGAAGAAGCATGCGCGCGTTTCAGGCGGCCCGCGCCAGCGGGGAACGCGGCGGCAGCCACGCCAGGCTGCGGCCGGCATGGTCGAGCAGGCGCAGGCTGCCGTCGGGGTCCTCGGCCAGCGCGGTGAGGCTTTCGACCCAGTCGCCGTCGTTGGCGTACACCCGCCCGTCGCGCTCGACAAGCGCGGCGCGGTGGATGTGGCCGCAGACGACGCCGTCCAGGCCACGGCGGCGCACGTCGTCCAGGCCGGCCTGCACGAAGCGTTCGATATAGCGCTCGGCCGCCGTGCTGCGCCGCTTGAGGAATTCGGCCAGCGACCAGTAGCGCAGCCCGAACCGGCGCCGCAGCGCATTGAGCAGGCGGTTGCCGGTGAGGATGCGGTAGTACAGCCAGTCGCCGAAGCGTTCCTGCAACCCGCCGAAATGGGTTGCACCGTCATAGTCGTCGCCATGCACCACCAGCAGGCGGCGGCCGTCGGCGGTGACGTGGATGGCGCGGCGGCGCACCTGCATGGCCGGCAGCATCAGCCCGCAGGTGCGGCGCAGCGGCGCGTCGTGGTTGCCGGGGATGTAGACGATCTCGGTGCCGGCGCGGCGCAGCGCACGCAGCGCTTCGATCACCTCGTTGTGCGCTGCCGTCCAGCTGGCGCGCCGCTGCGTCAGCCACCACAGGTCGACGATGTCGCCGACCAGGTACAGCCGTTCGCAGCGCAGCAGCGACAGGAAGCGCGCCAGTTCGGCGGCATGGCAGTGGCGCGCGCCCAGGTGCGTGTCGGAGATGAACACCGCGCGCCGGTGCGGCAGCAGCGGCGTCGGCGCGCTCATGCCACTGCTCCGGCATCGCGCAGGTAGCGCTTGCGCTTCTTCGGCCGGATCGCCTGCAGGTCCACCTCGATCAGCCCGTCGATGGAATCGCTGAAATCCGGGTCCACGCCGAACGCCAGGAAACGCGCGCCGCCCGGTTCGCACAGGTCGGTGTACTGGCGGTAGAGCGTCGGCACGCTGGTGCCCGACGTGGCCAGGTTGGCCTTGAGCACCTCGAACGCGGCCTCGGCGTCCAGGTCGCCGAAACATGGCGGCGCGGCGAAATACTGGAACGGCCGGTTCGATTCGGCCAGGCCGTGGCCGCCGCCGTAGTAGCGCTGGTAGTACGCGACCAATTGTTCGCGCGCCTCGCGCGGCAGCGCAGCGCTGATCGACACCGCGCCGAACAGGTAGCGGATGCCCGGCTGGCAGCGCAGGTAGGCGCCGATGCCCTGCCACAGGTAATCCAGGCTGCGGCTGCCCCAGTAGTCGGGCACGACGAAACTGCGGCCCAGCTCCATGCCTTCGGCGATGTGGGTGATGGCGTCGTCCGAATAACGGAACAGCGCGGCGGTATAGAGCCCGGCCAGCCCGCTGCGCGCCAACGCCTGGGCGCCGCGCATGATGCGGTAGGCGCCGGCGATGCGCTGCGCGGCTGCATCCCAGACCACGATGTGCTGGTACAGCGGGTCGAAATCGTCCAGGTCGCGGCTGCGCCCGGTGCCCTCGCCGACCCGGCGGAAGGTCAGTTCGCGCAGCCTGCCCAGTTCCAGCAGCAGCGGCGAACCGGCGGCGCAGCGCGCCAACCGGATCTGCTTGCCGTCGCCGGTCTGGCCGAGCAGTTCGGCACCCTCGATCTCCGCCACCACCTCCTCCACCGCGACCGGCGCGGCCAGCGGTTCCGGTCCGCCGTCCGCAGCGTCGGACTGTGCTGCCTCCCGGCCCAGCGCATACAGGGCGCGTCGCACCGTTTCCAGCTGCAGTGCCGGGTCCACCCCGGACTCCAGCCGCATCGCCTGCCCCACCTGCAGCCGCAGCGGCCGGCCGCGGCGGGCGAACATCTCACGCGCCAGCAAGGCGGTGCCGGCCGGCTTGAACAGGGTCGAAGCGCCATAGAACAGCGCCGAGTTGCGTGCCTCCACCCGCACCGGCAGCACTGGCGCCTGGGTGGCGTTGGCGAAGCGGACGAAGCCGCGGTTCCAGCGCCCGTCGCGGATGCCGCGCAGCGACAGCCGCGAGACCTCGCCAGCCGGGAACACGATCACGCACTGTTCGGCCGCCAGCGCCTGCTCCACCGCCTGCAGGCTGGCGCGCTGCGCGCGGCCGCCGAGGATGCGCACCGGCAGCAGCAGTTCGCGCAGCGGCTCCAGGCCGGCCAGCAGGTCGTTGGCGACGATGCGAACGTCGCGCCGCACCTTGCCCACCGCATCCAGCAGCGCCAGCGCGTCGAGCGCACCGGAGGGATGGTTGGCGACGATCAGCAGGCGCCCGCTGGCGGGGATCCGCGCCAGCGCCGCGGCCTCCACTTCATAGCGGCTGTCCAGGAAGTCCAGCGCCGCGCCGACGAAGGCGAAACCGCTGCGGTCGCCGTTGCGGCGCAGGAATTCCTGTACCTGGTCCAGCCGCGACCAGCGCCCCACCGTGCGCAGCAGCGGCCGCGCCAGGCGGCCGCGCGGGCCGTGGAACCAATCGGGATAGCGTTGCTGCAGGCGTTGTTCGATCTGGTGCATGACGTTGTCCGACGGCCCGGTTGGCCGGCAGCCTGCGCGCGGCAGGCGGCAATGCGGTTGCGGTTTTGCGGCAGTTCCGTGACGCCCGGCTGCGCCCCCGGCCGATGCGGCGCGGCGGGTGAACCCGTTTATTAACCGGATGGCAACAACCGCCCCTGCACTATTCCGGGGGCGCCCCGGCCGTGTATCATTCGCGGCTATCTTTTCATCCGCATACAGGGATACAAGCTCATGTCCAGCTATCTCTTCACTTCCGAGTCGGTCTCCGAAGGCCATCCGGACAAGATCGCCGACCAGATTTCCGATGCGGTGCTGGACGCGATCCTGGCCCAGGACAAGCGCGCCCGCGTCGCCTGCGAAACCCTGGTCAAGACCGGCGCGGCCATCGTCGCCGGCGAAGTCACCACCTCTGCGTGGGTCGACATCGAGGAGCTGACCCGCAACGTCATCAACTCGATCGGCTACGACAACTCCAACGTCGGCTTCGATGGCCACACCTGCGCCATCATCAACATGCTCGGCAAGCAGTCGCCGGACATCGCCGCCGGCGTGGACGGCACCGACAAGAAGGCCAAGAAGCCGGAAGAACAGGGCGCGGGCGACCAGGGCCTGATGTTCGGTTATGCCTGCAATGAAGCCCCGGAATTCATGCCGGCGCCGATCTACTACTCGCACCGCCTGGTCGAGCAGCAGGCCAAGGTCCGCAAGAAGAAGAACTCGCCGCTGCCGTGGCTGCGCCCGGACGCCAAGAGCCAGGTGACCCTGCGTTACGGCCAGGACGGCAGGATCGAAGGTCTCGATGCCGTGGTGCTGTCGACCCAGCACGACCCGGGCGTGAAGCAGAAGGACCTGATCGAGGCCGTGCGCGAGCACATCCTCAAGCCGGTGCTGCCGAAGGCGTGGCTGGACAAGCTGCCGAAGAACAAGGTGCACATCAACCCGACCGGCATCTTCGTGATCGGCGGCCCGGTGGGCGACTGCGGCCTGACCGGCCGCAAGATCATCGTCGATACCTACGGCGGCATGGCCCGTCACGGCGGTGGCGCGTTCTCCGGCAAGGACCCGTCCAAGGTTGACCGTTCGGCCGCCTACGCCGCCCGCTACGTCGCCAAGAACGTGGTCGCCGCCGGCCTGGCCGACAAGTGCGAAGTGCAGGTCTCCTACGCCATCGGCGTGGCCGAGCCGACCTCGATCTCGGTCACCACCTTCGGCACCGGCAAGATCCCGGACGCGCAGATCGAGAAGCTGATCCGCGCGCACTTCGACCTGCGCCCGTACGGCATCATCAAGATGCTCGACCTGATCCACCCGATGTACCAGCAGACTGCCGCCTACGGTCACTTCGGCCGCAAGCCGAAGGAATTCTCGTACGTCGATGGCGACGGCAAGAACGTCAATGCCACGGCGTTCTCGTGGGAGAAGACCGACCGCGCCGAAGCGCTGCGCAAGGCCGCCAAGCTCAAGTAAGGCCTGCACCGCATCGCGTGACCGGAAAGGCCGCCCGCAGGGGCGGCCTTTTCGTTTGTGCGCTCCTACACAGGCCATGCGTGCATCCGGCGCCCGCGACGGTTAGCCTGCGGCTCCCGTCACAGCAGTAGCCGCCCATGTCCGAACCCACGCCCCACCAGCTGTCGATGACCGTGCTGATGTCGCCGGAGATGGCCAACTTTTCCGGCAAGGTGCACGGTGGCGCGGTGCTGCGCCTGCTCGACCAGGTCGCCTATGCCTGCGCCAGCCGCTACGCCGGCAACTACGTGGTCACCCTGTCGGTGGACCAGGTGACGTTCCGCCAGCCGATCGCGGTGGGCGAACTGGTCACCTTCCTGGCCTCGGTGAACTACACCGGCACCTCGTCGATGGAAGTGGGCATCAAGGTGGTGGCCGAGGACATACGCAAGGGCAGCGTGCGCCACGCCAACAGCTGTTTCTTCACCATGGTCGCGGTGGACGACGACGGCAGGCCCACGCCGGTGCCGCCGCTGCAGCCGCGGACCGGCGACGAGAAGCGCCGCTACGCCGCCGCGCAGATCCGCCGGCAATTGCGGCAGGAGATGGAGCAGCGCCACCTTGAGCTGCTCAGGAGCACCCCCTCCTCCACGCCGGACCAGGGCTGACCGCCCCGCCCGTACGCTGGAAGGGCCTAGTCCCAGCGCCCCTTCAGCGCCAGCAGCGAAGCTTCGCGCACGCTGCGCAGGCTGGCATTGAGGGTGGCCGGGTCGCGCGCGATCAGCGGGTCGAGGAAGCGGTCCCGGATGTCGGCCATGCCCGCTTCGTCATGCAGATTGAGCAGGGCGACATAGAGCCGGTTCGCGCTCTCGATGGTGTTGCCGTCGACCATGCCGCGGGTACGCGCGCGGATCTCCAGCGCCCGCGCATGGGCATCGCGCGAGGCTGCCCAGTTGCCGGTATTGCGCTCGATGCGCCCGATCAGGTCGTAGGTGGCGGTGACGAACGGGTGTTCCGGCCCCAGCTGCTGGCCCATCGGCGCCAGCAGCGCCTGTGCCAGCCGCCGCGCCTCGTCCTGGCGGTCGGGCAGGTAGCTCAACAGGCTGGCCAGGCTGCCCTGCGCGAACAGGGTTTCACTGTGGTCCGGTCCCAGCACCCGCTGGCAATCGGCCAGCAGCTGGCGCTGCAGCGCGATTGCCTCGATCGTGCGTTCCTGCTTGGACAGCAGGCGGACCTTGGCCACGATGAACTGCCGCGTGGCCGGGTGTTCGATGCCGAGAATCCGCCCCTGCGCCTCCAGCAGATGGTCGAGCAGGGCTTCGGCTTCGGCGAAGGTTTCCGGCGAATCGGCCAGCCGCACCAGGCTGCCGGCGGCGATGCCCCAGGCCTTGAGCGTGTCCGGATGCTCCGCGCCGAGCCGGCGTTCACGCACCTCGGCCACCTGCCGGGCGAGCGCGGCGGACTGCTCGTAGTCGTTGTGGGCGAAGGCCAGTTCGGCCAGCGTGTCCATGGCCGCCAGCGTACGGTTGGACTCCGGGCCGAAGCGGGCGCGGTACAGCGGCAGCAGCGCATCCATCTCGGCGCTGCCTTCGTCGCGCTGTCCAAGCTTGTCCAGCGTGTGCGCGTAATCGCCGCGCAGCAGCAGCAGGGCTTCGTCATCGGCGGGCAGGGCCGCCATCCACGCCTTGCGCAGCGCGGACTGGCGGACCAATGCCGCCTGCAGTTCGCCGCGCGCCGCCTGCACCCGCGCCGCACCGGCCTCGGCGGCGCGGCGCTGCGGGTCCAGTGCCGGCAAAGCGCGCGTCGCCGCCAGCGCCTGGCCGTAGGCGTCCGCCGCGGGCTCCAGCTCACCCTGCAGCGACAACGCCTGCCCCAGGTCGATGCGCGCGGACACGATGCGCGCGTCGCTGGCCGGCAGCGCCGTCTCGCGCACCTGCAGCACCCTCCGCAATTCGTCGGCGGCGTGCGGATAGTGGCCGATGGCGATCAGCACCCGCGCCAGCGACTGCCGCATGTCGGCCGCCAGCAGCGGTGCATCGGCGAAATCGCTGTCCAGCCGCACCAGCGCGTGCGTGACGATCTGCTGGTCGAGCGCGTCGCGGGCGATGCTCGGCGCACCGACCTGGGCGAAGGCCTGGCGCAGGCGCACGTCCAGCGGCTGACCGGTTCCCTGCCTCTCCAGCACTTCCAGCACCTTGCGCTGCTGGGTATCGGTCATGGCATGGCCCATCGCATCGATGTCCACGCTCTCCAGCATCGCCTGCTGGAAGTCGGTGAGCCGCTGCAGGTCGTGGCCGCGCTTCTCGGCCAGCGCCTGCTGCGTCCGCGCCTCGCGCAGCGCCAGCACCGAGGCCAGCAGGCCGCCCAGCACCGACAGCAGCACCAGCGCGGCGGCGGCCAGCGGCCAGGCGTTGCGGCGCAGGAAGCGCCGCGCGCGATAGCCGCGTTCGCCGGCCCGCGCGCTGACCGGGCGATGGGCCAAGTAGCGGCGCAGGTCCTCGGCCAGCGCCGCGACCGAGGCGTAGCGCCGGTCCGGTTCCTTGCGCAGCGCCTTGAGCACGATCGCGTCGATGTCGGCCGGCACGGCGCGGCCCTGCGCGCGCGGTTCGCCATCGCGCCGCAGCCGCCGGCTGGGCGGTGGCACGTCGGTATTGGCGATGGCGTTGTACAGGCCGGCCGGATTGTCGATATCGGCGAACGGCAGCTGCCCGCAGACCAGCTGGTACAGCACCGCGCCCAGCGAATAGACGTCGGTGGCGGTGGTCAGCGGCTGGCAGGCGAGCTGCTCGGGGCTGGCATAGGCCAGGGTGAGGGCATGCTGGCCGGTGCGGGTGTCGCCGGCCGCCGCGCTGTCCTCGTCGATCAGGCGGGCAATGCCGAAATCCAGCAGCCGCGGCTGGCCGCGCGCGTCGACCAGGATGTTGGCCGGCTTGAGGTCGCGGTGGATGACCAGGCAGCGATGCGCCTCGGCCACTGCCTCGCAGATCCCGACGAACAGCGCGATGCGCTCGTCCAGCGGCAGGCGCGCGGCATGGACATCCACCCGTTCGCCTTCGACGTATTCCATCGCCAGGAACGGACGGCCGTCGGCGAGGATGCCGCCGTCGAGCAGGCGCGCGATGCCCGGGTGGTCCAGCCGCGCCAGCAGCTCGCGCTCGCGGGCGAAGCGTTCGCGCAGTTCCGGCGAGGCCTCGGCCACCGGGTTGAGCAGCTTCAGCGCGACCTTCTGCACGAAGCCGCCGTGGCTGCGTTCGGCCAGGTAGACCACGCCCATGCCACCGGCGCCCAGGCGCTGCAGCAGGCGGTAGTCACGTGCGGCGTCGGCCGAGGCCTCCTGGCCGCTCAGGTCCTGCCCGGCGTCGGGCGCCGGCAGCCCCGGCGAGCGCAACGACACCACCAGCGTCTGGTCGGCCTCCATGCCGGCAAGCAGCGCCCGCAGCTCGTCGGCCATCGCCGCGTCGCCCGCCGCCTCGCGGGCGATCAGGTCCTCGCGGGCGCTCCCCCGCAGGTCCAGCGCCTGCAGCACGATCTGTTTGATCCGGTGGTAACGCGCCGCGCCGCCCCGGTTGCCTTCCCCTTCCCGCATCGTCCCCACCCCGTCCGGCGTGTCGCCGTCAGCCGGTATTCTGCACGCCTTGCGACACGCCGTTCACGCAGGCCACCAGCGCGCGCAGCAGCGCCTCGTCCTCGCGGCCGCTTTCCCGCCAGCGTTGCAGCAGGTCCACCTGCAGCGTGCTGATCGGATCGATGTAGGGGTTGCGCAGGCGGATGGACAGCGCCAGCCGCGGATCGTGCTCCAGCAGCTCCTGCTGCCCGCTCAGGCGCTTGACCCAGTGCGCGGTCAGCGCCAGCTCTTCGCGGATCAGCGGAAAGAACCGTTCGTGCAGCGGCCCGGCCATGCGCGAGAACTGCTCGGCGATGTGGATGTCGCCCTTGCTCAGCACCATCGCCATGTCATCGAGGAAAGTGGCGAAGAACGGCCAGTCGTGCGCCATTTCGCGCAGCAGCTCTTCATTGCCGGCATCGGCAGCAGCCTGCAGGCCGCTGCCCACGCCGAACCAGCCGGGGATCACCGCCCGCGCCTGGCTCCAGGCGAACACCCACGGGATCGCGCGCAGGTTGGACAGCGCCGCGTCCTGGCCGAGCCGGCGCGACGGCCGCGAGCCCAGGGTCATGCGCTCGATCACATCGATCGGGGTGGCATTGCGGAAGTAGTCCATGAACCGGGCGTCGCCGACGAAGGCGCGGTAGCGGCGCGAGCTCTCCGCCGCGACGATGTCCATCACCGGCGTCCACTGTTGTTCGCGCGGCTCCGGTGCGCGCGGGCGCAGGCTGGCACGCAGCACCGCGCCGGCTTCCTGTTCCAGCGAACGCAGCGCCAGCGCACGGATGCCGTACTTGCGGTGGATCACCTCGCCCTGTTCGGTCACGCGCAGGCGGCCATCGATGCTGCCGCGCGGCGAGGCATCGACCGCATGCGTGGTCTTGGTGCCGCCACGGCTGAGCGAACCGCCGCGGCCGTGGAAGAAGGTCAGACGCACGCCGTATTCGGCAGCGGCCGCAAGCAGCTCCACCTGCGCCTGCTGCAGGCCCCAGCGCGAGGCGGCGATGCCGCCGTCCTTGCCGCTGTCCGAATAACCGAGCATCACCATCTGCACGTCGCCGCGCGCGCGCAGGTGCGTGCGATACACGGGATCGGCGAGCAGATCGCGCAGGGTCGCTGTGCCGCGATGCAGGTCGTCCACCGTCTCGAACAGCGGCGCGATGTCCAGCGGCACATTGCCGTCGGCGACCAGGCCGCCGCGCCGCGCCAGTGCCAGTACCGCGAGCACGTCGCCACGGTCGTGCGCCATCGAGATGATGTAGTTGCCCAGCGCGTCGGCGCCGTGGCGGCGGTGCGCGTCGGCCAGTGCCGCGAACACCTTGTCCAGGCGCTGCCCGGTCTCGTCGTCGCCACGCGGCAGCGCGGCCCCGCCTGCGGCATAAGGCGACAGCAGCCGCGCGCGCGCCGCGCCGTCCAGCGCATCGAAGGCGTCCTGCCCGCCCAGCACCTCGGCCAGGGCGCGCGCGTGCACGCTCGATTCCTGGCGCACGTCCAGCCGCGCCAGGTGGAAGCCGAAGGTGCGCACGCGCCACAACAGGCGGCGCACCGAGAACCAGCCGGCATGGCGGCCCTTGTTGGCATCCAGGCTGTCGAGGATCAGCTGGATGTCGCCGATCAGCTCCTCCGGCGAGGCGTACGCGCCCGGCGCGTCGTCGAGCGTGGCCTGCAGGCGCGCGCGCATGCGGTCGTTGAGCAGGCGGTAGGGCATGTCGGCGTGGCGCGGCCGCGAGCGCACCTGCGGCAGCAGTGCGCGGTATTCCTCCACCCGCGCGCGCACCGCGTCGCTCACCGCCACCTGTTCGGTGGACTGGCTGAGCAGGCTGGCGAGCTTGAGCAGGTCCTTCTGGTACAGCTCCAGCACTGCATCGCGCTGCGCGTTCAAGGTGGCGGCGATGGTGGTTGCATCGACGTTGGGGTTGCCGTCCATGTCGCCGCCCACCCAGGTACCGAAGCGCACCAGCCGCGGCAGCGGCAGCGTGCGCCCCCAGGTGTCGAGCAGCGCCTGTTCCAGCGATTCGTAGAACACCGGCATCACCCGGTACAGCACGCGGGTGAGATAGAAGCCGACGTGCTCGCGCTCGTCCTCCACGCTCGGCCGCACCGGCGAGGAATCGGCGGTCTGCCACGACGCGGTGAGCGCCATGCGCAGGCGCGCGGTGTCGGCGGCCTGTTCGCCCGGTGTGCGCTGGCCGTCGAGGTTGTCCACCAGGCTGGCCACCATCAGCTGTTCTTTTTCCAGCAGCGCGCGGCGCACGGCCTCGGTGGGATGGGCGGTGAACACCGGTTCGATATCGATGCGCGGCAGCCACTGCATCAGTTCTTCCAGCGTCACGCCCTGCGCCTTGAGCTGCTGCAGCGCGTCCTGCAGGCCCTCGGGCTGCGGGCGTTTGGTGCCGGCACGCTGGTAATCGCGGCGGCGGCGGATGCGGTGCACGCGCTCGGCGATATTCACCACCTGGAAATAGGTGCTGAACGCACGCACCAGCGCCTCGGCCTGGCGCGGCGTACGCCCGGCCAATTGCGCGCTGAGCGTGGCCAGCGGCGCCTGGCTCTCGCGGCGCGCGATCGCTGCGGTGCGCACGTCCTCCACTTCATCGAGGAACGCGGGCGAAACCTGTTCGGAAAGAAGATCGCCGACCATCGCGCCGAGGCGACGGACATCGTCGCGCAGGGGCAGATCGGGCGTGGCGAAGACGACGCTGCTGCGGTACTCGTTCATCCGGGAAGCGGGACCTGAAGAGCGGAAACGCCCCAAGCCTAACCGAAAAATCCCGCGATTTTTGCAGTGCACCAACAGGGAAAATGGTTGCATCTGCATGTTGTCCAGTGGCTGTCTTTGCAGACATGCAGATGGGGATGCGAACGCCCCGCGATGGACATGTCGTGACGTGCGATCCCGGCGATGTTTCAGGAGCGCATTTGCAGGAACGCACTGCAGGAGCGCACTTCAGTGCGCGATGAGGCTTCACCGGGAAAGCGCCATCGCGCACTGAAGTGCGCTCCTACAGATGCACGCCTACAAGGAATATCGCAAGCCTTGAGTCAGAGGAGGCACCAAAGGCGGGAGCATGGCAGGCCCCACGGTTTGCGCCGCAAACCGTGGGGCGAAAGCGCGCAGCGATGGCGCGTGCCGGTACTACCGCTTGCCGTCCTTCGCCGGGGCCGCCAGCCAGCGGTCCAGCCAGTCCTCGCTCTCGGCGAGCATGGTCATGATCGATTCGCGCGCGCGGTAGGCGTGCGATTCGTTGGGCAGCATCACCAGCCGCGCATTGCCGCCCAGGCCCTTGACCGCGGCGAACATTCGCTCGCTCTGCATCGGGAACGTGCCGGAGTTGTTGTCGTCCACGCCATGGATGAACAGGATCGCGTCCTTGATGTCGCCGGCATAGTTGAACGGCGACATCTTCAAATAGATGTCCTGCGCCTGCCAGTAATTGCGCTCCTCGGCCTGGAAGCCGAACGGGGTCAGCGTGCGGTTGTAGGCGCCAGAGCGGGCGATGCCCGCCTTGAACAGGCGCGTGTGCGCGAGCAGGTTGGCGGTCATGAACGCACCGTAGGAATGCCCGCCGACGGCAATGCGCCCGCGGTCGGCCACGCCACGGCGCACTACCTCGTCCACCGCCGCCTGCGCGCTGGCCACCAGCTGCTGCACATAGGTGTCGTTGGGTTCGGCATCGCCTTCGCCGACGATCGGCATGGTCGGGTTGTTGAGCACCACGTAGCCCTTGGCCAGGAAGGCCTGCGGGCCCCAGTAGCTGATCGCGTTGAAACGATGCGGCGAACCGCTGACCTGGCTGGCGTCGGCGGCGGATTTGAACTCGGCCGGGTAAGCCCACATCAGCACCGGGCGCGGGCCGTCCTTCTTCGGGTCGTAGCCGGGCGGCAGCAACAGGTCGGCGGTGAGTTCGACGCCGTCGTTGCGCTTGTAGCGGATCTGCTCCTTCCTCACCCCGCGCAGCTGCGGCAGCGGATGCGCGTTGCGGGTCAGGGCGACCGGCGCCGCTTCGCCGCCGAGCGCGCGCGCGTACAGGTTGGACGGCTCGTCGTTGGACTCGCGGTTGTACAGCACGCGCGGCGCGGCGCCATCGATCACTGCCACCGGCGCTTCGTAGTACGGCGCCTGCGAATGGAACAGGCGCTCGCTTTTGCCGCTGTCCAGATCGACGCGGTCGAGGAACGGGCGGTCGCCTTCCGGCGAAGCGCCATCGCCGATGCGATAGAAACCATGGCCGTCGGCGGTGAACTGCAGGCGCGCACGGCCCGCGTCGTCGACTTGCAGCAGCGGCTCGCCGGGGTCGGCGTAGCGGTCGTCTTCCGAACGCTCGGACAGCAGCTGCGGCGCCTGCTCCGGCTGGTCCGGGGCGATCTTCCATTCCTTCACCTGGCGGGTCTTCCACCAGTATTCGCCCAGCAGGGCGACATCGCCACGGCCCCAGGTGATGCCGGCGTAGCGCGAGCCCAGCCGCGCCAGCGTCATCGGCGGCTTGTCGAACGGCGCGGCCTGCACCAGCACCGCGTCGCGGATCGTCGCCTCGCGCGCCGGATCACCACCGTCCTGGGCCTCGGCCCAGACCAGGGTGGCTGGCGCGTCGGCGCGCCAGGAGATCGAACGCACGCCGGTCGGTACCGCGTCGTTGCCGGTCGGCAGGCCTTCGACCAGCGGCAGCTTCGCCACCGTGTGCGCGACCCTGCCCTGCGCGTCCAGCACCTCGATGCGGCGCGGGAAGCTGCTCACCGGCACGGCATAGGAGAACGGCCGCTCCACGCGCTGGCTGAGCAGGTAATTGCCGTCCGGCGAGGACGACAGCCCCAGGTAGAAGCCGGCCATGCCCAGCGGCTTGCTCTGCCCGTTGATCGCCACCCGCACCGGCTGCGCCTGCAGGTAGTACTCGAACAGGCGCGCGTCATGTTCGTTCTTCAGCAGGTCCTGGTAGGTGCGCACCGAGCGCACGCCCTTGCCCGCCTCGGTCTGCTGCACCGCCGGACCGGTCGGGATGCCGTCGCCCACCGGCGCGGCTCCCTGCCCGGCCGGGCGCTGCATCACCAGCAGCGCATCGCCGCCCGGCAACCAGGCGTAGCCATTGCCGGCCACGGAGTTCAGCCGTTCGGCCACGCGGTGCGCGCTGCCGGCGGCCACGTCCACCAGCCACAGCTCGTTGCTGCCGCTGGCCGGGTCCACCTGGTTGAAGGCCAGGTACTTCTGGTCCGGCGACCAGGCCAGCGAGGCCACCGACAGCGGCTGCGGCAGGCCGCTGATCTGGCGCTGCGCGCCATCCACGGTGGAAACCAGCCACAGCCTGCTGCCGAAGGAAAAGCGGCTGTCGGAAAAGGTCTTCGGGCTGATGCGCAGGCCGGCCAGTTTCAGCTCCGGCTGCGCCACCTGGGCGATGGACGGCAGCGGCGGGGTCTGCAGCATCGCCGCCAGGTCGCGGCGCGGCGACAGGCGCAGGCTGGGCGCGCGCGGGGCGTCCACTACCGCCTGCAGCGCCGCCGACGGCAGGCGGTAGCCCTGCGCATCGCCGGCGGGGGCGTTGGCGGCCGGGGCGGCCGCCAGCAGCGGCGGCACCGCCAGCAGCAGGCCGGCGCACAGCACCAGCGCCGCGGAAGCCCGTCGGGCGGGGCGGGAAGCGAACATCGTCATGGCAATCCTCGTGGCTGAATCAACGGCCCACGTTAACAAGCTCCGGCGCCCGGCTCCCCTGCCTTTGGTTGGGCCAGACCGCCCCGCGATATAATCGCCGGCCCGTCCGAGGGGCGCTGCGACCGCCATGCGAAGTCCCCCGCAAGGGCTGGACCGGCACGGCGGCCAGGCTCGGACGGCATCGCATGCAACAACGGCGCCCGGCGAACGCGAGCCTGCTCGCACCACACCGGAGCTCTACATGAACGCTGTTGCCAAGACCTTCTCCACCGAAGGCGACTACAAGATCCGCGACATCACGCTGGCCGACTGGGGCCGCAAGGAACTGGACATCGCCGAGCACGAGATGCCCGGCCTGATGTCGATCCGCCGCAAGTACGCCGCGGCCAAGCCGCTCAAGGGCGTGCGCGTGACCGGCTCGCTGCACATGACCATCCAGACCGCGGTACTGATCGAGACGCTGAAGGACATCGGCGGCGACGTGCGCTGGGCCTCGTGCAACATCTTCTCCACCCAGGACCAGGCCGCCGCCGCCATCGCCGCCACCGGCACCCCGGTGTTCGCATGGAAGGGCGAGACCCTTGAGGAATACTGGGACTGCACGCTGGAAGCGCTGACCTTCAAGGCCGCCGACGGCACCCTGCTCGGCCCGGAACTGGTGGTCGACGACGGCGGCGACGTCACCCTGCTGATCCACAAGGGCTACGAGCTGGAAAACGGCAGCGACTGGGTGAACAGCGCGTCGGGCTCGCACGAGGAGCAGGTCATCAAGAACCTGCTCAAGCGCGTGCACGCCGAGCGCCCGGGTTACTGGACCCGCGTGGTCAAGGACTGGAAGGGCGTCTCCGAGGAAACCACCACCGGCGTGCACCGCCTGTACCAGCTGGCCGAAGCCGGCACCCTGCTGGTGCCGGCGATCAACGTCAACGACTCGGTCACCAAGAGCAAATTCGACAACCTGTACGGCTGCCGCGAGTCGCTGGCCGATGGCCTGAAGCGCGCCATGGACGTGATGCTGGCCGGCAAGGTCGCCGTGGTCTGCGGCTACGGTGACGTCGGCAAGGGCTCGGCCCACTCGCTGCGCGCCTACGGCGCGCGCGTCATCGTCACCGAGATCGACCCGATCTGCGCGCTGCAGGCGGCGATGGAAGGCTTCGAGGTCAACACCATCGAGTCCACCCTGGGCCGTGGCGACATCTACGTCACCACCACCGGCAACAAGGACATCATCCGCATCGAGCACCTGAGCGCGATGAAGGACCAAGCCATCGTCTGCAACATCGGCCACTTCGACAACGAGATCCAGGTCGATGCGCTGGTGAAGTTCCCGGGCGTGCAGCACATCAACATCAAGCCGCAGGTGGACAAGTACGTGTTCCCGAACGGGAACGCGATCTTCCTGCTGGCCGAGGGCCGCCTGGTCAACCTGGGCTGCGCCACCGGCCACCCGAGTTTCGTGATGTCGAACAGTTTTGCCAACCAGACCCTGGCGCAGATCGACCTGTGGGCCAACAAGGACAGCTACAAGGCCGACGTCTACCGCCTGCCGAAGAAGCTGGACGAGGAAGTGGCGCGCCTGCACCTGGAGAAGATCGGCGTGAAGCTGACCACCCTGACCCAGGAACAGGCCGACTACCTCGGCGTGCCTGTGGAAGGCCCGTTCAAGCCGGAGCACTACCGCTACTGATCGGCCTGCTGGTCACTGCATGAAGCACGACGACGGGCGCCGTGAGGCGCCCGTCGCGTTTCCTCCGCGGGAACAGGACCAGGATCGGAACCCGGCTCTCGTTCGCCGCATGCGCGCTTGCTACGCTGCGCACCCCTGTCCCGGTTCGATCCTGAAGACCACGATGAAACCAATGCTTCCGACAATCGCGGCCCTGCTGCTTGCGACCCTGTCCGGCACCGCCCGCGCGCAGCCGGCGACACCCGCGCACGACAGCTTCGTCATCCAGTCGCAGCGGCTGCAGGAAGCACGCACCATCAACGTCTACCTGCCGCCGGCCGACGCGGCGCCAGCGCATCCGGTGCTGTACATGCCCGATGGCGGCGTCGCCGAGGATTTCCCGCACGTGGCCGCAACGGTCGATGCCGGCATCCTCGCCGGCCGGATCGCGCCGCTGCTGGTGGTCGGCATCGAGAACACCCAGCGCCGTCGCGACATGACCGGTCCGACCGGCGTGGACAGCGACCGCCGCATCGCGCCGGTGGTCGGCGGCTCGGCCGCGTTCCGCGCCTTCATCGCCGAGGAACTGGTTCCCGAGATCGAGCGCCGTTACCGCACCACGGAGTCGCGCGGCATCATCGGCGAATCGCTGGCCGGGCTGTTCATCGTCGAAACCCTGTTCGAGCAGCCGGCGCTGTTCGACACCTGGATCGCCTTCAGCCCGAGCCTGTGGTGGAACGATGCGATGCTCACCCGCGGCGCCGGCGAACGGCTGCGGGGCATGCCCGGGCTGAAGGGCCGCATGCTGCTGGCCTGGGGCGACGAGGACAACATCGGCCCGCACGCGCAAGCGCTGTCGGACACGGTGAAGCGCGCCGCCCTGCCCGATCTGCATTGGCAGGCCATGCCGCGCCCGGACCTGCGCCACGACACCATCTATACCGCGCTGGAAACCATGGCGATCGAGCGCATGTATCCGGCGGCGCCCGCTTCCGGCGACGGCGAGCACTGATCCGTCCAGTGCCCGCTCGCCCGCCAATCGGAATCGGCCGCAGGAAGCCCACGACGCATGTCCACATCGATCCACGAAATACCGCCGGCCGAAGCGCCACTGGCGCTGCTCCTGTTGGCCGATCCCTCGGAGCGCAAGGTACGCGCCTATCTTCCCGCCTCGCGCTGCTTCGCCGCCCTGGTGGACGGCAGCATCACCGGCGTCTGCGCGGTGGTGCCGCGCGTGCAGGGCAGCCATGAGCTGATGAACATCGCCGTCGATCCGGCGCGGCAGCAGCGCGGCGTCGGCGCGCGGCTGCTGGCCCACGTGATCGATACCTACCGGCGCGAAGGCGCGGCGCGGCTGGAAGTCGGCACCGGCGCCTTCGGCTACCAGCTCGCGTTCTACCAGCGGCACGGCTTGCGTGTATTCCAGGTCGACCGCGATTTCTTCCAGCGCAACTACGACGAAGCGATCATCGAGGACGGCATCCAGCACCGGGACATGCTGCGCCTGGCCATCGACTATCGGCAGGAAGGCTGATCGCGCTTACCGCCAGTTCGCGTTCGCTTCCCAGAACTCCACCGCACGCCGGTAGGCATCACGGTCGATGGGCACGCCCGAGCCGCCTTCCTCCACGCCGAGCGCGTTGCGCATCATGGTGATCGGCGCCATCGGGATTTCCGCCGGCTCGGCGGTGTACAGGCAGCCGACCACGCCCCAGTCGGCGTCGATGGGCGAGCCCTCCCTGGCCAACTGCTCGCGGCTGTAGAGGATGACGACCAGGTAATCGGCTGCCGGCGGCTCCACGCCTTCGAACCAGCGCACCAGCACCGGCAGTTCCTCGCGCGTGCGCGCCTCGTAGGCCGAACGCAGCAGGTGGCGGTTGCCGTCGGTGACCGGCACGGTCAGGCAACGGGTGGACGTCCAGTTGCGATGCACATGCAGCTTGCAGAATGGCGCGTAGCCGTCGAGCACCTGCAGCGGTGCGTTCTCGTTGAGGTGGCGCTCGAACTGCTCGGGCGTGCAGTCGCGGATCGTGTTCGGGCGCGGCGTGCGCGGGAACAGGCGGGTGCGGGCAAAGGGCGTGAGGAAGATGGACATGGCCGGGTCGTTCGGAAAACCCGGCCATTGTCGGCCATCGCGCCATGCCGGCGCACGCCGGCCTCAGGCCTGCGCCTGCTCCGGATGCGGAATGCGTTCGGCCTGCTCCACCGATGGCGTGCGCCAGCCCGCCTGCACGCCCCACACGTAGAACGCGATGCCGAGCGCCGCCACCACCACCAGATCCCAGCCGTAGCCCAGGTAGCCGCGGCCGCCGAAGGTGCTGCTGCCCAGCCACGACACCAGCGCCAGCGTCGGCAGGTAGCAGACCAGCCACCACGCACCTTTCAACTGGCGGCCGAAATCATGCCAGCCGGATCTGGCCTGGTAGTAGAAATAGATCGGCAGCGCGACCAGCATCAGCAGGATGATCTGGCCGGTAAGCGGCCAGCGCGCCCAATAGAGCAGTTCGGTGGCCATCACGAAGGCGGCGCCGGCCAGCAGCGGCAGCGCCTTCACCCGCAGTGGCCGATGCAGGCCGGGCGCGGTGCGGCGCAGCGACATCGCGCTGACCGGGCCGGTCATGTACGAGATCACCGTTGCCACCGAGATCACCGCCGCCAGCGTGCCCCAGCCGCGGAAGAAGAACAGGAACAGGAACGACACCGCCAGGTTCAGCCACATCGCCGGACGCGGCACGCCCCAGTGCGCGTGCACGCGGCCGAGGATGTCCGGCGCGGTGCCGTTGCGCTGCATGCCGTAGATCATGCGCGCGGTGGTGGCGGTATAGGTCATGCCGGTACCGCTGGGGCTGACGAAGGCATCGACGTAGAGCAGCATCGCCAGCCAGTGCAGGTTGACGATGATCGCCAATTGCGCGAATGGCGAGCGGAAATCGATGCCGTGCCAGCCAGCCTGTTCCAGCATGTGCGGCGGCACCGCACCCAGGTAGGCCACCTGCAGCAGCACGTAGATCACCGTCGCCAGCAGGATCGAGCCAACCACCGCCAGCGGGATGCTGCGCCCGGGGTTGCGGGCCTCGCCAGCGAGGTTCACCGGGCTCTGGAAACCGTTGAAGCTGAAGACGATGCCGGCGGTGGCGATCGCGGTGAGGATCGCGGAGAAGTCGAGCACCGGGCTGCCGGCGCCATGCAGGCCCACCGAGAAGTTCTGCGCATGGAAGCCGCTGGCGATCAGCGCCACTGCGGTCAGCGCCGGCACCACCAGCTTGAACACGGTGATGGTGCTGTTGGAGCGCGCGAACAGTTTCACGCTCCAGTAGTTGACCAGGAAGTACACCACCACCAGCAGGGCGGAGATGCCCAGCCCCGGTGCGGTCAGCTCGCCATGGCCGCCCGGCGCCTGCACGTACAGGTCCTGCGCCCACTGCCATGGCCACGAGGCCATGTACTGCACCGAAGCCTCGGCTTCCACCGGAATCACCGAGACGATCGCGATCCAGTTGGCCCAGGCGGCGATGAAGCCCACCAGCGAGCCGTGCGAATAGTGGCTGTAGCGCACCATGCCGCCGGATTCGGGAAACATCGCGCCCAGCTCGGCATAGGTCAGGGCGATGGTGAGGATGATGGCCGCTCCCAGCACCCAGGCCCAGATCGCCCCGGGTCCGGCCAGGCCGGCCGCGCGCCAGGCGCCGAACAGCCAGCCCGAACCGATGATGGAGCCCAGCCCGGTCAGCATCAGGGCGATGGGGCCGACGTCGCGGCGGATGGCGCTGGGAGGATTCATGCTGGCTCCGGCAGAGAGCGTGCCGGCGGTCGGCACGGGAACGAGGGTGACGGCACGGGATCCGGCTGTCAGCCCAACCTATGGCACGCGGGGGCGTGAAGGCACCGTGGCAGGGATGCGTCAAGCCGCATTTTCCGCCACGTTTCGTTGCGCCGCCGTGGTTGCCGGCCTTCCGTGGCGACGCGATGATGCGCCACCTTCCGCATGGCCGCACTGCATGGAACTTTTCATCTACGAACACTGCCCGTTCTGTTGCCGGCCGCAGATGATCATCGGCCTCAAGCAGCTTGACGTGGCCATCGGCATCATCATGGAAGGCGACGCGGAGACGCCCACCCGCATGGTCGGCCGCAAGGTCGTGCCGATCCTGCGCAGGGACGACGGCAGCTTCATGCCCGAGAGCATGGACATCGTGCATTACCTGGACCAGGCCTCCGCGCCGACGCTCATCGGCGCCGGCAGCAACGCCGCCATCGACGCCTGGGTCGAGCGCGTCTGGCCGCTGATGCTGCGCCTGTGCGTGCCGCGCTTCACCCGCGCCGACTTCCGCGAACTGGCCACCGATGCGGCGCGTGCCGCCTTCGTCGCGCGCGAGACCACCGCCTTCGGCGACCTGCAGGTGTTGTGGGACGGCACCGCGGATCTGCTCGCCCGGCTGCAGCCGCAGCTGGACGAACTGGAAACGCTGCTGGCTGCCGGCCCTGCGGATGCGCTCGACGCCAGCGATTTCCGCCTGTTCCCGGCGCTGCGCTCGCTGACCATCGTCAAGGGCATCGCCTTCGGCCCCAACGTGCAGCGCTACCTGGCCGATCGGGCCACACGTTGCCGGGTGGCGCTGTTCGACGACAAGGCGCTGTAAGCGCCGTGGTGCGCGCAGCCGCCGGCTGAACGGCGATCCAGCGGATGGTGCACCACTGCCGGGCGGGGACGCGTTTCCGACATGCCTCCGACCAGCGGCTCCGCATCGTGGCGGCGCCCCTCCCGGATCGGATCACCGCCATGACCCTCAGCGCCACCCTGCGCGACAGCAAGGTTCCCGAAGTCACCCTCGCCTTCTGGATCACCAAGATCCTCGCCACCACGCTCGGCGAGGTCGGCGGCGATGCGGTCACCATGTCGATGGACCTGGGCTACCTGGTCGGCACCCTGCTGTTCGCCGCCGTGTTCGCCGTCGCCGTGGCGGCGCAGATCCGCGCCAGCGGCTTCCGTCCCTGGCTGTACTGGGCGGCGATCATCGCCAGCACCACGGTCGGCACCACCCTGGCCGACTACGTGGACCGCTCGCTGGGCATCGGCTACAGCGGCGGCACCAGCCTGCTGCTGGCGCTGCTGCTGGGTACGCTGTTCTGCTGGCAGCGCAGCACCGGCACGGTCTCGGTGGCCGACATCACTTCGCGCCGCAGCGAGCTGTTCTACTGGTTGACCATCACCTTCTCGCAGACCCTGGGCACCGCGCTGGGCGACTGGGCAGCCGATACCCAGGGCCTGGGCTATGGCGGCGGCATTGTCCTGTTCGGCGGCCTGCTGGCGCTGGTCGCGGCGCTGCACTTCAGCACCCGGTTGTCGAAGACCCTGCTGTTCTGGGCGGCCTTCATCCTCACCCGGCCGCTGGGCGCGGTGGTCGGCGATTTCCTCGACAAGCCGCTCGACCACGGCGGGCTGGCGCTGAGCCGCTACACCGCCTCGCTGGTGCTGCTGGTGGCGATCGTCGCCTGCATCGCCCTGCTGCCGCAGCGGGCGGCGCGGCAGGCGCATTGAAGGCGCCGCGCATGGTCGACGCCCGGTCACAGCCGAAACAATTGCACATCCATCTTGATGGAGAGATATAATCCGGACCGAACCCATCCCACGGCCCGCCATGACCGCGCTCAGCTTCGAGTTCTATCCGCCCAAGACCGATGACCAGCGCGCGCAGCTGGACCGCACCGCGAGCAGGCTCAAGGCGCATGCGCCCGAGTACGTGTCCTGTACCTTCGGCGCCGGTGGCTCGACCCTGAGCTACACCTCCGAGACGGTGCGCCACCTCAACCAGCACCATGGCCTGCAGGCCGCGCCGCACCTGTCCTGCGTGGGCGGCACCCGCGAGGAAATCCGCGAACTGCTCAAGCTGTACCGCGCCATCGGCGTACAGCGCATCGTCGCCCTGCGCGGCGACCTGCCCTCGGGCATGGGCTTTCCCGGCGACCTGCGCTACGCCTCGGAGCTGATCGCTTTCATCCGCGCCGAACACGGCGACGCCTTCCGCATCGAAGTCGGCGCCTACCCGGAGACGCACCCGCAGGCCAGCGACGCGCTGGCCGACCTGCGCCATTTCAAGGCCAAGATCGATGCCGGCGCCGACGCGGCCATCACCCAGTACTTCTACAACGCCGACGCCTACTTCCATTTCGTCGATGCCACGCGCAGGCTGGGCGTGGACGTGCCGATCATCCCCGGGGTGATGCCGATCTCCAACTTCAGCCAGCTGCGCCGCTTCTCCGAACAGTGCGGCGCGGAGATCCCGCGCTGGATCGCCAAACGCATGCAGGCCTATGGCGACGACGCCGAGTCGGTGCGCGCGTTCGGCGCCGACGTGGTGGCGGCCCTGTGCGAGCGGCTGATCGCCGGCGGCGCGCCGTCGCTGCACTTCTACACGCTCAACCTGGCCAAGCCGACCAGCGCGGTGCTGCAGCGGATCGGCCGCGGCTGATCGCGGCGCATGCAGGCGCGCACCGTCGCGCGCGATGGGCCTGCGCACGCACATGGATACGTGGGCAGTTGCGGAAGGATCCGCACAAGTGCCTTCTCGCACCAATATGCGCTCCACCGGTTAGGCTTGGCCGATGCGATGCCTGCCGCTTCTCCTCCTCTCCACCGCCCTGTGGGCCGGCGCCGCGCATGCGCAGCAGGTCAACCGCTGCACCGATGCGCAGGGCCGGACGGTGTACGGCGACAAGTCCTGCGAGGCCATGGGCGCGCATGCGCGCCTGCTGCCCGAGGCACGCGCCGCCGGCGGCAGCGGCCTGTACCGCGACACCTGCGCACGCCGGCTCAGTGAGGTGGTGGCGCAGATCCGCTCGGCGGTGGATGCGCGCGACGCCAACCGCCTGTCCGGCATCTATTCCTGGAGCGGGCTGTCCAGCGCCGAGGCCACGCGGGTGATGGACCGGCTGGATGCGATCGTGCAGCGCCCGCTGGTCGACATCGCGCCGGTGTTCCCGCGCGACCCGGAGCTGGAGCCGGCGGACGATACCGGCGCGGAGGCCGGCAATGGCCCGATCCTGATCACCAACATGCCGGCCACGCCGCCACGCCCGGTCGCGCTGCGGCTGGAACAATCGCTGGGCCGCAGCGGCACGCCCTCGCGCACGCTGCTGAAGCTGCGCCGGCAGTACAACTGCTTCTGGATCAGCCTGTAGGCGACTGGGGCCACAGCGCACGGATCGCGGCCACGCCCAGCGCGCCATGCCGGCGCGCGGTACCGATGTCCACCGCGGCCAGGCCGCCGATGGCGTAGATCGGCAACGACACCTGCTCGCGCAGGCGTTCGAATGCATCCCATCCCAGCGGCGTCGCGCCGGGATGGCTGGCGGTGGCCTGCACCGGCCCGAGCACCGCGAAATCGCAGCCCAGGCGCTGCGCGGCCTGCAGTTGCGGCAGATCGTGGCAGGAAGCGCCGACCAGCACGCTTTCGGGCATCGGGCGGCGCTCCAGCTGCAGCAGTTGCTCGCTACCCAGGTGCACGCCCACGCCCAGTTCCGCCGCCAGCGCGATATCGCGGTTGAGCAGCAGCTCGGCGTGGCGGCCGACGCGGTCCACCGCGTCGCGCGCCAGCCCCCCGCGGTCGCCGGCCTGGGGCGTGCGCAGCTGCACGCGGCGGATGCCCCCGTCGATCGCGGCCTGCAGCCCATCCAGCCAGGCGGCGGCGCCGGCCAAGGGTTCCGGCGTGACCAGGTAGCGGTCGGCCTGGCGCAGCGCAGCCACCACCGGCAGGTCCGCCGGCGGCATCGAATAACGGCAGAGCCTGTCGGGCGTCACCCAGGTGATGGCCTGACCCTCGCGCCCCCGCGCCGCCCCTTTCCAGCGCTGCACCCGCCGCACTTCCAGCCGCAGGCGCTTGTCCGGATACAGCTGCGGTACCTCCATCACCCACTCGCCGATCTCGGCCTCGATGCCGAGCTCCTCGCGCAGCTCGCGCACCAGCGCCTGCTCGGACGTCTCCCCCGGCTCGCGCTTGCCCCCCGGGAACTCCCACAGCCCGGCCATGTCGCTGTTGCCGGTCCGGCGGTTGAGCAGGATGCGGCCACGCGCGTCGGTGATGACGGCGGCCACGACATGGATGGAACGCAAGGGAGAGGTCATGCGCCGAGAATGCCGAAAATCCGGGGGATCGCGCAATCGTTTGCGCTCGTGCTTTCCCGGCATGGGCCTTCATTGGAAAAGCCCATGCGGGCAAGCTCCGCACCTACGCTCATGCCGTGAGTCGGAGCACGCACGGCACTACCAACCAATGGTCGGTACCCACCGGGATCGCCTCTGGAGGACGCTCCCTGAGGCAGGGGATGCGCCAAAGACACCGAGGTGTGGCAAGCAAGGAACGGGGCGCCGCAACGGCATCTGGGCACCAGTCCAGGTTGGCGCGTCGCCACGCGCCTCTGTACCGCCGCGCAATGCCATGACTCTGCCTTGCCAGTACGGCGCAAGCCGCAGGATGACAGTCCACAGCGACGGCGTGTCACGGCCATCGGCCGGGACTATCGAAATTCGTCTGGAGGAAAGCCCCCTTGGCAAGGGGGCGCGCCGAAGGCGTGGGGATCGGAAGTAACGCCGTGAACCCCAGGTCCGCATGGCGGACGTGGGGTGTGCGGCCCGCTACGCAGGCCGCACCACGGTCAACTCGACTTTCAGTTGAGTTGACCGTGGCAGTGCTTGTACTTCTTGCCGCTGCCGCAGGGGCACGGATCGTTGCGGCCGACCTTGGGCTCGGCGAGCGCGGCCTGCACGTCGGCCGCTTCCTCGTCGGCGCCGTAGCCGCCGTTGTCCTGGTGCTGGAACTGCGACATCTGCAGGCGCGCTTCGGCCTGCTGGCGCTCCAGCGCCTCCATCGCCGCCACTTCCTCTTCGCTGCGGATGCGCACGCGCGCGAGCAGGTGGATCACTTCGCGCTTGACGTTCTCCAGCATCTCCGAGAACAGCTCGAAGGCTTCCTTCTTGTATTCCTGCTTGGGCTGCTTCTGCGCGTAGCCGCGCAGGTAGATGCCCTGGCGCAGGTAGTCCATGCGCGCCAGGTGCTCCTTCCAGCTCTGGTCCAGCACGGTCAGCATCACGTGCTTCTCCAGCGCGCGCATGGTCTCGCCGCCAACGGCGGCTTCCTTCTGCGCGAAGTGCTGGTCCAGGTGGTCGGCCACGGCCTGGGCGATGCCCTCGGCGTCCAGTTCCTCGTGCTGCTTGAACAGCCCGACCAGGTCCATCTGCACGCCCAGGTCCGATTCCAGCGTGGCCTGCAGGCCCGGCAGGTCCCACTGCTCGTCCACCGAGTTCGGCGGCACGAAGCGGATCACCAGGTCGTAGATCACGTCGCCGCGGATACCGTCGATGTTGTCCTTGACCGATTCGGCGTCCAGCAGCTCGTCGCGCTGGGCGTAGATCACCTTGCGCTGGTCGTTGTTGACGTCGTCGAAGTCCAGCAGGTTCTTGCGGATGTCGAAGTTGTGCGCCTCGACCTTGCGCTGCGCCTTCTCGATCTGGCGGCTGACCAGGCGGTCCTCGATGACGTCGTCTTCCTTCATGCCCATCAGGCGCATCGCCTTCTGCACCCAGTCCGAGGCGAAGATGCGCATCAGATTGTCTTCCAGCGACAGGTAGAAGCGGGACGACCCCGGATCGCCCTGGCGGCCGGAGCGGCCGCGCAGCTGGTTGTCGATGCGGCGCGATTCGTGGCGCTCGGTACCGACGATGTGCAGGCCGCCGGCGGCCTTGACCGCGTCGTGGCGCTCCTGCCATGCGGCCTTGAGCGCGGCCTTCTGCTCGGCGCTGGCCTCTTCGCCCAGCTCGTGGATTTCCGTTTCCAGCGAACCGCCGAGCACGATGTCGGTACCGCGGCCGGCCATGTTGGTGGCAATGGTCACCGAACCCGGGCGGCCGGCGTTGGCGACGATGGTCGCCTCGCGGTCGTGCTGCTTGGCGTTGAGCACCTCGTGCTGCACGCCGGCCTTGCGCAGGTGCTCGGACAGCATTTCCGAGGTTTCGATCGAGGTGGTGCCGACCAGCACCGGCTGGCCGCGCTTGGCGCATTCCTCGATGTCGGCCAGCACCGCGTTGAACTTGCCCTTGCGGTTGAGGAACACCTGGTCAGGGTGGTCCTTGCGGATGGTGGGCTTGTTGGTCGGGATCACCACCACTTCCAGGCCGTAGATGCTCTGGAATTCGTAGGCTTCCGTGTCGGCCGTGCCGGTCATGCCGGACAGCTTCCTGTACATGCGGAACAGGTTCTGGAAGGTGATGCTGGCCAGCGTCTGGTTCTCGCGCTGCACCGGCACGCCTTCCTTCGCTTCCACCGCCTGGTGCAGGCCGTCGGACCAGCGGCGGCCGGCCAGGGTACGACCGGTGAATTCGTCGACGATCACCACTTCGCCATCGCGCACGATGTAGTCCACGTCGCGCTGGTAGATCGCGTGCGCGCGCAGGGCGGCGTTGAGGTGGTGGACCACGGTCAGGTTCTGCGCGGCGTACAGGCCGCCGTCGTTGTCGGCGTCGATGATGCCGGCCTGGCGCAGCAGGTCTTCGGCGTGCTCCATGCCCGCTTCGGACAGGTGCACCTGCTTGCCCTTCTCGTCGACCCAGAAATCGCCCTCGCCTTCCTCGGTCTCCTGCTTGACCAGCTGCGGCACCACGCGGTTGACGCGGATGTACAGCTCCGGCGAATCATCGGCCGGGCCGGAGATGATCAGCGGGGTACGCGCCTCGTCGATCAGGATCGAGTCCACTTCGTCGACGATGGCGTAGTGCAGGCCGCGCTGGTAACGGTCGGCGCGGGTCAGCGCCATGTTGTCGCGCAGGTAGTCGAAGCCGAACTCGTTGTTGGTGCCGTAGGTGATGTCGGCGGCATAGGCCTCGCGCTTGTCGCCATGCGGCATGCCCGGGTAGACCACGCCCACGCTCAGCCCCAGCCAGTTGTACAGCCGGCCCATCTGCGCGGCGTCGCGGCGCGCCAGGTAGTCGTTGACGGTGACCACGTGCACGCCCTTGCCTTCCAGGGCATTGAGGTACACCGGCAGGGTCGCGACCAGGGTCTTGCCTTCGCCGGTGCGCATTTCGGCGATCTTGCCCAGGTGCAGCACCATGCCGCCGATCAGCTGCACGTCGTAGTGGCGCATGCCCAGCACGCGCTGCGAGGCCTCGCGGCAGACCGCGAACGCTTCCGGCAGCACCTTGTCCAGCGCCTCGCCGGCGGCGATACGCTCGCGGAACTCGGGGGTCTTGGCCTTCAGCTGGTCGTCGGAAAGCTTCTGGATTTCCGGCTCCAAGGCATTGATCTTGGCGACGATACGGTTGAGCTGGCGGAGCTGGCGCTCGTTGCGGCTGCCAAAAACGCGGGTAAGCAGGCTGTTGATCATTGAAGGAACCGGTTTGAATGGAATGCCGTGCGCGGACCCCACCCCAAGCGGGACCAGCCGGGCACAAACGAAACAGGGCGCAATGCGCCCTGTCGATGGCAACGCCTATTGTAGCTTGGGGCGGGCGCCTGGCGATTCAAGCGCCCATCCGCGGCCGTCAGCCACGTCCGACGCGGCCCACCGGGGTGTTGCCGCCGTCGCCGAGGAACTTGCGCGGGTTGACCACGCGGCCGTCCTGCCACACCTCGAAATGCACGTGCGCGCCGGTCGAGCGTCCGGTGGAGCCGGCCTTGGCCACTTCCTGGCCGATGCGGACCAGGTCGCCCTCGCGCACGCTCAGGCGCGAGTTGTGCGCGTACAGGGTCTTGTAGCCATTGCCGTGATCGACCTCGACCACGTTGCCGTAGCCGCCCTTGACCCCGGAGAAGCTGACCACGCCCTCGGCCACCGCCATCACCGGGTCGCCGACGCGGGCGTGGAAGTCCATGCCCTTGTGGGTGGCGGCGCCGCGGCCGAACGGGTCGGCGCGGGTGCCGAAACCGGAGGTCACGTAGCTGTTGCGGATCGGCATGCGCGAGGGCACAGCGTTCTGCTCCAGCTGGTGGTCGAACAGCAGCGATTCGAGCACCGACAACTGGCGGCCTGAAGCAGCGAAGCGCTGCTCCAGCATCTGTAAGTCGCTGTTGACCGCGCTCAGCGGGATGTCCTGGGCCGGGCCGGCATCGCCGTCACCCAGGCCGGGCGTCTCGTTGAAATCGAATTCGCCGTCCTCGAGCTTGCCCATCTGGGTCAGGCGCTCGCCCAGCGCGTTCAGGCGCGTGGCCTGGGCCTGCAGCTCGCCCAGCCGCGCCGCCAGCGCGTTGACCTGGGTCTGCGCGTCGGCCTGCACCCTGGCCAGCTCCCGCTCCTGGCGCTCGACCTTGGCGCGCAGCGCCGAGTCGCCCGCCGCGCCGGTGCCCAGTGTGAGCCCCACGCCGACCAGGCAGCCCAGCGCCATCACGGTGCCGAGCAGGGCCTTTGGCCTATCCTCGAAAAACACCTGCAGGCGTGCCAACGGCGTTTTCGCCTGCTGCCCCCGTGTTTTGATTACGATCTTTTTGAATGCCATCGAAGAATTCTTATGTCTGAGCCGAAATCCAGTGTTCGTTCCCGCACCGCGCCGAAACAGGCGCTGGAAGCGGTCATGGCGGACAAAGCGGGAAACCCGTTGCGGCGAGCCCTGTGGCTCGATGCGCTGGACCGGCAGTTGCGCCCCCATCTGCCGCCTGCGCTGGGCAACCGTTGCCGGTTGGCCAATGTGGACGGCGAACACCTCGTTTTTCTCGTCGAATCGCCGGTCTGGCACGCCAAGGTCAGGCTTGCCGAAGACCAGTTGCTCGACGCGGCCCGATCCATCGGGCTGAAGGCCACCCGGGTGACCGTCAAGACTGCAACCGCGCCTGCACCCTCCCCGGTGCGCAACGACCAGCGCAGCACTCACGCAGTAACGGCCGCCACGCACAAAGGCCTGCGCGACGCCCTGGCTTGCCTGGCGGATGTAAAGGGCACCCGTTCCTGAATGCGGGTGGAGATCCTCCACCGCATCCGGACATCCCGAAGGACTCCAGCACCAAGCCGGCAGGAATCCTAGCCGCGACTTGCTGTGCAGGAGTTAGTGTTTTGTTAATTATTGGTTAAATTCAGACTGGAATCGCGTCTGGATTCACAAAACCTGCACGCCCCGCCGGGCAACACCCATTCAGGCGTAGGCGACCGCGCCGTAAACGACGGGGTCGGCGGCGGCCGGCGAATCGAAGCTCGCCCACTCCCAGGCGCTGGCGTCGGCGAGCAGCGCGCGGACCAGCTTGTTGTTGAGCGCATGGCCGGATTTGTAGCCTTCGTAGGCGCCCAGGACCGGGCCGCCGGCCAGGTACAGGTCGCCGATCGCGTCGAGGATCTTGTGGCGCACGAACTCGTCGGCGTAGCGCAGGCCGTCGTCGTTGAGCACGCGGAACTCATCCAGCACGATGGCGTTGTCCATCGAACCGCCCAGCCCCAGGTTGCGCTCGCGCATGTACTCCAGGTCGCGCATGAAGCCGAAGGTGCGCGCGCGGGAGATTTCCTTGACGTAGGCGGCGGTGGAGAAGTCGATCTCCACGCGCGACTGCTTGGCCGGGATCATCGGGTGGTCGAACTGGATGGTGAAGCCCAGCCGGTAGCCTTCATGCGGTTCGAAACGGGCGATCTTGTCGCCGTCGCGCACTTCCACGGTCTTGAGGATGCGCAGGAAACGCTTGGGCGCGGGCTGTTCGGCGATGCCCGCCGACTGCAGCAGGAATACGAACGGGCCCGAGGAGCCGTCCATGATCGGCAGTTCGGCCGAGGACAGCTCGACGATGGCGTTGTCCACGCCCAGGCCGGCCATGGCCGACATCAGGTGCTCGACGGTCTGGATCTTGGCGCCTTCGCAGGTCAGGCCGGTGCACAGGGTCACTTCGGTGACCAGGTCGGCGCGCGCAGGCACGTCCACCACCGGGTCCAGGTCCACGCGCCGGAACACGATGCCATGGTCGACCGGAGCCGGGCGCAGGGTCATATAGACCTTGTCGCCGCTGTGCAGGCCGACGCCGGTGGCGCGGATCGTGTTCTTGAGGGTGCGCTGCTGGATCATCGGAATAGGTTCTGGAGGGGCCCGCCCGGAGCGCGGCCATAGCCAAACAAGAATAACACGCATCAACATCCCGCCCTGGCGCGCGGCCGCCCCGCCTCCCCGGGGAGGCGAAGATGCTGCCGGGCCGATCCTGGCCCGGCAGCAAGGACATGGATGCCGCCACCGGGGAGGACAACCCCGGCGTCTACAACTCACGACCCGTCCGGCACACCGCCCGTCGCGGGTGCCCTGCCCAGGGCGCCCGCCGGAACGGCGACCAGCCGGTCAGTCGGCCTGGCGGCGCAGGAACGCCGGGATGTCCAGGTAGTCGCTCGGCAGCTCCGCGGCAGCCGGCGCGGCCGCCGGGGCCGAAGCGGCCACGGTGTCCGAGCTCGGACGGCGCAGGCCCATGCCCAGCGAGCTGCCCACTGCCTTGGCCACGGCGTCGGCCGGGCTCTCGTAGTCGCCGCCGAACTCGGCCTGGCCGGTGGTGGCGTTGCGCACCAGCTTGATCGGCGCACGCTCGCCCGGACGCTGCGCGTTCTTGGCGACGGCGCGGTTCAGGCCGGTGGCCACCACGGTCACGCGCACTTCGTCCTGCATGTCCGGGTCGAGCACGGTGCCCACCACGACGGTGGCGTCTTCCGAGGCGAAGCCGTCGATGGTGCGGCCGATCTCGTCGAACTCGCTCATGGTGAAGTCCGGGCCGGCGGTGATGTTGACCAGGATGCCGTTGGCGCCGGCCAGGTTCACGTCGTCCAGCAGCGGGTTCTGGATGGCGGCTTCGGCGGCGGCCTGGGCGCGGTCGTCGCCGCGGGCGGTGCCGGTACCCATCATGGCCAAGCCCATTTCCGACATCACGGTGCGCACGTCGGCGAAGTCGACGTTGATCAGGCCCGGACGCACGATCAGGTCGGCGATGCCCTGCACCGCGCCCTGCAGCACGTCGTTGGCGGCGCGGAACGCCTGCACCATGGTGGCGTTGCGGCCGAGCACGGTGATCAGCTTCTCGTTCGGGATGGTGATCAGCGAGTCGACATGCTGGCTCAGCTCCTCGATGCCCTTCAGCGCCACCTGCATGCGGCGACGGCCTTCGAACGGGAACGGCTTGGTGACCACGGCCACGGTCAGGATGCCCATCTCCTTGGCCAGCTGCGCCACCACCGGCGCGGCGCCGGTACCGGTGCCGCCACCCATGCCGGCGGTGATGAACACCATGTCCGCGCCCTGCAGGGCATCCATGATGCGCTCGCGGTCTTCCAGCGCGGCCTGGCGGCCGACTTCCGGGTTGGCGCCGGCGCCCAGGCCCTTGGTGACGTTGGTGCCCAGCTGCAGCTGCAGCTTGGCGCCGCAGTTCTTGATGGCCTGCGAGTCGGTGTTGGCGGTAATGAATTCAACGCCGTCCACGCTGGAGTTGACCATGTGCGCCACGGCGTTGCCGCCGCCGCCGCCCACGCCCACCACCTTGATCACCGCATTGGGTGCCATCTTCTCGATCAATTCGAAATGTGCCATGTCCATGTCCTCGTTATAACCGCTTCCGTCGGCGTGGCCGTGCAGGCGTCCTGCCCTTGCGTACCGCGCCGCCGTTGCGGCAGTTGTCGTTGGAATCCTTCGTGGCCTGCGCCACTCCGGGGTACCGCGCTACATCAATCGCCGGCCGCCTGCCGGCGCTACCGCCTGCTCCGCGTCAGAACTCGCCGCGGAACCAGTTCTTCAATTTGTTGAACAGCGTGCCGGCGCGCCCGGTGGGCAGCGACGGACGCCGCGGGTGTTCGATCTGGCTGCCCATCAGCAGCAGGCCGACGCCGGTGGCGTGCACGGGATTGCCGACCACTTCGCCCAGCCCGGTGACGTGCTGCGGAATGCCCACGCGCACCGGCATCTGCAGCATTTCCTCGGCCAGTTCGACCACGCCTTCCATCTTCGAGGCGCCGCCGGTGAGCACCATGCCGGCGCGCACCATCTCCTCGAAGCCCGAGCGGCGCAGTTCGGCCTGCACCATCTCGAAGATCTCCTCGTAGCGGCCCTGCACCGCCTGCGCCAGCGAGGCGCGCGGCATGCGCCGCGGCGGGCGGTCGCCGACCGACGGCACCTGGATGCTTTCCTCGGCGGTGGCCAGCTGCGCCAGCGCGCAGGCATAGCGCACCTTGATCTGCTCGGCTTCCGGGGTCGGCGTGCGCAGCATGTGCGCGATGTCGTTGGTGACGTGGTCGCCGGCGATCGGTAGCGAGGCGGTATGGCAGATCGCGCCCTGAACGAACACCGCGATGTCGGTGGTGCCGGCGCCGATGTCCACCATCACCACGCCCAGCTCGCGCTCGTCGGCGGTCAGCACCGCCACCGACGAAGCCAGCGAGGACAGCACCAGGTCGTCCACCTGCAGGCCGCAGCGCTGCACGCACTTGCTGATGTTGGCCGCGGCCGACTGCGCGCACACCACTAGGTGCGCGTGCACCTCCAGGCGCACGCCGGTCATGCCGACCGGGTTGCGGATGCCTTCCTGCGAATCGTCCAGCACGTACTCGCGCGGGATCGCGTGCAGGATCTTCTGGTCGGCCGGGATCGCCACCGCCTTGGCCGCTTCCAGCACGCGGTCCAGGTCGCCCCAGGTCACCTCGCCCTCGCGGATCGGGGTGATGCCCTGAGAGTTGCGGCACTGCACGTGGTTGCCGGAAATCGAGGCGTAGACCGAGCGGATCTCACAGCCGGCCATCAGCTCGGCCTCCTCGATGGCGCGCTGGATCGACTGCACCGTCGATTCGATGTCCACCACCACGCCGCGCTTGAGACCGCGTGATTCGTGCGAGCCGATGCCGATCACCTCGATCGGGCTGCCCGGCGAATATTCGCCCACCAGCGCCACCACCTTGGAGGTGCCGATGTCGAGGCCGACGATCAGCGATTTGTCACCCTTGCGATTCATGTCCTGTCCTGCGTCTGCTTTGCTGCCGGCGGCGGGGTTCCCCAGCTCAGCGTGAAACCGTTGGTGTAGCGGAGATCGGCGCGCACGATCGGCACCTGGGTGCGGGTGAGCTGCGGCAGCACGCGCACGAAGCGACCCAGCCGCGAGCGCGCGTCGTCGCGGCCGACGATGACCTCGGTGCCGTTGTCCAGCGCCAGCGACCAGCTGCCGCGCGCGTCCATCGCCAGCGCGCGCACATCCACGCCGGCAGGCGCGAACAGCGCGCGCGAATCGTTGTAGAGCTCGACCACCTCGGCGGTCTTGCTGTCCGGGCCGTCGAGTTCCGGCAGCGGCGCGTTCTCCAACCCGTGCGGGGTGGCGAACAGCCGGCCCTGCTCGGACAGCAGCCGGTCCTTGCCCCAGCGCGCGAACGGCTTGTGTTCGACGATGCTGACTTCCAGCACGTCCGGCCACTGCTTGCGCACCTGCGCGCTCTCCACCCACGGCAGCTGTTCCACCGCGTGCTGCGCGTCCTGCAGCTTCACCGCGAAGTAGCCGGCACGCGCATACGGCAGCAGCGCCTTGCGCAGGTCCTCGCCGGGTACGCGCTTGAATTCGCCGTGCACGCGCAGTTTGGCCAGCGGCCAGCGCTCGGCGCCGACCCAGCCGTTGAGCACCGCGACCACCGGCAGCACCACCAGCGCGATGGCCAGCAGCCAGGCGAGGATGCGCAGCACCGCGCTCATGCGCGCCTCCCGCCGGCCCGGGCGGTTCCGCACGACGCCGCCGCGCCATGGCCGGTACCGGTCATGGTCGGGGTGCGCGTCAGTGGAAGCAGGCAGGCCTTCATTCGTCCTGCGCCCCCTGGAACCCGCCGGTGGCGATCTGCTGGGCGACATGGCCGATGTCGCCGGCCCCCATCATCAGCAGCAGGTCGCCGTCGCGCAGCACGTCCGGCAGCACCGATACCAGGTCATGGGCATGGCCGACCACAACCGGCTCGCTGCGGCCACGCGCGCGGATGGCGCGGGCCAGCGACTTCGAGTCGGCGCCGGGAATCGGCGCTTCGCCGGCCGGGTACACCTCGCTCAGCACCAGCGCGTCGACTTCCGACAGCACCGCCGCGAACGCATCGAACTGATCGCGGGTACGGCTGTAGCGGTGCGGCTGGAACGCCACCACCAGCCGCTGTTCCGGCCAGCCGCCGCGGGCGGCGGCGAACACCGCTGCCAGTTCGCGCGGGTGGTGGCCGTAGTCGTCGATGAGCCGCACCTTCGCGCCCTTGGCGGTGGTGACCACGCCCAGGTCGTTGAAGCGGCGGCCCACGCCTTCGAACTTCTCCAGCGCGACGGCAATGGTTTCCGGCGCGACGCCCAGCTGCCAGCCGATGGCGGCGGCGGCCAGCGCGTTGAGTACGTTGTGGCGGCCCGGCAGCGCCAGCGTCACCGGCACGCTGCTGCCTTCGGGCAGGCGCAGGGTGAAGCGCATGCGCGCGCCGTCCTGCTCCACGTCCTCGGCGCGCACGTCGGCGTGGCCGCTCATGCCGTAGGTCATGACGTGGCGCGGCGTCTGCGTGGCCAGCGCGGCCACTTCCGGGTCGTCGATGCACAGCACCGCCAGGCCGTAGAACGGCAGGCGCTGCAGAAACTCGGCGAATGCCGCCTGCACGCGGGCGAAGTCGTTGCCGTAGTTTTCCAGGTGGTCGGCATCGATATTGGTGATCACCGCCACCAGCGGGTTCAGGCGCAGGAAGCTGCCGTCGCTCTCGTCGGCCTCGGCCACCAGCCACTGCCCGCCGCCGAGTTTGGCGTTGGCGCCGGCGGCCAGCAGCTGCCCGCCGATCACGAAGGTCGGGTCCAGCCCGCCTTCGCTGAGCACCGCGGCGGTCAGCGAGGTGGTGGTGGTCTTGCCGTGGGTGCCGGCCACGGCGATGCCGCGGCGGAAGCGCATCAGCTCGGCCAGCATCGCCGCGCGCGGCATGATCGGGATGCGCTGGCTGCGCGCTTCCATCAGTTCCGGGTTGTCCTCGCGGATCGCGCTGGATACCACCACGCAGTCGGTGCCGAGTACGTTTGCGGCCGAATGCCCGCGCATCACCCGCGCGCCCAGCCGCGCCAGGCGGCGGGTGGCGGCGTTGTCGGCGTTGTCCGAACCGGAGACCTCATAGCCCAGGGTCAGCATCACCTCGGCGATACCGCTCATGCCGGTGCCGCCGATGCCGACGAAGTGCACGCGCGGAAAGGCGCGGACCAGATCGGTGGTGTCGTGGAGGCGGCGGATCATGCGCGGCCTCCAGTGGAATGGGCGCGCGTGCGCGGTGCCGTGTTCATGCTGCTTCCTCGAGGATGATGTCGGCGATGCGCTCGGCCGCATCGACCTTGGCCAGCGCACGCGCGGCCTGCGCCATCTGCATGCGGCGGGCGGGGGTGTGGGCAAGCGCGCGCAGCACGCCTTCCAGATTGGTGGCCAGCGCGTCGTCCTGCTTCAGCAGTTCGGCGGCGCCACGCTCCACCAGGTATTCGGCGTTGCGGGTCTGGTGGTCGTCCACCGCCGCGGCGAACGGCACCAGCACGCTGCCGATGCCCACCGCGCACAGCTCGGCCAGGGTGGAGGCGCCGGAGCGGCACACCACCAGGTCGGCCCAGGCATAGGCGGCGGCCATGTCGGTGATGAAGGCATCGACGCGGCCTTCGACGCCGGCATCGCGGTAGGCCAGCTGCGCCTCGCCGTGCAGCTTCTCGCCGCACTGGTGCCAGACTTCGATGGCGACGCCGCCACCCAGCGCGGCCAGCGCCTTGGGCACGGCATTGTTGAGCGCGCGTGCGCCCTGGCTGCCGCCCAGCACCAGCACCCGCATCGGACCGTTACGGCCGGCCAGGCGCTGCTCCGGCGCCGGCAGCGCGGCGATCTCGGCGCGCACCGGGTTGCCGACCGCTTCTTCGCGGCCGCCGGCGAAGCTGCCGGGGAAACCGGTCAGCAGGCGCCGCGCAAAACGCGACAGGATGCGGTTGGTCATGCCCGGCGCGCGGTTCTGTTCGTGCACCAGCAGTGGAAAACCGTGCAGGCGCGCGGCCATGCCACCGGGACCGGAAGCGAAGCCGCCGAAGGCCACCACCGCGCGCGGATTGCGGTCACGCAGGACGAAACCGGCGGCGCGGATCGCGCGCAGCACCCGCAGCGGCGCGCCCAGCAGCGCCAGCCTGCCCTTGCCGCGCAGGCCGGAGATGGCCAGCGTGTCGATGGCGATGCCGTGCTGCGGCACCAGCCGTGTTTCCATCGCGCCGTCGGCACCGAGCCAGGTCACCGGAACGCCGCGTTCGCGCAGCACCCTGGCGACCGCCAGCCCGGGGAAGATGTGGCCGCCGGTACCGCCGGCCATGATCAGCACCGGGCGCGCGTTGTCGTTCGGCGTGGAGACGTTTTCCTGTTGAATCCCGGCACAGGGATGTGCCGGCTTCTGCGAGGGATTCGCCATTACGCAATCCTCCCGAACGTCGGCTCGACGCGCTGCTGCATGCGGCTGGTGCCGCGCGCGGCGCCCCCCTGCATGGCCGCGGCGATCGCGGAGGCAGTGGCCGGCTCGACCGGCTGCGCTGCATCGGCGGCCGGTGCGTCGGCCACGTCGGCGTCCTCGCGCACTTCCTGGCGGCGCACCGCGCGGTTGTATTCCCACGACACGCGCAGCAGCACGCCGACCGCCACGCAGGTCATCATCACGCTGGAACCGCCCGAGGAAATCAGCGGCAGGGTCAGGCCCTTGGTCGGCAGCATGCCCAGGTTCACACCGATCGAGACGAAGGTCTGCAGGCCGATCCACAGGCCGACGCCAAAAGCGATGTAACCGGAGAAATGGCGGCGCATCTCGATGCAGCGCATGCCCAGCCAGAACGCACGGCCGACCAGCAGCGCGTACAGCGCGACGATGGTGCACACGCCGGCGAAGCCCAGCTCCTCGGCGATCACCGAGAAGATGAAGTCGGTATGCGACTCGGGCAGGTAGTTGAGCTTCTGGATCGACGCGCCCAGGCCCACGCCGGTCCATTCGCCGCGGCCGATCGCCATCAGCGCGTTGGACAGCTGGTAGCCCGAACCCAGCTGGTCCTCCCACGGATCCATGAACGAGGTGACGCGGCGCATGCGGTAGGGCTCGAAGATCACCAGCAGCACCAGCGCCGGCAGCATCAGCAGCACCGGCAGGATGATGCGCTTGAGCTGCGCGCCGCCCAGTACCAGCATGCAGGTGGTGATGCCCAGCAGCAGCATCGACGAACCGAAGTCCGGCTGCAGCAGCAGCAGGACGACCAGCACGCCGACCACGCCCACCGGCTTGAGCATCGCCTGCCAGGTGGCGTTGACCTCGTCGCGGAAGCGCACCAGGTAGCTGGACAGCCAGACGATGTACAACACCTTCACTGCCTCGACCGTCTGGAACTTGGCCACGCCCAGGTTGATCCAGCGGCGCGCGCCGTTGACGGTGCTGCCCAGGCCGGGCACGAACACCACCACCAGCAGCGCGAAGCAGCCCAGCAGCAGCAGGTGGTTGTACTTCTCGACCTCGCGCAGTTCCACGCGCATCGCCACCGCCGCCAGCACCAGGCCGATGCCGATGAACACCAGGTGGCGGGTCAGGTAGTAGAACGGGCTCTGGGTCAGCGCGATGGAGCTGGACGCCACCATCACGATGCCCAGCGACGCCAGCGCCACGGCCGCGCCCAGCAGCCACTTGTCGTAGTGGCCGCCGATCGCTTCGAGCCGGGTTGCCTGGCGCGCGGTATCGTCCATCAGCGCACCTTCAGCGTCGCCAGGCCGATCAGCACCAGCACCACCGAGATGATCCAGAAGCGCACGATCACCCGCGGCTCGGGCCAGCCCTTGAGTTCGAAGTGGTGGTGGATCGGCGCCATGCGGAACACGCGCTTGCCGGTCAGCTTGAAGCTGGCCACCTGGATCATCACCGACAGCGTCTCGATCACGAACACGCCGCCCATCACCACCAGCACCAGCTCCTGGCGCACGATCACCGCGATGGTGCCCAGCACCGCGCCCAGCGCCAGCGCACCGACGTCGCCCATGAACACCATCGCCGGATAGGTGTTGAACCACAGGAACCCGAGGCCGGCGCCGGCGATCGCCGCGCAGATGATGACCAGCTCGCCCGCGCCCGGAATCTGCGGGATCTGCAGGTAGCTGGAGAACACTGCGTTGCCCGAGGCGTAAGCGAACACGCCCAGCGCGCAGGCGACCAGCACGGTCGGCATGATCGCCAGGCCGTCCAGGCCATCGGTCAGGTTGACCGCGTTGGAGAAGCCGACGATCCAGAAATAGGCGATGGCCACGAAGCTGATCCCGGCCAGCGGCAGCGCGATGGCCTTGAACATCGGGATGTACAGGGTCAGCGCCGCCGGCACGTCGGCGGTGTAGAACAGGAACAGGCCGGCACCGAGGCCGAAGATCGACTGCAGCAGGTACTTCCAGCGCGATTTCAGGCCATTGGGGTCGCGCCGGGCGATCTTGATCCAGTCGTCGTACCAGCCGATGGCGCCGAAGCACAGCATCACCGCCATCACCAACCACACGTAGCGGTTGCGCAGGTCGCCCCACAGCAGCACCGCCATCAACACCGACAGCAGGATCAGGCCGCCGCCCATGGTCGGGGTGCCGGCCTTGGAGAAGTGCGATTGCGGACCGTCCTTGCGGATCGGCTGGCCGCCCTTGAGCTGGGCCAGGCGGCGGATCGCCGCCGGCCCCAGCCACAGCGACAGGCCGAGCGCGGTCAGCGCGGCGAGGATGCCGCGGAAGGTGAGGTAGTTGAACAACCGGAACAGGTCGTCCAGCTGCTGCAGCCAGCGGGCCAGTTCAAGCAACATGCGGTGTGTCCTCGCCGCGCTTGAGCAGCGCGGTCACGATCTTGTCCATGGCGCTGCCGCGCGAGCCCTTGACCAGGCAACGCACGCCAGCATGAAGGTCGGCGTCCAGCGCGGCGGCGAGCGCGGCGTGGCTGTCGAAGTGGCTTCCGCCCTCGCCGAACGCGGCAGCGGCGGCGGCGCTCAGCGGCCCGAGCGCGTACAGGCGCTTGAGCCCGGCCTCGCGCGCGCGCATGCCGGCCTGCGCATGCAGCGCCTGCGCATCGGGGCCGAGTTCGCGCATGTCGCCCAGCACCAGCCAGCCCTCTTCCCTGCCGGCGGCCAGCGCGGCGATCGCCGCGGCCAGCGAGCCCGGATTGGCGTTGTAGCTGTCGTCGACCAGCACCGCGCCGTTGGGCAGCACGTGCGCGACCTGGCGGCCGGCGACCGGGCGCGCCTGCGCCAGGCCTTCGGCGACCCGCGCCAAGGCGATGCCCGCGGCCAGCGCCAGCGACGCGGCGGCCAGCGCGTTGAGCACGTTGTGCCGGCCCGGCAGCTGCAGCGCCACCTCGGCTTCGCCCTGCGGCGTGCGCAGGCGGAAGCGCGAGCCGGCTTCGACCAGCGCGATGCCGGTGGCAGTGACCTCGGCGCTGGCTTCCAGGCCGAAGCGGATCACGCGGTGGGCGCCGGCGCGGTCGGCGAAGAACGGGGCGAACGCGTCATCGGCGTTGACCACGGCCACGCCGCCTTCGCGCAGATCGTCGTAGACCGCCGCCTTGGTGTTGGCGATCTCCAGCAGGCTGCCCATGCGCTCCAGGTGGGCGGGCGCGACGTTGTTGACCAGGGCCACGTCCGGCGCGGCGATGGCGGTGAGGTAGGCGATGTCACCCGGCTTGCCAGTACCCATCTCGTAGATGGCGAAGTCGGCGTCTTCCGGCGCGTCGATCACCGCCAGCGGCATGCCGATCTCGTTGTTGCGGTTGCCCGGCGTGGCGTAGACCTGGCGGCCCTCGACCATCGCCACGTGCTGCAGGATCGCCAGCAGCAGCGTCTTCACGCTGGTCTTGCCGTTGCTGCCGGTGATGGCGAACACGCGCGTGGCGCGGTCGCGCTGCATCGCGGTGGCGATCTTCGCCAGCGCCCGCTCGGCGTCGGCGACCAGCACCTGCGGTACGTCCAGCGGCAGCAGGCGTTCGACCAGCAGTGCGCTGGCGCCGTTTGCCGCCGCGCTGGCGGCGAAGTCGTGGCCATCGAAACGCTCGCCGCGCAGGGCCAGGTACAGGCTGCCGGGCGCGAGCGTGCGGGTGTCGTTGCCGATGGCATCGATGCTCGCGTCATCGCCATGGAGCTCGCCGCCGGCCCAGTGCGCGATCAGCGACAACGGAGTGCGCTTCATGCTGCTCCTCCACATCCTGCGGCCGCACCACTTGCGCATCCATGCGCGGCGGGTGCGCCTCCCTGCCGGCTGGCCAGCGCGCGCGAGGCGACTTCGGTGTCGTCGAAGGGATGCTTGATGCCTGCGATCTCCTGATAGGGCTCGTGGCCCTTGCCGGCGACCAGCACGATGTCGCCGGGGCCGGCCTGGGCGATGGCCGCGCCGATGGCGCGCGCGCGGTCGCGCTGCACGTTCACCCGCGACGGCGCGGCGAAACCGGCCATGATGTCGGCGACGATCGTGTCGCCATCCTCGCCGCGCGGATTGTCGTCGGTGACGAACACCACGTCGGCGGATTTCTCGGCGATGGCCGCCATCTGCGGGCGCTTGCCGGTGTCGCGTTCGCCGCCGCAGCCGAACACGCACAGCAGCCGGCCGTCGAGATGGCCGTGCAGGCTGCGCAGCGCCTGCTCCAGCGCGTCGGGCGTATGCGCATAGTCGATGACCACGGTCGGCTCGCCCTGCCCGCCGAGGCGGTTCATGCGGCCGCGGATCGGCTGCAGCCGGCCCAGCACGTCGGCGATGGTCGCCGTCGGCTGGCCCAGCGCATGCAGCGCGCCGGCCACGGCCAGCAGGTTGTCGACGTTGAAGCGGCCCAGCAGCGGCGAACGCAGCGGATGGCGCTCGTCGCCGATCACCAGGTCGAAACCGATACCCTGCCCGTCCAGCACCAGCGTCTCGGCGCGCACCACGGCGCCCGCCTGCCCGGCCGAACTCAGGCCGATGGCCTGGACATCCGCCGCCAGCGTGGCGATCAGCTCACGGCCAAACGCATCGTCCAGATTCACGACTGCGGCCTTCAGGCCGTCGCGATGGAACAGGCGCGCCTTGGCCGCGCCGTAGCTGGCCATGTCACCGTGGTAATCGAGATGATCGCGGGTGAGATTGGTGAACACCGCCACGTCGTAGTGCACGGCATCGACGCGGCCCTGGTCCAGCGCATGCGAGCTGACTTCCATCGCCACCGCCTGCGCGTCCGCATCGCGCAGCTGCGCCAGCACTTCATGCATCTGCAGCACCAGCGGCGTGGTGAAACCAGTCGGCACCACGTCGCCATACAGGCCGACGCCGAGCGTGCCGATGCTGCCGCTGCGGCTGCCCAGCAGGTGCCAGGCCTGGGCCAGCAACTGCACGGTCGAGGTCTTGCCGTTGGTGCCGGTCACGCCGACCATCGTCATCGCGTACGAAGGATGGCCGTGGAACTGGTCGGCCATCGCGCCCATGCGCTGGCGCAGGCCAGGCACGGCGATGGCGTCGGCCGGTGCCGGCAGTTCCGCCGGTGCCGGCGGATCGAACAGGATGGCGCTGGCGCCGGCGGCCTTGGCCTGCTCGACGAAGCCCAGCCCATGCGCGCCGAAACCGGCAATGGCGACGAAGGCGTCGCCCGGGCGCACCTGGCGCGAGTCCAGCACCAACCCGCCGATCTGCGGATCGGAAGCCAGCGCCAGATCCGGCAGCAACTGCGACAATTTCATCGTGCGGGTCACTGGCGCACCTCCGGCGCGGCCGGCTGCGGCGCGATGGCGGTCGGCATGGCGGCGTCGAATTCGGCGTCGATGTTGGGCTCGGCCGGATCCTGCGGAACCGGCAGCACCGCCGGGTTGTTGACCGGGTTTCCGCCGACCTTGCCGGCCGCCTGCGCCGCCAGCCACGACTGGATGTCGTCCGGCGGCACGTCCATCAACCGCAGGGTGCCTTCCATCACGTGGTGGAACACCGGCGCGGATACCAGGCCGCCGTACTGCAGCGCACCGCGCGGGTCGTTGACCACGATCACCGCGGCGAAGCGCGGGTTGGTGGCCGGCACCACGCCGGCGAACAGCAGGTTGTAGTGGCCGCGTTCGTAGCCGTTGGGGCCGTTCTTTCGCGCCGTGCCGGTCTTGCCGGCGACGTGGTAGCCCAGGATCGCAGCCTGCTTGGCGCCGCCCTGGGTCACCACCGTCTCCATCATCCGCACCACTTCCTGCGCGACCGCCGGGTCGATGACCTGACGCGCTTCGTTGTGCTGGCCCTTGACGAAGGTCGGCTGGATCACGCGCCCGCCGTTGGCCAGCGCCGAGTACGCCTGCGCGATCTGCAGCGGCGTCACCGACAGGCCGTAGCCGTAGGACATGGTGGTCTTGGTGGTGCCGTACCAGCCCGGGCTGCCCGGCGACGGCACCACGCCAACCGATTCGCCCGGGAAGCCGCTGTGCGGCGCGACGCCATAGCCGAAGGCGCGCACCGAATTATAGAAGGTCTGGTCCGGCAGGCGCGCCACGATCTTGGCCGCGCCGATGTTGGAGCTGCGGGTGATCACGCCGGTGACGTTGAGCACGCCATTGTTCCGCGGCACGTCGCGGATGGTGTAGCGGCCCAGCGTCAGGTAGCCGGGATTGGTGTCGATGATGGTGTCCGGGGTGACCACATGGTTCTGCAGCGCGGTGGCGATGGTCAGCGGCTTCATCGTCGAACCGGGCTCGACCAGGTCGGTCACGGCGCGGTTGCGGCGCGCATCCGGGGTGGCACCGCTGACCGAATTCGGGTTGTAGGTCGGAAGGTTGGCCATGGCCATCACTTCGCCGGTGGCCACATCCATGATCACGATGGAACCGCCGGCGGCCTGGTTCGCGGTGACCGCGTTGCGCAGCTCGCGCATGGCCAGGAACTGGATGCGGCGGTCGATGCTGAGGGTCAGGTCCTTGCCCGGCTCGGCCGGATGCACCAGGTCGATGCTCTCCACGATCGCGCCCTTGCGGTCGCGGATCACCTTCTTGGCGCCGGGCTTGCCGCGCAGCCATTCGTCGAAGGCCAGCTCCAGGCCTTCCTGGCCGTGGTCGTCGATGTTGGTGAAGCCCAGCACGTGGGCCATCGCCTCGCCCTGCGGGTAGTAGCGGCGGAACTCGCGCTGCGCGAACACGCCGGGAATCTTCAGCGCGACGATCTGCTCGGCCACGTCCGGATTCATCCGGCGGCGCAGGTACATGAATTCCTTGTCGGCCTTCTGCGTCAGCTTCGAAGTCAGCTCGTCCACCGGCAGCGACAGCGCCTGCGCCAGCTCGGGAATGCGCCCGGGCGCGCGCAGCAGTTCCTGCGGATTGACCCAGATCGAGGCCACCGGCGTGGACACCGCCACCGGCTCGCCATTGCGGTCGGTGATCATGCCGCGCGAAGTGGCGATGGGCACTTCGCGCAGGTAGCGCGCCTCGCCCTGGCGCTGGTAGAAGTCACTGTTGATCAGCTGCACGTAGGCCGCGCGGCCCACCAGCGTCACCGCGCACAGACCCAGCCCCGCACCCACCATCAGCATGCGGTTGCGCAGGTTGAACTGGCTGCGGTTGCGGTTGCGGCGGGGCGTGTTCATGGCGCACCGCCATGTGCGCCACCCTGCGGGCGGCGTCGCCGTGCAAAACGTCTGTCCTGCCGCTTCGTCATGGCCGCACCACCACGATGTCGCCGGCTTCCGGGAACTTCATGCCCAGGCGGCCGCGCGCTTCCTGATCCACGCGCGTGGCCTGCGCCAGCGTGGCCTGCTCCAGCTGCAGGCGGCCGAACTCGATGTTCAGTTCGTCGCGGGCGTGCTCCAGTCGCGACAGCTCGACGAACAGCTGGCGATGGCGGTGGCGCATGAACACCACGCCGATCGCCGAGGCGATCGTGCAGGCCAGCAGCACCACCAGCAGCAGGCGGCTCATGCGGCCACCCCGCGCTTCTCGGCGACGCGCAGCACGGCGCTGCGCGAACGCGGATTGACCGCCAGTTCGTCGTCCTCCGCCTTGATCGCGCCGCCAATCAACTCCAGCGTCGGCACGAACACCGTCGCCTCGGGAAAACGGCGATTGGCCGGCGGCGCCTTGGCGTGGCGGTTCATGAACTGCTTGACGATGCGGTCTTCCAGCGAATGGAAGCTGATCACCGCCAGCCGGCCGCCGGGCTTGAGCCGGGCCATCGCCGCGTCCAGCCCGGCCTCGAGGTCGGCCAGTTCGCGGTTAATGTGGATGCGGATGGCCTGGAAGCTGCGCGTGGCCGGATGGATCTTGTCCTTGCCGCGCGGCATCACCGAGGCGATCAGTTCGGCCAGTTCGGCGGTGCGCGCGAACGGCTGGCTGGCGCGGCGGGCAAGGATGGCACGGGCGATGCGGCGGCTCTGGCGTTCTTCGCCGTAGGTCCACAGCACGTCGGCGATCTCGCGCTCCTCGGCGCGGTTGAGCCACTGCGCCGCGCTTTCGCCCGACTCCGGGTCCATGCGCATGTCCAGCGGGCCGTCCTTGCCGAAGCTGAAACCGCGCTCGGCCACGTCCAACTGCGGCGAGGACACGCCCAGGTCGAACAGCACGCCGTCCAGGCCGGCGGCGGTCTCGCTCCAGTCCAGCAGGTCGGCGAAGCTGCCGCGGTAGATCGCCACGCGCGGGTCCGGCGCGAAATCGCGTTGCGCCACGGCGATGGCTTCCGGGTCCTTGTCCATCACCAGCAGGCGGCCGTGCGGGCCGAGCTGGCGCAGCACGCCGCCGGCATGGCCACCGCGGCCGAACGTGCCGTCCAGATAGGTACCGTCCTCGATCACCCTCAGGCCCTGCAGGACCTGGGTGTACAGCACCGGCAGGTGAGCCGCCGGCGGCTGCGACACCGGAGGGTGACCGGCCTGCGCTTGACCGCGCACCCGGGCACCCCGGCTCACAACTTCAGATCGAGCAACCCATCGCCCAGATCCTCGTCAGACAATGTCTGCTGGATCAGTGCGCGATGCGCTTGCTCGCTCCATAGTTCGAACTTGTCGCCCATGCCCATCAGCACCGCCTTCTTCTCGATGCCGACCGCATTGCGGTGGCTGGACGGCAGGCTGATGCGGCCATTGCCATCCAGTTCCAGATGGGCGGCCGAGCCGACGAGTTTCTGCTGCAGGGTGCGCACCACGCGCTGGGTGTTGGGCTTGGCCATCACGTCGTCGCGCACCCGCTCCCATTCCTTCTCGGCGTACAGCCACAGGCAACCGGCTTCGAACGGGTTGTAGGTCAGCACCAGGCGATTGCCGCTCACGCGCGCGACCAGGTCGCGATGGGCGGTGGGCACCGCCATGCGTCCCTTGTCGTCAACCGTGATGGCCGTCTCGCCTTGGAACACGCCGTCTCTACCTGTCAGTGCCTGATGTCGCTGGGCGGTCATTGAACCACGGAAAACCACAAAAAACCCGGTTTTCCCTCGGATGACCACCTTAGCAGCGGGCGAAGGCTTGTCAACAGTTTTTGGCGGGCAAAATCGTCATTCGCATCAAGGGCTTGCGCCAATCTTTAGAGACTTGTTCAAGCTTTATCCACAAGTTGCTGTTTCATCTCAAATTTTGAGATTTCAATGAAATTCAGCCGTGTAGAGGAGACGTGAAAACAACAGTCCGACCCCGCCGCCATTCAGCCGGGCATGGCCGCCACCCGCGCAGGCGGGCACACTGACGGACATGTGCCTCGTCGCTCTCGCCTGGAAGTCCCACCCCCGCTGGCGCCTGTTCATGGCGGGAAACCGCGATGAATTCCACGCCCGCCCCAGCGCGGCGCTGGAGCGCTGGGCGCCGCCGCAGGGTGACGTGATCGCCGGCCGCGACCTGCGTTCTGGCGGCACCTGGATGGGGGTCGATGACAAGGGGCGCGCCGCGGTGATCACCAACGTGCGCGACCCGACCGCCGCCAGCGGCGGGCCATCGCGCGGTGCCCTGGTCGCCGATTACCTGGCCGGCGCCGGCGCCTCCGCGGCGGAGCAGATCGATCGGCTGTCGCCCCATGCCGGCGACTACGCCCCGTTCAACCTGCTGCTGGCCGATGCGGACGGCTGCCACTACCTGGGCAACCGCCCCTTTGCCCGGCAGGCGCTGTCGCCGGGCGTGCACGGCATGTCCAACGGCGCCCTCGACGCGCCCTGGCCGAAGACGCGCCGGTTGATGACTGCCCTGGAAGCCTGGCTGGCGCAGGACGATCCGCCGCTGGATGCCCTGTGGGCCGCCCTCGCCGACGACTGGCGGCCGGCCGACGCCGACCTGCCGGCGACCGGCATCGCGCTGCCGCTGGAACGGCATCTGTCGGCCGCCTTCATCCGCGGCGAGGATTACGGCACCCGCGCCAGCACCCTGGTGGCGATCGACCACGGCGGCCATGGCTTCATCGTCGAACGCCGCTTCGGTCCGCAGGGCGTGTTCCTGGGGCAGAGCCGGGTGGACATCCAGCCCTGACAGGCCGGCCGGTCGAGCGCACGGCCGGACTGTGGAAGAATCCGCCCCTCTCCGCCGCCGACACGGAAGCCCGGCAGATCATGCGCAAACCGCTGTTCGTCCTGCTCGCGATCCTGCTGATCGACACCATCGGCTTCGGCCTGATCATGCCCATCCTGCCGGGCCTGCTGCAGAGCCTGACCGGCGACCGCGCCGCCAACAGCTTCCATTACGGTGCACTGCTGTCGGTGTACGCCCTGATGCAGTTCCTGTGCGCGCCGGTACTCGGAGCGCTGAGCGACCGCCTGGGCCGCCGCCGCGTACTGCTGGTCTCGCTGGCGGGCGCGGCGCTGGATTACCTGTTGATGGCGTTCGCGCCGACCCTGCCCTGGCTGTATCTCGGCCGCGCACTGGCCGGCGTCACCGGCGCCAACATGGCGGTGGCCGCGGCCTACCTCACCGACATCACGCCCGAGAACCAGCGCGCGGCCCGTTTCGGGCAGATGGGCGCGGCCATCGGCATCGGCTTCATCGCCGGCCCGGTGCTGGGCGGCCTGCTCGGCGAATGGCTGCTGCGCGCGCCGTTCATGCTCGCCGCGGTGCTCAACGGCCTCAACCTGCTGCTGACCTGGCGGCTGCTGCCCGAATCGCGCCCGGCGCGCGGCCCCGGACGCCGCAAGGTCAGCCTGAACGCCTTCGCCGCCCTGCACCGTCTGCAGGGCAGGCCAGGCCTGCTGCCGCTGGTGGGGGTATACGCCATCGTCACCCTGGTCGGGCAATGGCCGGCAACACTGTGGATCCTCTATGGACAGCAGCGCTTCGGCTGGAGCATGTGGATCGGCGGCCTGTCACTGGCCGGCTATGGCCTGTGCCACGCCCTGACCCAGGCATTCGCGATCGCCCCGCTGGTATCGCGCCTGGGCGAACGCCGCGCCCTGCTGCTCGGACTGGCCGGCGATTCGCTGGGACTGTTGCTGCTGTCCGTCGCCGTGTCTGGCTGGGTGCCGTTCCTGCTGCTGCCGCTGTTCGCCGCCGGCGGCCTGGCCGCCCCGGCCCTGCAGTCGCTGCTCACGCGCCGGATCGACGATCACCAGCAAGGCGAACTGCAGGGAACGCTGACCAGCATCACCAGCCTGATCGGCATCGCCGGCCCACTGGTGGTCACCACCCTGTACGCACTCGGCCAGGGTCTCTGGCCCGGTCTGGTCTGGGCCGTGGGCGCCGCCACCAACCTGCTGGTCCTGCCATTGCTGTTCGGCCGCAGGCGTGCGGAGACGTCATCAACGACCGAGCCTGCCGTTCCCGCAACCACGCAGGCCAATATAGGAAAACAGCAAGCACCTTGAGGAATGGTCGAAAGAGCGACCTTCATCTCCAAGTACGATGCGAAGCGAGCAAAGCCATCCATCCGGAGAAGAGCCCCCTTTAGTAAAGGGGGCGCGCCGACAGGCGCGGGGTTCTGGCAGGCAAAGGGCCTGGGGCCCATTGTTTTGTACCGCCCCAGCGGTACAAAACAATGGGGCTTTTCCCGCCCAGCAGGCGGAAAAAGCGGCGGAGCCGGCCTGTAAGCCGGGTTCTGTCGTGGACAGTCATTCTTCTAGGCGCCACGTCACCGTGACGCTCAAGCAACCTACCCGGACCCGACGCGGGCCACGCCATTAGGTCCCTATTTGGTCTTGCTCCAGGTGGGGTTTGCCGTGCCGGTCCGTTGCCGGACTCGCGGTGCGCTCTTACCGCACCATTTCACCCTTACCGGCCTCCCGAAAGAGACGTAGGCGGTATCTTTCTGTTGCACTTTCCGTCGGCTCGCGCCGCCCAGGCGTTACCTGGCACCTTGCCCTGTGGAGCCCGGACTTTCCTCGGCGTTCCCGAAGGAACGACGCGACTGTCCGGCCGACTCCGCCGCGCGCATTGTCGCACGTCCGGCCCTGCCGACGGGGCACCCGACGCGGAAAATCACTTCGCGGCGAAGCCGATCTCCCGCAGGAAGGCGATCGCCTTGTGGTCCGCATCGGCATCGATCCGCAGGTCGATCGCCTTGTAGTCGGGCTCTTCCTGCTGCCGCAGGTTGCGCGTGAACAGATGGCCAACGCCCGGGTACACGGTCAGTTCGCAGCGGTTTCCCGACGCCCGCATCCGCGCGCAGAAGCGTTCCGCGCCCGCCGCGGGCGTCACGCTGTCCTCCGCGCCCTGCAGCATCACCGTCGGTGGCAGGCCGGGACGGACATGCCGGTCCGGCGACAGCGCCGCCGCGCGCGCCGGGCCGCCGCTCAGTTTCCCGAACCAGCCATCGTTGCCGACCGCGACCGCCGCCGACCACAGCACCAGCGCATCCGGTCGTGCGGACACGTCGTCGCCGGACGGTTCGTCGAACACGGCGGTCGCGGCGGCCAGGTGTCCACCGGCGGAGATGCCACCGGCCGCGATCCGGCGGGGATCAATGCCCAGCTCCGCCGCGTCGCGCCGCACCCAGCGCAGTGCCGCACGCGCATCGGCGACGCTGTCGTAGGGCGTCACCGCGGCCTGGTCGGCCAGCCTGTACTCGACCGCCACCGCGACCAGCCCGGCTTCGGCCATCAGCCGCGCGGTCGGTTCGATCCAGCGCGCCTCGCCGACCGTCCAGCCGCCACCATGGAACAGCACGATCGCCGCGCGCGGTGCCTGCATCGCCGCTTCCGGCGCATACACCAGCACCTGCATCGGCTGGCCCGCACCGCCGGCGATGGTCTCGACCCTTGGGGGCGGAGGCGTTTCCGCCCCTGCTGGAAAACACGCGACGGACAGCAGAAACAGGACGACTAGGCGTTTCATGCATCCCCCTGTGCGGAAACCCCGCGTCGGATGATCGGTGCCGCCATGATGGCGGCACTGGAAGTCATTGCCCGTACAACGCCTTGCGCGGCGCACCGCTGAGTTCGGCCGCGAGTTTGGCGGCGGTGGACGGCGGCAGGTGTTCGTTGAGTCTGGTGTAGAGCCGGCGGCCTTCGGCGATCTTCGCTTCCTCGTCGTCGGCGGCGCCCTGCACCATCACCACGAACTCGCCCTTGCGCTGGTTGTCGTCGGCCTGCACCACGGCGAGCAGTTGTTCCAGGCTGCCGTCGAGCACGGTCTCGAACAGTTTGGTCAGCTCGCGCGCGACCACCGCCGGGCGCGACGCGCCGAACGCCGCGGCCATGTCCACCAGCGATTCGGCGATGCGGTGCGAGGACTCGTAGAACACCAGGGTACCGGTCTCGCCGGCCAGCCGCTGCAGGCGCTCGCGCCGCGCCGCACCCTTGGCCGGCAGGAAACCTTCGAACACGAAACGGTCGCTGGGCAGGCCGGCCACGCTCAACGCCGCGATCGCAGCGCAGGCGCCGGGTACCGGGCTCACCTTCACCCCCGCCGCGCGCGCCGCGCGCACCAGCCGGAAACCGGGGTCGCTGACCAGCGGCGTGCCTGCATCGCTCACCACCGCCATCGATTCGCCACCCAGCAGCCGCGCCACCACGCGCTCGGCCATCGCTTCCTCGTTGTGGTCGTGCAGGGCCACCAGCGGCCGGCTGATGCCGAAATGCGACAGCAGCTGGCCGGTGTGGCGCGTGTCCTCGGCGCAGATCGCCGCCACCGTGCGCAGCACCTCCTGCGCGCGCGGGCTCAGGTCGGACAGGTTGCCGATCGGCGTGGCGACGACGTACAGGGTGGCGGGGGCAGCGGGCATCATCGGCTTTTCCATGGGCAAGGTTAGAATCCTACCGTGTCCCCCACCCGGCGCCGCCGCATGCCGTTGAACGGATCCCGAATGAACAATCCCGCCGCACGGATCACCGTCCTGTCACTGTCGCTCCTGCTGTTCGCCGGTTGCGCCACCACCGGCATGGCGCCAACCACGTCGCCGGGGCAGCAGGCCGCCATCGCCCTGCTCGAACAGGGCAAGCCGCGCGAAGCCGCGCAGCAGCTGGAAGCCGAAGCCGCGCTGGCGCGCGGTGCCGCCAAATCGCAGCTGCTGGCCGACGCCGCTTTCGCCTGGCACGAAGCCAACGACGACGCCCGCGCGCGCATGCTGCTGCCGCAGGTGCAGGCGCGCCAGCTGGCCGGCGCCAGCCGCCAGCGCCATGCGCTGCTGGCCGCGGAACTGGCGCTGGCCGACAAGCAGCCGGCCGCCGTGCTGCAGGCGCTGGGCACGCAGCAGCCCGACCAGCTGCCCGCCGCCCAGCAGGCCCGTTGGCACCTGGCCCGCGGCCAGGCGCTGGAAGCCAATGGCGATGCCTTCGCCGCGGCCGGCGCCCGCGCCCGCGCCGGCGTGCTGCTGTCCGGCAGCGCCCGCACCGACAACCAGCGCGCCATCACCCGCCTGCTGGCGGGGCTGGACGATGCCACCCTCGCCAACCGCAGCGCCGCGCTGCCGGCCGGCGACCCGCTCTACAACCACGCGGGCCGCGCCCTGATCGGCCGCGGCCTGCCGCTGCCGCGCCCGTTCGACCGCGATGCCGCCTGGCAGCTGGATACCGGCAAGCGCCCGCCGGCCGACGCCGACGGCTATCGGCCGCCAGTGAAGATGGCGGTGCTGCTGCCGCTGTCCGGCAACCTCGCCACGGCCGCCGCGCCGGTGCGCGATGGCCTGCTCGCCGGCTACTACGCCGAATACCGCCGCCGCCCGCAGGTCGACTTCATCGACACCCGCGGCACCCCGGCCGGCGCCATCGCCGCCTATGACAAGGCCGTGGCCGGCGGCGCCGATTTCGTGGTCGGCCCGCTGGGCCGCGACGAAGTCGATGCGCTGTTCGGCCGCGAGCAGCTGCAGGTGCCGCTGCTGGCGCTCAACCGCGGCAAGGACACGCCGCCGGCCGGCAGCGCCGGTTTCTCGCTGGCGCCGGAGGACGACGGCATCATGGCCGCCGAATACCTGCTGGCCCGCGAGCGCGGCAACGTGCTGGTGATCGGCAGCAGCGACGACACCGGCCGCCGCGCCACCGCCGCCTTCCGCGAGCGTTTCGCCGAGCGTGGCGGCAAGGTCGCCGCCAGCCTCAGCGTCGGCGACGCACCCGGCGACGTGAGCGCACGCCTGCGCCAGGCCGGCGTGGTCGATGCGGTGTTCCTCGCGGTCAAGGGTTCGCAGGCACGCACGCTGGCACCGCAACTGGCGCTGGCGGGCATGGGCGGCGCCACCCGCGTGGGTACCTCGCAGCTGGTATCCGGCACCGGCAAGGCCGACGAGGACATGGCACTGGACGGCATCGCCTTCCCAAGCGAAGCATGGTCCGTGCGCGGCGCCCCGGGCCTGCCCACGGCCAGCGAACTGGCCACCACCCTGCCGACCGCGCGCGGCGGCGCCGCGCGCCTGTTCGCCTTCGGCTTCGACGCCTGGAAAATCACCGCCTACCTGGAAAAACTGGCCAACAGCACCCAGGGCGGCCTGGCCGGCGCCACCGGCACCCTGCACCTGGACGGCTTCGGCAACGTGCTGCGCACGCCGGCGTGGTCCACCTTCAGCGGTGGCCAGCCGGTGCCGACCGGTGATGGCCGCTGACAAGGCCGCACGCGGCGCGGCGGTGGAAGCCGCCGCGCGCCGTCACCTGGAAGGTGCCGGCCTGCGCTGGCTGGCCGGCAACGTCCGCTACCGCGGCGGCGAACTCGATCTGGTGATGTTCGATCCAGCCGCCGGCAGCCTCGTCTTCGTGGAAGTGCGCTACCGCCGCGACGCCGCGTTCGGTGGCGGCGCCGCTTCGGTCGATGCCGGAAAGCGCCGCCGCCTGCTGCTGGCCGCGCAGCTCTATCTTTCGGCGCATCCCCTGCACGCGCAGGCGCCCTGCCGCTTCGACGTGGTCGAGGCCAGCGGCGAGCCACCGCAACTGCACTGGTTGCGCGACGCCTTCCGCGCCGACGACTGATGCCCAGCGTCTTCACCCACGCCGCCGTCCCGTTGGCGCTGTGGTGCGCCAGCGAGCGCGGCCGCGTGTCCACACGCCTGCTCGGCGCCGGCATCGCCGCCGCGATGCTGCCCGACGCCGACGTGCTGGCCTTCGCCCTGCATGTGCCCTATGCCGATGCCTTCGGCCATCGCGGCGCAAGCCATTCGCTGCTGTTCGCCGGAATGCTGGCGATGCTTGCCCTGCTGCTGCACCGGCAGTTGCATGCGGGAAGACGGCAGGCGCTGGCCTTCGTCTTCGCCTGCGCGCTCTCGCATCCGCTGCTCGACGCCCTCACCTCCGGCGGCCTCGGCGTGGCGCTGTGGTGGCCGTGGAGCGACGCGCGCCTGTTCGCACCCTGGCGGCCGATCCGGGTTTCGCCCTTCGCCAACGCCTTCTTCAGCGCGCGCGGCCTGCAGACCGTGCTGTCCGAACTGCGCTGGGTGTGGCTGCCGCTGGCACTGGCGGTACTGGGTTGGCGGATGATCCAATCGCCCGCAGGCGCAAGCGGCCGCGCCCCGGATTGAGCCGCACGGGAGAAGACTCATGGAACGTCGCGATCGGCGGCCCTTCGGGCTGCTGCTGTGCTGCCTGCTGCCGCTGCTGGCACCGCTTTCCCACGCTGCCGACGAAGCGCCCGCCGCAACGCAGGTGGGCGAATTCCCGCCGCCCCTGCTGGGCAGCAACCGCCAGGGCCAGTTGGTCGATCTGGAACAGCGCCGCGGCAGGATCGTGGTGGTGACCTTCTGGGCCAGCTGGTGCGGGCCGTGCATGCGCGAACTGCCGATCCTGGCGCAGTTGCAGAAGGTGGTGGGCAAGGACGCGCTGGAAGTAATCGCGGTGAACTGGGGCGAGCCGCGCGCGGACGTGGTCGCCTTTGCCCGCCGCAACGGCAAGCTCGACCTGGAATACGTGTTCGACGGCAAGGGCGAAACCGCCGCGCGCTACGGCGTGCGTGCGGTGCCGCGCATGCTCGTGCTCGACCGCGAGGGCCGCATCGCCTCGATCCACGTAGGCTATTCGGTAGATGCGCTGCCCGGCTTCATGGAGGAAATCGTCGCCCTGCTGCCCGACGAGGTCCGCAGCCGGCCGGCCAGCAACGCGCCATCGCCCTAGAATGCGGTGATGGACCGCACTCTCCCCGCCGCTTTCCACCAGACGCTTTCCGAGCTGCTCGGCGCGCACTGGCGCACTGACGACGCCGCGCTGGCCGCACATGCCCAGGACAACTCCTGGCGGTACGCGCTGCCCTTGGGCGTGGCGCTGCCGGAAAGCCGCGAACAGGTGCAGGCCATCGTGCGGGCGTGCCGCGCGCATGGCGTGCCGCTGGTCGGGCGCGGCGCCGGCACCGGCACCACCGGCGCGGCAGTACCCGCCGCCGGCGGCATCGTGCTGTCGTTCGCACGCATGAACCGCATCCTCGCGCTGCGGCCCGGCGACCGCTGCGCGGTGGTCGAGCCGGGCGTACTGAACGGCGACCTGCAGCAGGCGCTGCAGCCGCACGGCCTGTTCTGGCCACCGGACCCGTCCAGCTTCGAGATCTGCAGCATCGGCGGCAACCTGGCCACCAATGCCGGCGGCCCGCGCGCGGTGAAGTACGGCACCAGCCGCGACAACGTGCTCGGACTGGTGGCGGTAACCGGCACCGGCGAGCTCATCGAATGCGGCGGCCCGTGGACCAAGGACGCCACCGGCTACGATCTCACCCACCTGATCGTCGGCAGCGAAGGCACGCTGGCGCTGATCGTCGAAGCCACGCTCAAGCTGGCGCCGCGCCCGCGCGCGCAGGCCGGGCTGCGCGTGCTGTACCGCGACGCGGAGAGTGCCGCCGCGGCGGTATCGCGGGTGATGACACAACCGGCCACGCCGACCACGCTGGAATTCATGGACGCACGCAGCCTGGAACTGCTGCGCCGCAATGGCGCACAGGTGCCCGACGCCGGCGCGATGCTGCTGATCGACGCCGATGGCGACGACGACACCCTGCCCAACGTGCTGCATGCGCTGGCCCAGGCCGCCGAGGGCGAGGGCCTGCTGGCGCTGGACGTGGCGATGGACGGCAGCGCGCGCGAGCAGCTGTGGGCGGCGCGGCGCGCATTGTCGCCAGCGCTGAAGAGCATCGCGCCGGGCAAGATCAACGAGGACGTGGTGGTGCCGGTGTCGCGCATTCCCGACCTGGTGGCCGGCGTGCAGGCGCTGTCGGCGCGCTTCGCGCTGCCCATCGTCACCTTCGGCCATGCCGGCAACGGCAACCTGCACGTGAACATCCTCTACCACCCCGACGACGCCGGCGAGAACGCGCGCGCGCATGCGGCGCTGCCGGAAGTGTTCGCGCTGACGCTCGCGCTGGGCGGCACGCTGTCCGGCGAACACGGCATCGGCCTGGCCAAGCGCGACTTCATGGCGCAGGCCTTCACTCCCGCCACGCTGGCGGCGATGCGCGCGATCAAGCAGGCGCTGGACCCGGACGGCATCCTCAATCCGGGCAAGGTGCTGCCCGCCGCATAGCCCCCCACCACGCGAGCAACCGACCATGGACATCGCCCCCTCCCAGTTCGCCGCGCGCTGGGCCGCGGCATGGAACGCGCATGACGTGGAAGCGGTGCTGGCGCATTTCCATGACGAAGCGGTGTTCACCTCGCCCTTCGCCCGCCAGCTCCTGCCCGGAACCGGCGGCGTGCTGCGCGGCAAGGCCGCCATCCGCGCCTACTGGAGCGCGGGATTGGCGCGTATTCCCGACCTGCGCTTCCAGGTCGAGGCGGTATTCGCCGGCGTCGATACCCTGGTCATCACCTACAGCAACCAGAAAGGCGTGCGGGTGAGCGAGGTACTGCGCTTTTCAGGCGACCGGGTGATCGAGGGCCACGGCACCTATCCGGCCGACGCGCACAACCCGACCGGCGCGCGCTGACCGGTGCCGCCGCGCACATGGCGGCGTGGCGGCCGGCTATCCGGCGAAGTGGCGGTAGCCGCCAGCGCGGTCCCCGCCCGCATCGCCTTCGCAGCGGACGCCATGGCCTTCGACGATCGCGCCGATGCGCGCCAGCGGCAGCGCAAGGCGCGACGACAAGGCTTCCACGGCTTCGCGCCGTTCCGGCGCGGCGGTGAAGCACAGCTCGTAGTCGTCGCCGCCGCGCAGTGCGCAGTCGCGTGCGGCATCTGCTCCGAGCGCTGCGCACAGTGCGGACGACAGCGGCACTGCGTCGGCCTGCACCACTGCGGCCACGCCACTGCGCGCCGCGATATGGCCGAGGTCGGCCAGCAGGCCATCGGACACGTCGGCCGCCGCATGCGCCAGTCCGCGCAGCGCCAGCCCCAGCTGCTGCCGCGGCGTCGGACGCTGCAGCCGCTGGCGCAGTCGTTCGCAATCGGCATCGGCCGCGGCGCCGCGCACGTCCAGCCGGCCCTGCTGCCAGAGCCGCAGCGCACCGGCGGCTTCGCCCGGATGGCCGCTGATCCAGATGTCGTCGCCTGCCCGCGCACCGTCGCGGCGCAGCGCCTGCCCCGCCGGCACCTGCCCCATCGCGGTGATCGAGATCGACAGCGGCCCGCGCGTGGTGTCGCCGCCAACCACGGCGATGCCGCTGGCATCGGCCAGCGCGAACAGCCCGTCGGCGAACGCATCCAGCCAGGCGGCTTCGGCCTGCGGCAGGGACAACGACAGCGTGCACCACGCCGGCGCCGCGCCCATCGCCGCGAGGTCGGAGAGATTGACCGCCAGCGCCTTCCAGCCGATGTCGGCCGGCGCGCTCTCGACGGGGAAATGCACGCCGGCATTGAGCGTGTCGGCGGTGACCGCCAGCTGCTGCTCCGGCGCCGGCCGCAGCAGGGCCGCGTCGTCGCCGATGCCCAACGCGATGTCGGCGCGCGCATGGGTGCGGCGGGCGATACGGTCGATCAGGGCGAACTCGTCAAGGCTCATGCGCAGGCATTCCTGGAACGAAAACGCCGGTGCCGATGCAGCCGGCCCCGGCGTCGCGGTGGATCCGGCCGGCGCGGTCGCGCGCCGGTGGCGCTGTCACAGGCCCGATTCGACCTTGCGCCATTCCACGGCGGCACGGTCCAGCACGCCGTTGACGTAGGTGTGGCCATGCTCGGAGCCGAACCGCTTGGCGGTCTCGATGGCCTCGTTGATCACCACGCGGTACGGCACGTCCATGCGGTGGCGCAGTTCGTAGGCGGCCACGCGCAGCACCGCGCGCTCGATCGCATCGACCTCTTCCACTGGGCGGTCGAGGAACGGCAGCAGTGCCTCGTCCAGTTCGCGGCGGTGGTCGAGCACGCCGCGCAGCAGGCTCTCGAAGTAGGCCAGGTCGGCCACTTCATGCGCCTGCTCGTGGGCGAACTGGGCCAGCAGTGACTCGGCGTTGCCACCGGAAATCTGCCAGGCGTAGATCGCCTGCAGCGCGCGGCGGCGCGCGCGCGAACGCAGCACCGGGTCGACGCCGTCGCGGCGGAAGGGCTTGCCGGCAGGCTTACCGTGGTTCTTGTTGCTCATGGCAGCTGCTCCAGAAGATTGACCATTTCCAACGCCGCCAGCGCGGCTTCCTCGCCCTTGTTGCCGTGGCTGCCACCGGCGCGGGCCTCGGCATCCTCCACGCGTTCGACCGCCAGCACCCCGTTGAGCACCGGCACGCCGAAATCCAGCTGCGCGCGCATCAGGCCTTCGGCGCAGCGGTCGGCCACGTGCTCGTAATGCCGGGTGTCCCCACGGATCACGCAGCCCAGGGTGATGATGGCCGCGTGCCGGCCGGCGGCGGCCAGGCGGGCGGCGACCAGCGGGATCTCCCAGGCGCCGGGCACGCGCACCACGTCGACGGCGTCCTCGCCGATGCCATTGCCGGCCAGGCTCTGCCGCGCGCCGGCCACCAGCACATCGGTGATGCGGGCGTTCCAGCGGCTGGCGATGATGACGAAACGGGCCGTTCCGGCCGGGCGGAGGTCGCCTTCGTAGTGGCTCATGGGGCGTAGCGATCCAAAAGGTGGGTCAGTTTACCGTGTTAGGTGCGGGGCTTGCCCCGCGCACGACGGCGACGCGGCGGGCGCGGGACGACCCCGCACCCGCTCCGGCGCTCAGGGCTGGACGGTCTCGACGATTTCCAGGCCATAGCCGGCCAGCCCGATCTGGCGGCGCGGGGTACCGAGCACGCGCAGCCTGCCCAGGCCCAGATCGGCCAGGATCTGTGCGCCGGCGCCGTTGCGGCGCCACTGGCCCACGTCCTTGTCCTTGCCCGCCGGGCGCAGCTCCGGCTCGCGGCGCAGGCGCGCCAGCAGCGCGTCGGAATCGCGCGGGGCCGACAGCACCACCATCACGCCCTGGCCTTCGGCGGCGATGACGCGCAGCGCATCGGTGGCGGCCACGCCGAAATCGTCGCGGCGCCAGTGCAGCAGGTCGGCCAGCGGATTTTCCACCTGCACGCGCACCAGGGTGGGCGTGGCCTTGTCCGGCTGGCCCTTGACCAGCGCGAAATGCAGGTCGTGGGCGATGCGGTCGCGGTAGGTGACCAGCTTGAACGCCCCGAACTCGGTGTCGATCTCACGCTCGTCGATGCGTTCGACGGTATGTTCGGTGGCCAGCCGCCAGGCGATCAGGTCGGCAATGGAACCGATCTTCAACCCGTGCTCGCGCGCGAACACTTCCAGTTCCGGGCGCCGCGCCATGGTGCCGTCGGCGTTGAGCACTTCCACCAGCACGCCGGCCGGCTCCATGCCCGCCAGCATGGCCAGGTCGGATGCCGCTTCGGTGTGGCCGGCGCGGGTCAGCACGCCGCCGGGCTGGGCGATCAGCGGAAAGATGTGCCCGGGCTGGGTGAGGTCGGACGATTTCGCATCCGGCTTCACCGCGGTACGGATGGTGTGGGCGCGGTCATAGGCGGAAATGCCGGTGGTCACGCCCTCGGCGGCTTCGATGCTGACGGTGAAATTGGTCTGGAACTGCGCGGTGTTGTTGCGCACCATCGGCGCCAGCCCGAGCTGGCCGGCGCGCTCGCGGTTGACCGACAGGCACACCAGTCCGCGCGCATGGGTGACCATGAAATTGATGTCCGACGGCTTGACCAGCTCGGCAGCCATGATCAGGTCGCCTTCGTTCTCGCGGTCCTCGTCGTCGACGATCACCACCATGCGGCCGGCGCGGATTTCTTCCAGCAGTTCGGGGACGGGGGCGAAGTTCATGCGGCAGCTCCCTGGCCCAGCAGGCGCTCGACATAGCGCGCCACCAGGTCGATTTCCAGATTGACGGCGTCGCCGACGCCGGTATGGGCGAAACGGGTATGGGTGACGGTGTGCGGGATCAGCGCCACCTCGAAGCCCTTGTCGTCGGCCTCGTTGACGGTGAGGCTGACGCCGTCGACGCAGATCGAGCCCTTCTTCGCGATGTACTTCAGCAAGGGCGTCGGCGCGGCGAAGCGCCAGCGCTGCGCGCGGGCGTCATCGACGATCGACAGTACCCGGCCGATGCCGTCGACATGGCCGCTGACCAGGTGGCCGCCGAGGCGGTCGGTCGGGCGCATGGCGCGTTCGAGGTTGATCGCCGCGCCCGCGGCGAGCTGGCCGAGCGTGGTCAGGCCCAGGGTCTCGGTCGAGGCATCGGCCTGGAACGAGGCGGCGTCGAACGCGATCACGGTCAGGCACACGCCGTTGACCGCGATGCTCTCGCCCAGCTGCACGTTGTCGAACGGCAGGCTGCCGACCTCGAAGGTGAAGCGGACATCGCCGCCGACGGGCTCATGCGCGGCCAGGCGGCCGACGCCTTCGATGATGCCGGTGAACATCAGCCCACCTCCGTCGTGGAGGTGGGCCGGGAGACCGGCAGGAAGATGGAGAGGGTTTTCATGAACGTTTCCCGCGGTTGGAGAGCGAAAAACGCCACAAGGCAAACAGGCTCACGCACGGCGGGGCCGCGCGCGGGCCGTCTTCTTTCATCCGGACTCTAGGCGGCACCGCGTTCGCGGCGTCGCCAACCGTCGGCTCCGGCATCGGACCGGATCTGCTGACCCTCGGCTGTTGGAATCCGCATGGCGCGCATTCCTGCGGGCGGACTCGCGTATCGGCCTCGGCGCTCGCGGGCTCGTGCAGGTTCCCGGGGGAACCGCGCACCTACCGCCGGTGGGGAATTACACCCCGCCCTGAAGACGTTCGTGGTTGCCGGCGAACCGGCCCGCGCATTGTACCAGCCGGCTCCCGGCGGACCTGTCTGGCGGATGGATGGCAGTGTTCCGTGGAGCGCGGCATCGCCTCTGCCGGTGCATTGCCGGGAAAACCCCAGCGGGGCGTTGCCCCGCTCTACAAGGTGGCGGGGGGCTGCAGCGCCCGGCGGGGCTGGCCCGGTAATGCTCCAGCGGGGCTGCGCTCCGCTCTACGGGGCGACAGGACGCAGCAGCAGGCGCAGGTCCTTGCCGACCATGCGCAGGTCGCACACCTCCAGCGGCCGCGCCTGCGCCATCGCCTCGATTCCCAGCCCGGCCAACAGCGGGCGGGCGCCCTCGCCCATCAGCAGCGGTGCCATGTACAGCAGCAGTTCGTCGGCCAGGCCGGCATGCAGCAGCGCCCCGCACAGGGTCGGCCCGGCCTCGACGTGGACCTCGTTGACACCACGCCCGGCCAGCATCGCCAGCACTGCCGCCAGATCGAAACGGCCATCGGCCTGCAGCGGCACGGCGGCGAATTCCGCGCCCTCCAGCACCGGCGGCGTCAACGCAGGATCGTGCAGGTACAGCGTGGGGGCGTCGCCTTCACGCACCCGCGCGCAGGACAACGTGCGCAACCGCGCATCGAGCACCACCCGCAGCGGCGGCAGGAAATCGCCCGCCTCCGGGCGCGCGGTCAGCGCCGGGTCGTCGGCCAGCACCGTCGCCGCGCCGGTCAGGATCGCGCCGGCACGGGCGCGCCAGCGCTGCACGTCGGCGCGCGCGGCCGCCCCGGTGATCCACTTCGATTCGCCGCTGGCCATCGCCGTGCGCCCGTCCAGGCTCGCGGCCAGCTTCACCCGCACGAACGGCCGGCCACGTTCGACGCGAGAGAGAAAACCGCGATTGAGGTCGCGCGCCTTGTCCGCCATCAGCCCCACCGCCACCTCGATCCCGGCCTGCCGCAACAGCGCGAAACCACCGCCGTCGACATCCGGGAACGGATCGCCCATCGCCGCCACCACCCGCGCCACGCCGGCCTCGATCAGCGCCAGCGCGCAGGGCGGCGTGCGCCCATAGTGCGCGCAGGGCTCCAGGGTGACGTAAGCGGTGGCGCCGCGTGCGCGTCCGCCCGCTGCGCGCAGCGCGAACACCTCTGCATGCGGGCCGCCGGCACGCTGGTGGAAACCTTCGCCGACAACCTCGTCGCCGTGGGCCAGGACGCAGCCAACCATCGGATTGGGCCGCGTGGTCCATGCCCCGCGTTCGGCCAGGCGCAGCGCGCGCGCCATCATCTGGTGGTCGGTGGCGGTGAATTCCTGCATGCAGAACCTCTTGGAAAACAGGTGCCGCGCTCTCAGGGCGGCGGCGGATCGACCCGCATCACGGTGACGGCCAGCGGCCCGAGCTGCAGCCGGGCATGCGCTTCCCAGCCCAGTGCGCGGTACCACGGCACCATCGCCGCCTCGCAGTAAAGATACAGGCGCGGCACGCCCAGCTGCGCGGCGCGCGCCACGCAATGCCCGACCAGCCGCTCGCCCACGCCATGCCCACGCACCTCGGGCCGCACGTACAGCGACGCCAGCCACGGCGACCAGCCGCGGATCTGCTCGTGGTCGTCGTGCAGCAGGCTGACTGACCCCAGCCAACCCGCATCGTCCTCCGCCACCCAGGTGCAGGGAATGGCGCCGTCGCGCTGCGCACGCAGCTCGGCTTCGGCCTGTTCGACGGTCCACTCCGGCAGCAGCGCGCCGAACGCCTGCACATGCGCCTGCGCCAGCTCGGAGACCAGCGCGGGCCGCGCCTGCAGTCCGGCGAAGCGCAACGGCTTCAGCGCGGCGCCTTGCGCTCGCGGCGCTCGACGCCGGCGTCCAGCAGCGGCAACTGGCCGTCGCCGGCCGGATGGTCGCGCTCGAGCTTCTCGATCTCATCGCGGAAATCGGCCACGTCCTCGAAGCTGCGGTAGACCGAGGCGAAGCGCACATAGCCGACGTGGTCGAGCTTGCGCAGTTCGTCCATCACGAATTCGCCGACGCGGATCGACGCCACTTCACGCTCGCCGCTCATCCGCAGCTGGTGCACCACCGCGCGCACCGCCGCCTCGATCCGCTCCTCCGGCACCGGCCGCTTCTGCAGCGCGCGGTCGAAACCGACCCGCAGCTTGCGCGCGTCGAACGCCTCCCGCCCGCCATCGCTCTTGACGATGACCGGCAGCTTGAGCTCGATGGTCTCCAGCGTGGAAAAGCGCTCGCCGCAGGCCTCGCAGCCACGCCGGCGGCGGATGGTCGCCCCATCCTCGGAAACGCGCGAGTCGATCACGCGGGTGTCGGTGTGCTGGCAGAAAGGGCAGTGCATTCGAACAACCTTGGACGTCAGGCCTTTTCGGGCGTACCAGGCGCGATCCGGCGATGGCAGGTAATACGCAGATACAGCAGATGCAGCGCAGGGACAAGCATCAATGGCCCGACAAACAGCGCAGGCCACGGAAAACCGGTGGAAAATTCGCCTGTCCAGGTCAGATAGACCAGCAGTACGGCCAACGGCAATGCCGCGACGATGCCTGCAACCAGCATCGACCACCACGGCCAGCGGACGCGCGACAGGGCGGCGACACTCCCGGCCACCATCGCTGCGGACAGCCGCGCGCCACCGAGCAGTCCCGCTGCACCCAGACCACCCCAGGCCGTCAAGAAAGCACCGTCACTGGCCTCGATGCTTCCCATCGCCCAGAAGGCGGTGCCCATGCCGGCACTCAATACGGCCAGCAGGCCGCCCACGACCAGCGTGGGCAGGCCCAATACCAGGATCAGCACCAGGAACACCCTGCGGTGCCACCGGTCGCTGGCCATCCGCACTTATCCGTAGACCGGGAACTGCCTGCACTGCAGGGTGACGTTTTCGCGCACGCCGACGATGACGTTGTCGTCGTTCGGGTTGTCCAGCACGTCGGCGATCCAGTTGGCCAGCGCCACGCAGTCCGGTTCCCTGTAGCCGCGGGTGGTGATGGCCGGGGTGCCCAGGCGCAGGCCCGAGGTCACGAACGGCGAACGCGGGTCGTTCGGCACCGAGTTCTTGTTGACGGTGATGTGGGCCTTGCCCAGCGCGGCTTCCGCATCCTTGCCGGACACGTCCTTGCCGATCATGTCCACCAGCATCAGGTGGTTCTGCGTGCCGCCGGAGACGATCTTGTAGCCGCGCGAGATCAGCGTATCGGCCATCGCCTGCGCGTTCTTCACCACCTGCTGCTGGTAGGCCTTGAACTCCGGCTCCAGCGCTTCCTTGAAGGCCACGGCCTTGGCGGCGATGACGTGCATCAGCGGGCCGCCCTGGATGCCCGGGAACACGATCGACTGCAGCTTCTTCTCGATCTCCTCGCCGGCGCCCTTGGCGATGATGATGCCGCCGCGCGGGCCGCGCAGGGTCTTGTGGGTGGTCGAGGTGACCACATGGGCGTGCTCGATCGGGTTCGGGTAGACGCCGGCGGCGACCAGGCCGGCCACGTGCGCCATGTCCACGAACAGGTAGGCGCCGACCTTGTCGGCGATGGCGCGGAAGCGCGCCCAGTCGACGATCTGCGAATAGGCCGAGAAGCCGGCGACGACCATCTTCGGCTTGTGTTCCAGCGCCAGCCGCTCGACTTCGTCGTAATCGATCAGGCCCTGCTCGTTCACGCCGTACTGGACGGCGTTGAAGATCTTGCCGGAGGCGTTGACCTTGGCGCCGTGGGTCAGGTGGCCGCCGTGGGCCAGGCTCATGCCCAGGATGGTGTCGCCCGGCTGCAGCAGCGCGAAGTACACGGCCTGGTTGGCCTGCGAGCCGCTGTGCGGCTGCACGTTGGCGTAATCGGCGCCGAACAGCTGCTTCAGGCGGTCGATGGCCAGCTTCTCGGCGATGTCCACGTACTCGCAGCCACCGTAGTAGCGCTTGCCCGGGTAGCCTTCGGCGTACTTGTTGGTCAGCTGGCTGCCCTGCGCCTCCATCACCATCGGGCTGGCGTAGTTCTCGCTGGCGATCAGCTCGACATGGTCTTCCTGGCGCTGGCATTCGGCGGCGATGGCCTTGGCCAACTCGGGGTCGTAGGACTCGATACGGGCGTCACGCGGGAACATCTCGGCTCCTGGAAGGGTGGGCGGGGGAAGGGCCGATTGTAGCGCTTCCGTCACCGCCCCACCCCGGCCGGCCCGCGCCGCGCCCGGAAAAAGCAAGGGCGCCCCATGGGCGCCCTGCCTTTTCCGCAACCGCAGCCGGCTCAGTGGTTGAACACGATGTCGGCGATGATGCCGGTGGCGATGGCCACCATCAGCAGGTTGCCGCGGTCGTCGCGGATCCAGCGGTGGCCGTGCGGCGGGCGGCGCAGGTGGTAGCGGTCGTAGTCGTTGACCACGTAGACCGGGCCGCCGTAGTAGTTGTTGTAACGGTAGCCGCGCTCGAAACCATACGGCCGGTAGGCCACGCGCGGCGGCGGGGCGTAGTAGCGGCGGTCGTTGTGGCGGGCGTCGCGGTAGCCCTCGCGGTAACCGGCGCTGTAATGCCGGCGGTCGTCGCGGCGGTCATCCCGCCAGTCGCGGCGGTCATGGCCATGCCCGCGGCCGCGATCGTCCCAGCCATGGCGGCCGCGGTCATCGTGGTCCCGGTCGCCGGCGGCGAAAGCCGGGGCGGTGGCGCCGAAGGCCAGCAGGGTGGTCATCGCGGCGACTGCAAGTCGGTGCATCTTCATGGTGGCCCTCGCGGTGTTGATGGACGCTTTCCATCATGCTCACGCGATCTGAACGGTTTCCGGCTGGAAACGGTTACCGCCGGCGCCATTCATCCGGCGGCCAGCCGCGGCCCACCGCCGGCGCCGGGCCGCTTCCCGCTATAATCGCCCATTCCCTCAACCACGGGCCCGTCTGCATTCGCGGACCGGGCGCGGGCGTGCGCTACGGAGACTTCATGTCCTCGCAATACATCTACACCATGAACCGCGTCAGCAAGGTGGTCCCGCCCAAGCGGCAGATCATCAAGGACATCTCGCTGTCGTTCTTCCCGGGCGCCAAGATCGGCCTGTTGGGCCTGAATGGCGCCGGCAAGTCCACCGTCCTGAAGATCATGGCCGGCGTGGACACCGATTTCGAGGGCGAGGCCCGCCCGCAGGCCGGCATCAAGGTCGGCTACCTGGAGCAGGAGCCGCGCCTGGACCCGGCCCAGACCGTGCGTGAAGCGGTCGAGGAAGGCGTGGGCGAAGTGCTCCAGGCCCAGGCCGCGCTGGACAAGATCTACGACGCCTATGCCGAGGAAGGCGCCGATTTCGACGCGCTGGCCAAGGAACAGGAACGGCTGGAGGCGATCCTCGCCGCCGGCGACGCCCACACCCTGGAGAACCAGCTGGACGTGGCCGCCGACGCGCTGCGCCTGCCGCCGTGGGATGCGGTGATCGGCAACCTGTCCGGTGGCGAGAAGCGCCGCGTGGCCCTGTGCCGCCTGCTGCTGCAGAAGCCGGACATGCTGCTGCTCGACGAACCGACCAACCACCTGGACGCCGAGTCGGTGGAATGGCTGGAGCAGTTCCTGGCGCGCTACACCGGCACCGTGGTGGCCGTCACCCACGACCGCTACTTCCTGGACAACGCCGCCGAGTGGATCCTGGAACTGGACCGCGGCCGCGGCATTCCGTGGAAGGGCAACTACACCGAATGGCTGATGCAGAAGGACGAGCGCCTGAAACAGGAAGACAACCAGGAAAAGGCCCGCCAGAAGGCGATCCAGAAGGAACTGGAGTGGTCGCGGCAGAACGCCAAGGGTGGCCGCACCAAGGGCAAGGCCCGTCTGGCCCGCCTGGAAGAGCTGCAGAGCGTCGACTACCAGAAGCGCAACGAGACCAATGAAATCTTCATCCCGCCGGGCGAGCGCCTGGGCAACTCGGTGATGGAGTTCAAGAACGTCTCCAAGAAGTTCGGCGAGCGCCTGCTGATCGACAACCTGTCGATGATCATCCCGCCGGGCGCCATCGTCGGCATCATCGGCCCGAACGGTGCCGGCAAGTCGACCCTGTTCAAGATGATCACCGGCCAGGAAAAGCCGGATTCGGGCGAGATCGTGGTCGGCCCGACCGTCAAGCTGTCGTACGTGGACCAGAGCCGCGACGCGCTGACGGGCAACCACAACGTGTTCCAGGAAATCGCTGGCGGCCTGGACATCCTCAACATCAACGGTGTCGAGATCCAGTCGCGCGCCTACATCGGCCGCTTCAACTTCAAGGGCCAGGACCAGCAGAAGATGGTCGGCTCGCTGTCCGGCGGTGAGCGCGGCCGCCTGCACATGGCCAAGACCCTGCTGCAGGGCGGCAACGTGCTGCTGCTCGACGAACCGTCCAACGACCTGGACATCGAGACCCTGCGCGCGCTGGAAGACGCGCTGCTGGAGTTCCCGGGCAACACCTTCGTCATTTCGCACGACCGCTGGTTCCTGGACCGCATCGCCACGCACATCATCGCCTTCGAGGGCGACTCGCACGTGGAGTTCTTCCAGGGCAACTACCGCGAGTACGAAGAGGACAAGAAGCGCCGCCTCGGCGACGACGCCGGTCCCAAGCGCCTGCGCTTCAAGGCGCTGAAGTAAGCAGCACCGGACGGCCGCAGCGATGCGGCCGTCTGCTTTTCAAGCTGTCTCTCCGTTGAAGACCTTCCGCCCCTTGAGGGAAGGATCGGGGAGAGCGGCCCCGCAGGAGCGTGTCGTTTCCAGCCATGCACCCGGGTGGCGAACAGGCGCAGTTCCGCTTTGCCATGGTTCGACCGTGCCGGCGCGAGGCGACGCGTTCGTCATTGCAACGGCTGCAATATCCACGTGGCGCCCTCACCCGCCCTTTCGGGGCGCCTGCATCCGGCACCTCCCGTGCCACCCTTCGGGCGGCGTCGCCCTGCACGCTGGCGATCCTGCCAGTCGTCTCCCGGAGAGAAGGGTTCCTTCCGCCACCTCCCGAATCGCCCCATGCCCTTCCTCGACCATCTGTTCAAGCTCCACCAGCACGGCACCGATGTCCGCACCGAGGTGCTGGCCGGGCTGACCACCTTCCTGACGATGTCCTACATCGTCTTCGTCAACCCCGACATCCTCGGTACCACCGGCATGGACCCTGGCGCAGTGTTCGTGGCCACCTGCCTGGCCGCGGCGATCGGCTCGACCGTGATGGCGCTGGCGGCGAACTTCCCGGTCGGCATGGCGCCGGGCATGGGACTGAACGCCTTCTTCGCCTTCACCGTGGTCGGCTCGGCGGGGCTGCCGTGGCAGCAGGCGCTGGCGGCGGTGTTCATTTCCGGCCTCGTGTTCCTGGCGCTGTCGCTGAGCGGCGTCCGCGCCTGGCTGGTGGCCGGCATCCCGGCGTCGCTGCGCTCGGCAATCGTGGCTGGTATCGGCCTGTTCCTGGCGATCATCGCGCTGCAGAAGTCGAACGTGATCGTCGCCAACGAGGACACGATGCTGGCGCTGGGGCCGCTCAATACCGTGCCGCCACTGCTGGCGCTGGCCGGCTTCCTGCTGATCGCGGTGCTGGAAGCGCGGCACGTGCGCGGCGCCATCCTGATCGGCATCCTCGCCGTCACCGCCGCCGGCTGGCTGGCCGGCGACGTGCAGTACCAGGGCCTGGTGTCGCTGCCGCCGAGCCTGGCGCCGACCTTCCTGCAACTGGACCTGCCCGGCCTGCTGCACCACGACGGCGGCGCGCCCGTGGCCGTGCTGCTGCAGGTGGTGCTGGTGTTCGTGCTGGTCGAGGTGTTCGACGCCACCGGCACGCTGTACGGCGTGGTCGGCCGCGCCGGCCTGCTGGAACTGGCCGATGGCCGCAAGCGCTTCGGCCGTGCGCTGCTGGCCGACAGCAGCGCGATCGTCGCCGGCTCGCTGCTGGGTACCAGTTCCACCACCGCCTTCGCCGAGAGCGCCTCCGGCGTGCAGGCCGGAGGCCGCACCGGCCTGACCGCGCTGGTGGTCGCCGCGCTGTTCCTGGCCGCACTGCTGTTCTCGCCGCTGGCGGCAATGGTGCCGGCCTACGCCACCGCGCCGGCGCTGCTGTTCGTTGCCGGGCTGATGCTGCGCGAACTGGTCAACGTGGAATGGAGCGACCTGACCGAATCGGTCCCCGCCGCGCTGTGCGCGCTGGCGATGCCCTTCACCTATTCCATCGCCAACGGCCTGGCCTTCGGCTTCATCGCCTACGCCGCGCTGAAGGCCGGCACCGGCCGCTGGCGCGAGGCGCGTCCGGCGCTGTGGCTGGTGGCGGGGCTGTTCGTGCTGCGTTTCGCGCTGGAGTGACCCCCGGCGCCATCGCGTCCGGGAGCAGCGCCGGCCTGCGTCAGCCGATCACCATGAGCGCGAAGATCGCCACGGCCATCAATACCTGGGCGATCGCCGTGAACACCAGCTCGGCGAGCAGGGCGCGCCATATCGTCTGCCATGCCGGCCGTCCCTGGAAGAACTGCACCATCGAGAACACGTAATAGACCACCGCGAACAACGCGACCCACTGCAGCAGCTGCGGCAGCCAGCGATGCAGCGAGATCAGCACCACCCACACGACGAATGCCTGCGAGACCAGCAGCGTGGAGATCACCAGCCATTCGGGATAGTTCAGCCGGCTGTAGCGACGGAACACCGCCCACCTCACGCCGGCCTCGATCGGCAGCAGCAGCAGGGTGAAGGTCGCGAAGTTGGCATTGATCCACCCTGCGACCGACTGGCTGGCGGCGACGAACCGCGCCATGTGCCGCGCGGCCGTGGACCCGGCTTCCGCCGCGGCGGCGACATCGGTGGGCGCCACCGCTTTCATCACACCTTCGTCGAGGACAAAACGGCCCAGCAGCACCACCGCCGCGGCCGTCAGCGTGACCAGCAGCAGCGGCTTGGCCTGGTTGCCGCGCCGCCCCTGGATGTAGTCGCGCAGCAGCTTGCCCGGCTGCAGCATCAGCAGCTTCAGGGAATACAGCAGGCCGCGGTCCATCTGCAGCACGCCGTGCTCGAGCTCATGGCCGACATAACCCCAGTCGATGCGCCGCGCCGGCGTGGGCTGGCCGCAGTCCGGGCAGAACTTCTGTTCCGGGCCGGCGACGGCGCGGGCGCAGTTGATGCAGTGGCTTTCGTCGTGCATCCCCATGCGCTGCCTGCCCCTGTCGGAAGGGGCGCATTCTAGAACGGAGTCCTCGGCGGCGACCATCGCCGGTGCCGGGCGGACGCGAGCCCGTCAGAGACGACGCATCGCACGCGGGCCCGACGCACCGCGCCGGCGCATCAACGCCAGCGCGGCTGCAACTGGCCGTCGGCGGCGAAGCGGTAGCGCCCTTCGGCCCAGCCGTGGCCGAACAGGGCCAGCATCTGCGCGTAGTAGGCGGGTGCGTCGCTGCGCTGCTGCTCGTGGGTGGGCAGGCTGGACTGCAGCGCCTGCGCCTGCGTGCGCTCGCCCTGCGCCAGCAGGTAGGGCAGCAGGGCGGCACGGAAGCCATAGCCGCCTTCTCCCTCGCCGGCTCCGCTGCGGGTGTCGACCTTTTCCCACATCGGCTTGCCCTCGCGCAGCCGCTGCAGCGGCCCGGACAGCACCTGCATCTGCGCGCGGAACAAACGGTCGCGCGGCGACAGCAGGCCCGCCCACAGGTAGCAGCGGATCGCGTCGTAACTGCCGACCGCGCCCTTGACCGGATCCGCAACGAAGGCGCCATCGCGCCATGCCGCCCAGTCCGGGGCAAAACCATGCGGAGCGGTCTGCCGCAGCAGTTCAACGGTGTTGGCGGCCAGCGCCGACCACGGCCCGTCGCCATCGACAGCGGCGAAACGGCGCAGCAGCGGCAGCGGCAGATAGCTGGGGTTGACCCGGGTCGTCCCCTCCTCGACGAAGCCCTGCGGGCCGGGCAGCAGCATTGGCCCCAGTCCCGGCAGATCGACGATTTCGCCATGCCGTACCTGCGCCAGCATGTCCTGGCCGATGCGCTGCAGCGCCGGACGATGCCACAGGCGCCCGGCTTCGAGCAGGCTGTAGGCCAGCCACAGATCGGAGTCGGAGGCGGGGTTGTCGTCCAGCACGCCCCAGTCACCCTTGGCGTCGCGCCCCCACAGCCACGCCGGCAGGCGCCTGCCCATGTCGCCGCCGGCAAGATTGTTTACCGTCCAGGCGAGGACGCGGTCGAACAGCGCCTGGTCGTTGTCGACCAGGGCGAAGAACAGCGCATACGACTGCCCTTCCGAGGTGGTACGCAGATCGTCCTGGCTGCGGTCGATCATGCGCCCGTCTGTACTCAGGCTGCTGTCCGCCAGCACCCGCCAGCGCGGCCAGCCTTCCGCCGCGCATGCCGCCGGCAGCATGCCCAGCAGCGGCGCGGCGGCCATCGCCTGCAACAGCATGCGGCGCGTGGGGTCAGCGGAACTCGCCATACGGCACCAGCGGCGAAACCGGCAGCGGCAGGTTGCCCTGCCAGGGTTTCAGGGTGTAGCGCAGATAGAGCTGGAACGTGTTCGGCGAATAGTCCTGGCTGCGTTGCAGGGTGCCGGCGGCGCCCAGCACAAGGTGGTCGCCGAGCCGGCGCTCGACCGCCATGTACAGGCGGTGGCCGGTTCCGGTGCTGCTGGAATCGGCGGTGTACAGCCCGGCCGGGTCCAGCGTGAGCGGGCCATACAGCGGTTGCAGCTGCTCGACCACGCGCTCGATCAGCGACTGCTCGGGGAAGCGGCTGATCGAAGCGGTGCGCGCGCTGGACACGCTCAGCGAGGCATCCACGCGCACCGACCAGTCGTCGTTGCGCCAGGCCAGGCTCGCCGGCACGCTCAGCGAGGCGTAGCGCTGCGGACTGTAGTAGCCGCCCTGCCCCAGCGAGTAGCCGCCCAGATCGTGCGCGTAGCGCCAGTACATGCCGGTCAGGCCGATGTCCACGCGCAGGTCCGGACGCTGTACCAGCTTGTGGTACCAGCCGGCCATCGCGCGGGCGCGGTCGTTGTCCATGACGTTGCGGCCGGTCAGGCGATGCCAGCTCCAGTTCGACCAGACGCCGTTGCGGCCGCCCTGGTCGTAGCCGAGGCTGAAGGTGACGCCGTTGGCGGTGACGCCGCCCCATACGATGCCGCTGCGCGGATCGACCGCGCCGGCCTGCGACAGCAGCGAGTTGGTCATCGGCCGCCGCGACAGCGTGGCGCCCCAGCCGAAGCGGCCGAGGTCGCCATTGACGGTGACGCCGCCGAGCCAGTTGCCGACCGCATAGCCGGACGGAGTGTGGCCGATATCGAAGTTCCAGCGGTCGTCGAGCGTGCGCCAGCCCACCGCGAAGCCGGCACCGGAGTTCATGCGCTGGCGCAGGCGGGTGTCGCAGCCCGGCGCCTGCAGGGAGCTGCCGTCGGGGCGCGGCAGCGAAAGGTCGCAGCTGCCGAAATCCTGGTCGTGGAAGCCGCTGGCGTCGGTCTCGAAACGGCGCGCGTCCAGCCGCACCTGCTCCAGCCGCGCCCAGCCCAGCCCGCCGACGAACGGCGCGTCGAGATGGGCGATGCGGGTGTCGCGCGCGAGCCTGGATATGCCCGGCGTGCCGTCGCTGCGCCGCCCCGAATCCTGCATCACCGTCAGCGTCGGATTCTGCTGCCGGTACAGCGTCTCCACGTCATCGCGCAGGCTGCGCCGCAGCCAGTCGTCGCCGGCCGTTTCGCGGCTGGCGCGGGTCAACGCGCGGTTGTCGCGCGGCTGCGCCTGCTGCGGTGCGAGCAGCCCGTTCTCCTCCATCGCGCGGGCATACATGTCCAGCGCCTGTTGCGGGTCGCCGGCGCGCAGCAGCCGCGCGGCATCGCGCCAGACCTGCGGGTCCGGCCCGGTCTTGGCGGCCAGCACGCCGCGCAGGATCTCCAGCGCCCGGGCGTCGTCGTGCAGGCCGGACCAGATCGCGGCGAGCTGCCGCTGCTGGCCGACATTGCCCGGTTCCACCGCGGGCGGCGATTGCGCCATGCGTGTACGCGCGCCTTCCAGGTCGCCGCTGTCGATCAGTACCTGCACGCGGCCCAGCTGCGCGTCCACATTGCCGGGCTGCGCATCCAGCACCTGGCCGTAAAGCTGCAGTGCCTGCGCATGATCGCCGCGCAGGCGCGCCCAGTCGGCGAGCGTCAACTGGATGTCCGCGTCCTGCGGCAATTGCCGCAACAGGGCGATGGCCTCGTCCTCGCGCCCGGCCGCGCGTAGCTCCCAGGCACGCGCCGTGGCCTGCTGGCGGCGCAGGCGCGCGGCCAGCGCGCGCATGTCGTCGTTCCACTGCGCGGAAGGCAGTTCGTCCAGCGCGGCCAGCGCCGGCCCGAGGCGGTCCGAGCCGGACAGATACAGCGCCTGCGCGTAGCGCGATTCGGGCGTGTTGCCGGCCTTGCCGGCCATGTCGGCGATCACCGCGTCGGCCTCCTCAGCCGCGCCGCTGGCACGCAGCGCGTTGGCCTGCGAATAGGCCAGCCATGGGTCGCCTGGCTGCTCGCGGCGCAGCTCGCGCCCCAGCTCGATGGCGCTGGCCATGTTGCCTGCCGCCAGCGCACGCTCGCGCTGTTCGCGCAGCCGCGCCAGGCGCAGGTTGCGCAGTTCGTCGGCGTAGAGCCCGCGCTGTGCCGCCGGCAGGCCGGCGACATAGCTTTCCAGCTGCGCCGGATCGGTGCGTCCGTAGAACTGCACCAGCTTGCGCACCAGGTTCGCGTCGTTCGGCGCGATGCGCCGCGCGGCCTGCAGCTCGCGGCCGGCCGTGGCATCGTCGCCGCGTGCCACCGCCACGTCGACCAGGCCGAGTTGCGCGTTGATCTCGCGCGGCTGCTGCCGGCGCGCCTGCGTGTACAGCGACTGCGCGCGGTCCAGTTCGCCGGCTTCCAGCGCGGCGTCGGCCTGGTCGATGAGCAGCCAGTAGCGGGTGCTGGCGATCAGGTCGCGCCATTTGTCGCTGTTGCTGGTATCGGCCTGCAGGTGCTGCGCTTTCTGGAACTGTTCCAGCGCCTGCTCGCGGCGGCCCTGGCGCATCAGGGCCAGTCCCAGCCCGCCCTGGAAATCGGCTTCTTCCGGAAACCCGCGCAGGGCCTGGCGGAAGGCGGCTTCCGCCTCCGCGTTGCGGCCGGCGTCCAGCAGCTGCGTACCGCGCAGTCCCGCGAGCCAGGCCGGGTTGCCGACGCGTTTGCGCTGCTCGTCATAAAGCCTGCGCGCGTCATCCATGTGCACCCAGCCGGGATAGCGGGCGATGAAGGACTGCAGCCGGCGCACGTTGGCCGCATCGGCCTGGCGCGAGGACAGGTAATCCCACTCCGCGTCGGCGGCATAGGTGCGTGCTTCCGGGTTGTTGCCCATGCGCTGCAGCGCCGCCAGCGCCTCGCTGTCGCGGCCGGCGGCGAACAGGAACTGCGCCAGCGTCTGCAGCAGCACGGTGTTGCCGGGATAGGCCTCGTCGAGCGCGACCAGGCGGCGGATCGCCAGCGCCCGGCCGGCCGGTTCGGCGCCGCGCAGGCGCCAGTATTCCAGGCCGAGCTGCATGCCCGGCGGGTCGTCGTCGAACAGCCGGCGGTAGATCGCCAGCGCCTCGGCGTTGCGCCCGCCGGTGGCCAGCATGCGCGCCTGCTGCAGGTCCGCCTGCATGTCGCCGCGATAGGCCGCCCACAGCCGTTCGCCGGCGAGCAGTTCGCGGCTGCCCGCGCCTGCCTGGCGCAGGCGCTGCAGGGTTCCGGTGGCGTCGTCGATCTTCTGCTGCGACAGCTGCACTTCCAGGATCGCGACCATGGTGGCGCGGTCGTCCGGCGCCAGCAGGCGCAGCCGCGCCAGTGCGTCCTCGATCAGCCGCTGGCGGCCGGTGGCCTCGCCGATGCGCACCTGCTGCAGCAGCCATTGCCGCTGCGAGGCGACGCTGCCGGCCGGCGTGGGCGGCAGTTCCTGCGCGGCGGCCTGGCCGATACCGGCCAGGCCAACCAGCAATGCCACCGACAGGGGAAGACGACGGGGCATCAGTGCTCGGCCGCTTCCAGCCGCCGCTGCGACACCCAGCGCAGCGCGCGCCACAACAGGAACGCCACCATCAGCACCACCACCGTGGCCAGCACCGCCAGCAGCACCGGATGGTCGGCCAGGTGGTACCAGAGCAGCAGCCACCACGGCAGCGAACCGACGTAGTAATGCTCGCCGACGAACTGGCTGTGGATACCCGAACTGCGCAGGATCGACACCGAACCGGCGATGGCTTCGCGCTTGCCGATGTCGCTCAGCGCATCGTCGAGCAATGCGTAGTCCGCATCCTTGCTGGCGGCCAACGACACGATGCTGCGCTGTGCGTGGTGCGGCGACTGCAGGCCGATGATCGCAGCGAACGGCGCATCGGCGGTGACGCCGACGCGGTTGATCGCCGCGTCGCCACCGGCGCTGCCAAGACGCGCCTCGATCACCGCTTCCTGCGGCGAGTTCACCCGGCCGTTGCGCAGCGTGGTGCGCTGGTTGTCGATCATCAGCGAGAGCTTGTCGCTGCCGCGCAGTTCGGCCGGCAGTTCGCCCAGCATCAGCACGTCGGCGTCCAGCCGCGCGGCCTGCTTCCAGTCCTCGCTCACGCGCAGGCCGTAGGCCGGATAACCACTCTGCACGCCGAGACCGCCGATCAGGTTCAGCAGCAGGCCGACCTGCGCCTCGTTGGCGCGCGGCGGCATCATCACCACGGTCTCGGACAGGTCGGCCATGCGCGTGAACGGGAAGCCGCTCAAGGCGAACGCAGCCAGGTCCGGCAGGCCCATGTAATGGTGGAAGCCGGAGAAGTCGATCGAGGAATCTTCCTCGATCGCCGCCTGCAGGTTGGGCGGCAGCACGGTCTGGCAGTGGTCGCGCTGGGCGCTGCCCATGACGCTGGCAAAGTTGAAATCAAAGCGCAGCTGGTTGCGGTCGCCGATCTTCAGCGCCGGGATCAGCAGCTTGCCATCGCCGGCGCCGGCATCGCCGCTGAGCACCGGCAGGCGGATCTCCTCAAGGCCCTGCTTGCCGGAACGGCGGATCAGCGGGAAGCTGGAAATGAACTGGTCGTTGATGCCCACGCTCAGCCGCGATTCGTCGCTGCTGAAGGGCGGCGTGTAGCGGTAGCGCAGGTTGAGCGGGATGCCCTGGTTGCGCCAGATGAACAGGTCCGGCGGCAGGTTGAGGTTGAGCACGATCGGCTGCGGCGCGATGCCGCTGGCGCGCAGCTGCTGCGGGTAGTCGAGCAGCTCGGCGAAGCGCACGGCGCGGTCGGTGCGCACCCAGTTCGGCGCATCGTAAGGTTTGCGCGGCGCCAGCGGCTTGACCTCGTCCACCTGCACGCGGGTGCCGCGGAACAGCACGTTGCCAGCAGCTATCGCCGACACCGCGGTCTGCAGGTCCTCGTCGTTGCGGCCCAGCACCAGCAGCAGCTTGCGCTGCGGATCTTCGGGCAGCGACACCAGTTCGATCACCGGCCCCTGCACCGGCGCGTGCCTGGCGATCACCGACGGGAACCTGCCGTTGACCGCCATCACCACCGCGTGGCCCTGCGCCGGCAACCGGTCGAAACTGACCGGGAACCGCGCCTGCCGCCACCAGCCGGCCATGCTGCCGAAGTACGAGGCCATCAGCGCGGCCGCGCGCTGCTGCGCCACCGACGGCGAACCGGCAAACACCACCGGCAGCTCCAGCCGCGCGCTGTCGCGCGGGTCGAAGAACGGCAACGGGAAGTTGGCCAGGTCGTCCTGCACCGCCAGCGGCTGGCCGCCCAGGCGCAGGGTGGTGTTGCTGGACAGGTTGACCCACAGCGAGCTGTGCGTCGGCTCTTCGCAGATGTCGGTGTAATGGCCGACGAACTCCAGCCGGACCTGGTTGAAATCGGCGATCAGCCGCGCGTCCAGCGGCACCTTGGCCTGCACCGGTCGGCCGAGCTGGTCATTGCCGATCGGCACCACGTCCATCAGCGCGTCGTTGAGATAGACGCGCAGGTGCGAGAGCGTGGGCAGCAGCGACGGCGACGGGGTGAAGCTCAGGTCGAGCTCGGCCTCGCGCGCCAGGCGGTCACGCCGCACCTGGAACTCGAACGTGGTGGTGTTGCGGATGCCCGACAGCAGCGTGTCCTGGCGGCGGCCCAGCTGGGCCAGGGTGCTGGCGCGCTGCCAGGGCCAGGCAGCGCCGGACCAGACCGCCCCCGGCGCCTGCGGCGTGGTGGCCGGTACGACGGGAACAGGTGCGGCGTCCGGCGCCGGGGGAGCCGCCGGTGTTGCCTGCGGCGCACTGGAACCGTTGGCGACGGGCAGCGCCAACAACGGCAGCAGCAACCAGCGCAGTGAAGAGGAAATGCTCATGGACGAAGCCCCGGGTCAGCGGCTGGGTCAGCCGGGTAGGAAGGAAATGGACGTTGCGGCGCGAAGCTGGCCGCCCAGCGCAGGGCGCGGCGGCTCCAGTGCATCGGCCGGTCGAGATCGATGGGCGAAAAGTCGCTTATCCGGCGATAGCCCTGCCAGCCAAGCTTGAGCACGCTCCACAGGCTGCGCGGCAGGCTCATCGGCTGGTAGCCGGCGTGCCAGTTCAACCAGGCGTCGGCGCGGGCGAAGGTGCACTGCACGAACTCCACCCGCTGCGCTTCGTTCTCGAACCGCAGCAGCAGGCCCAGGCGCGCGCCGACGCTGCGCTGGACCACCGCGGCGAACGCGAACTCGCGGCGGCCGCGGCCGAGCAGCAGGGAGACCCGCGTGCCGGTGGCCAGCTCCGGCGCCTGCGCCAGTTCCAGCCCGACGCCGTCGTTGGAATAGTCGTGCATGACCCCGCGCAGGGTGCGGCCGTCGGGCAGGCGCAGCGCCATCGGCAGCCGCTGGCTGACGCGGTGCGTGCGGCGCACCTGCTGCACTTCGGCGGCCACCGCCAGCGCGCCGCCGACGATGAGCAGGTTGTAGAGCACCCACAGCGAACTGACGATCACCGTGCCGCGCTCGTCGGCCGGACCATGCAGGAAGCGCCAGACCGCGAACACCAGGCCGGCGATGTTGAGCAGCGCCAGTACCAGGTAGGGCTGGGCGACCTTCCAGTCGAAGCGGTCGCCGGCCTGGGTGCCGCCCTTCTCGGTGACGTTGAACTTGCCCTTGGTCGGGCTGAACAGCGCCACCGTGGTCGGCCGCGCGATGTACCAGGCCAGCACGGTCTCGTAGACCTCGCCCCAGAACGGGCGGCGCCACTGGCCCTGGATGCGCGAATTGGTGAGGTTGGCGTGCGCCATGTGCGGCAGCACGAACAGCAGGATCGCCACCGCCGGCGCGTAGATGATGTAGACGTGCAGCAGCAGGAACGCGAGCGGCGCGGTCAGGAACACCAGCCGCGGAATGCCGGCCAGGAAGTGCAGCATCGCGTTGGCGTAGCAGAAACGCTGGAACAGGCTCAGGCCCTTGCCCAGCAGCGGATTGTCGATGCGGAAAATCTGCACCATGCCGCGCGCCCAGCGGATGCGCTGGTTGACGTGCGCGCCGAGGCTGTCGGTGGCCAGGCCGGCGGCCTGCGGGATGCGCAGATAGGCCGAGTTCCAGCCGTTGCGGTGCAGGCGCAGTGCGGTATGCGCGTCCTCGGTGACGGTCTCGGTGGCGAAGCCGCCGATGTCGTCGATGGCCGCGCGCCGCAGCACCGCGCACGAGCCGCAGAAGAAGGCCGCGTTCCACAGGTCGTTGCCGTCCTGTACCAGCCCGTAGAACAGCTCGCCCTCGTTGGGATCGCGGCGGAATACGCGCAGGTTGCGTTCGAACGGATCGGGCGAGAAGAAATGGTGCGGGGTCTGCACCAGCGCCAGTTTCGGGTCGCGCAGGAACCAGCCGGTGCTGATCTGCAGGAACGAGCGCACCGGCAGGTGGTCGCAGTCGAAGATCGCCACCAGTTCGCCGTCTAGCTGGGCCAGCGCGTGGTTGAGGTTGCCGGCCTTGGCGTGGCGGTTGTCGCTGCGGGTGATGTAGTTGACCCCGGCCTGCGCGGCGAACTCGCGGAACTCGGCGCGCTTGCCGTCGTCGAGCAGGTGGATGCGCAGCTTGTCCGCCGGCCAGTCCAGGCCCAGCGCGGCGTGCACCGTATGCCGCACCAGCGACAGTTCCTCGTTGTAGGTCGGGATCAGCACGTCCACCGTGGGCCAGTGCCGCGGATCGGCCGGCAGCGCCGACGGTTTGCGCTGCAGCGGCCAGGCCACCTGCACGTAACCCAGCATCAGCACCAGCCACGAATAGGTTTCGGCCGCGAGCAGGACGATGCCGCAGACCAGGTCGAAATTGCTGTTCCAGTTGAGCGTGGCGGTGTAGCGCCACCACAGGTAGCGGCAGGAAACGGTGATCGACAGCACCACCAGGATCAGCGTGGCGTAGCGGCCGGGTACGCGCCGCACCAGCAGGGCGATGCCCCACAGCAGCAGCACGAACACCAGCTGCGCGAAATAGCTGAACGGCTGGGTGATGCACAGCAGCGCCAGCCCCAGCGTGGCCAGGCCCGCGCCGAATGTCAGCCACCGGCGCGCGCGCGGCGACAGCCCACCCAGGGTGCGGCGCGCGCGCTGCCACGCATTGCTGTTCCAGACCAGTCGCGGCAGGCCGCGCATCGCATCCAGGTAGCGCCGCCAGCCGCGGTCGGCGGCACCGCGCAGCCCGGCGACATGGCGGCGCCGGGCCGCGGCCAGCCGATGGCGGCGGTTGGAGGTCTGCGGGGTGATGCGGACCAGCAACAGCCAGCCGGCCTGGATCAGCATCCGCAGCGGGTCGCCGAACCGCCAGCGACGGTACGGCTGCAGTTGCGGGAAGGCATCGGGCAGGCGCGGCGCGAGCGCCTGCCAGGCCGGCCCCTCGAGCCGCAGCAGGGCCCAGCCCAGCGCCTGCAGCAGCCACAACAGCCACAGCGTGGGCAGCGGCGCCCGCGCCGTTTCGCGCAGTTGCGGCCAGCGCAGGTAGCGCAGGCTCATGACCGCCGCCCTCCGCGCGCGCGCAGGCGCCCACGCTCGGCCAGGCACCACACCGCCAGGCTGGCGACATCGGCCGCGGCCTGCGAACCATCGGCATCGACGCCCAGCGGCAGCTTGCGCGCCAGCGCCGCGGACACGCTCGCATCCTCGTGCAGCGGCTGCGGCACCAGCGGCGGACCGCCGTCGATCCACAGCTGCATCAGGTCGCGCTGCACCGCCATCGCCGGGTCGTAGCGGTTGCACAGCACCCGGCGCGCGTCGTCCACGCGCCGCTGCAGCAGGACGTGGCTGCCCGGGTCCACCGTCGCCAGCCGCAACGGCAAGGCGCAGGCGGCGTGCTGGTTGACCGCGGCGACATGCGCGTCGAGCCGCTGCGGCAGGTCGAACAGGATCCAGTCGAACTGCGCCGCGAGCGGCGGCAGGCGCTCGGCCCAGAACCGCGGCGACTGCCGCAGCCGCTGCTCGACCGCAGCCACGTCGACATCGCTGGCCAGCCCATACGGCAGCAGGGCCAGCCCCGGCATCGATTCGAACGCCGCCTCGCGCCAGTCGCCCCCCTCCAGCCATGCACGCGCCCAGCCGCGCGCCTCGGCGGCCGGCAGGCCCAGGTGCAGGCCGAGCAGGTGGTCGGGGTTGCATTCGACCAGCAGCACGCGCTCGCCCTGCGCATGCAGCGCATGGCCAAGCGCGGCCACCATCGTCGTCACCCCGACGCCGCCGCGCACGCCCTGCAGGGACAGCATCGTGGTCATCGCCGCGGCTCCGTCGCCAGTTCGGCGAACAGCGGCCAGCGCGCGAGCGCCTGCGCCTGCGCGCGCTGCGCGGAGAAATCCAGATAGGGCAGGTCCGGCATGTGCAGGTGCTCGCGCAGGACGTCGATGTCGTCCTCCTCCGAGGTCAGCCCCGCGGTCACTGGGTTCACCATCACGGCTTGTCCTCCGGGTAGGGCGTCCATGCCTGGCTGCCCTTGAGCTGCAGCCACGGCTTGCCGTCGTAATCGATGACCTTGGCGCCTTCGTTCTCCGACACCGACGGCGTCGTCGGCAGGCCCTGCAGCAGGCCCTCCCAGTTGCGACCGTCGGCCGGCGCCTGGGCGTTGAGCGCATAGACCCGCGCCACCAGTTCGGAAATCGCCAGATAGCTGCTCGGCGTGGTCACGTGGCGTGGGCCGGCCGCGGCCGGGATGCCCATGCCGACCAGCTTCACGCCCACCGGGACATGGGTGATGGAGGGGCTGGGAATCTCGCGCATGCCCGGGATCTGCATGCGGTCGCCATGCAGGGCCGCGCCGTGTTCCGGCACCACCACCACGATCGCGCGGCGGCCGTTCTTCTCCAGCGCGTCGATGAAGCCTTCCAGGTCGCCCAGCACCATCTGCGCGCGCGCCTTGTAGTCGCTGGCCATCGCGCGGCCGTCGGCGCCGACGATGCGGTTGCCATCGTGCAGCGAGATCGTGTTGTAGAACAGCGCCACCTGTCCGCTGGATTCGGCCTGGCGGCGCTTCAGCCAGCCGGTCAGCACATCGCTGTCGCGGCGCAGCGGCGACTTGTCGAAGGCGATCAGCGCGCGCGGGTAGTTCTCGATCGGCAACGGCGTGGCGGCCAGGCCGCCGTATTTGGTGAGGTCGCCGATGAAGTCGTCGAAGTGACCATCGTGATTCATCGCCAGTTCGTTCTGGAAGCCCAGCGCCTGCAGGTTGGCGAACAGCTGGCACTGCGCCGGCACCGGATCGAACAACGCGGTATGCGAGGTCTGGCCGCAACTGGCGCGCAGCAGGCGGATGGCCGCCGGCCCGCTGTAGGACGTAGCCGAATTGAAGTCGTCGAACACCACGTCCATCCCGTCGAACAACGGGTTGTGGCGCATGCCCACTTCATCCAGATCGCTCCAGGCCAGCGAGCAGATGTTGAGGACGATCACGTCGAAGGGCGTGCCGCCGTGGGCCGGCGGGAACGCGGTCTTCAGGCCGGCCTGCTGCTGGTAGAAGCCGGCCAGCCAGGCATTGAGCGTTTCGTTGCTGGCCGGGCCGCCACGCGCCGCCGCGCCGGTACCCGCACCGCCCTGTGCCATCGTCGCATCGCCGCCGGCGAACTGCAGGCCGGCTGGCAGCGGCAGCGCCATCGCTGCCATGCCCAGCATTCCCAGCACGCTGAGCGTGGTGACCCGCAGCCAGGGCTTGAGCAGCAGATAGCCGAAGACCAGCAGCGCCAGCAGCGCGACCATCTGCCAGTTGATGAAGCGCCCCAGCAGTTCCAGCCAGTACGAGGCCGAGAAATCCAGCACGCCCGGCTGTGCCAGCAGGCGTTCGAACGGCGGCCACCAGGTGTCCTGGTAGTACAGCGCCACCGCCACCGGGATCGCGACCACGGTGCGCGCGATGCGTGCGCGGCGCCACGGCAACGGCACCAGCAGGGCCGCCAGCAGCAGCAGGTTGGGCAGGATGTGCAGGTCGAGCGCGCCCATCCAGGCGAGGATCACCTTGGACAGGAAATACAGGTTCCAGCCGCGCAGATCAGGCCATGCCCACGGCGTGGAAGCCGCTGCCGAAGCGGTGGGAACATTGCTCATGCCTGCCTCCGCGGACCAGCCTGGCGGCGACGTTCGCCCACCCGCCTGAGGTAACGCGGCGGCAGGCTGCGCCGCAGGCGCGCGCGCAGCGCCCGGCCTATCGCACCCAGCATCACGCCGAGGGGAATCATCACCACCGCACATGCGGCCACCAGGCTCCATACCTGCTGGTCGTTCATCGTTCGCCCCCCAGACGGATCGGTCGCGGCGCCGTCCACGACGGTGCCGGCGCGGCGGGCGCCATGACCGGCACCTGTCGCGGCTGCGGCGGCGCGACGCCGCCCTCGGCCGCGCTCATCGCGGCCACGTCGTGTTCGGCCAGGCGCTGGTAGCCATCGAACAATTCGCGCCATGGCAGGCGGAACAGATTGCCCAGCGCGCGCTCGACGCCATCGCTGCGGCAGGCGAACAGGAACAGCCAGACCTGGCCCGCGTGCATGCAGGCGAAATCGCCGCGACGGCGCATCTGCAGCTGCTGCAGCGCCTGCACCGGGCTCACCCCGGCCACCGGCTGCAGGACGAGCACCGCGCTTTCCACCACGCCCTCGCCCTGGTCGAGCAGCTCGCCGGCCAGTTGCCTGAACTGCACCGGGGTGACGATGCCGCCGACATCCGGCGGCCGGTGCAGGCGGATCAGCCGCTCCGGGTCCTCCGGCAGACGCCCCTGCCAGACCTGGCCCTGGATCGTTTCCAGCAGGGTCAGGAAGCGCGCCAGCGGCAGGCTGGACGGCGCCACCAGGCTGGCGCCGGATTCCAGCAACAGGCGCTCGTCGGCATAGCGCAGGCAGGGCTGCATCTCGCGCACCACCAGCTTCAGGCCGTTGCCGCGTTCGCTGCGCAGGCGGAAGACGATGCGGGTCAGCGCATCGACATCGGCGTTCTCGTCGATCGACAGCACCACCGTGGCCGCCTGCGCCTGCAGCGCGGCGGCCACCAGCGCCGACCAGTTCTCGAACAGGCGCCAGGCCGGCGAGAACGGCGGCGCGCCTTCCAGCGCGTCGGCCTGCGCCAGGTAGAGGAAACGGTCGCCGCCTTCCTGCGCCAGCACCGCGGCCATCAGGCCGTCGCCGTCGGCGATCACGCCGAGGCGGAAGCCGCGCCACTCGGCTTCGAAATCGCGATGCGCGAACACGCCTTCTGCGTTGCTCCAGTAATGCACCAGGTACTGCAGCGCGCCGCGGTGCGGATACAACTGGGCGACGCCGCTGCACAACCGGTTGAGGGGCAGCAGTCGCGGCGCCAGTGTCGCCACCTCGCCATGGCACAGCAGCAGCACGCAGTGGCCGCCAGCGACGGCCCAGTCGTGCAACTGCCTGCACCAGCGCGCGAGGCCGGCGCCTTCCAGGTTTTCCAGCGCGGCCGCCGGCACCTGCACCACGCACAGGGTGTCGCGCGCGGCGGCGCAGCGCGCCAGGTCGGCCGGCAGCGCGCGGACCGCGGGCGGCAGGTCGGCGACCGCCGCTTCATGCAGGCGGATGCGCGCGGGCCCCTGCTCGGCCGCAAGCGGCGCGACCATCGATGCCGGCGAGCGCCCAAGCGCGGCCACCACGGCCAGAGGCAATTCGGCCGATCCGGCGAGGACACCGGCGGCGAACAGGTCGGCATGGGCGGCATCGGCGCAGGCGATCCAATACACCCCGCCCGCACGCAGGCGGGTGAGTTCGTACGGCAAGCCGTCGATGGCAAGTGAAGTCGTCTTCAAAGTCGTGTCCCTGTCGGCAGACGCACCGCCGCTCTCCGTCCCTCGCCCCACACAGGATCCATGACGGAGGTCACAGTTAAACCCGCCCCATCCGTCATCTCAATGTCACTTGCTCACGGCGAGCCTGACACACGGCGGTTCCACGCCGTGTGTAGAAGGCAGGCAAGCGAAGGATCCGCGCGCTCCCTGGCGCGCGTCGTGGCTCAGGACCCAGCCGGCAGGCCGAATACCTGCCGCAGGTAGGCCAGGTATCCCGGGTCGTCGCACATGCTCTTGCCCGGCGAATCGCTGAGCTTGGCCACCGGTTGACCATTGCAGCGCACCATCTTGATGACGATGTTCAGCGGGGTCGGCCCCAGGTCGTTGGTCAGGTGGGTGCCCACGCCGAAGGCGACCTGGCAGCGGTCGCGGAAATAGTCGTACAGGCGCATCACCTTCTCGATGTTCAGGCCGTCGCTGAACACCAGGATCTTGCTGGAAGGATCGGCGCGGTTGGCCTTGAAGTGCGCCAGCATGCGGTCGCCCCATGCGAACGGATCACCCGAGTCGTGGCGCACGCCGTCGAACAGCTTGCAGAAATACATGTCGAAGTCGCGCAGGAAGGCGTCCAGCCCAACCACGTCGGACAGCGCGATGCCCAGGTCACCCCGGTACTCACGCGCCCACGACTCGAGCGCGGCCACCTGCGAGTCGCGCAGGCGCGGGCCCAGCGCCTGGAAGGCCTGCAGGTATTCGTGCGCCATCGTGCCGTGCGGGGTCATGCCGTAGCGGCGCGCGAAATGCACGTTGCTGGTGCCGACGTACTGCGTGCCGAGCGCGTCGCGCAGCAGCGGCAGCATGTGCGCGTGCCAGTCGCGCGAGTAGCGGCGGCGGGTGCCGTAGTCCGCGATGCGGCAGTTGCCGAAACCCGGCGTGTCGCGCAGCAGCGCGGTCTTGGCGCGCAGGCGGCGCTCGCCCTCGGCAAAGTCCGGCGTGCTGGTGTTGCGGAACCAGACCTCGTTGATGATCGCCAGCAGCGGCACCTCGAACAGGATGGTGTGCAGCCAGGGACCGGCGATGTCCAGTTCCATCTCGCCCGGCACGGTGGCCGAGGCGCGCAGGTCGATGTATTTGCGGTCCAGGTGGAACAGGCCGAGGAAATCGGCGAAGTCCGGCTTCACGAAGCGCAGCCCGCGCATGTAGTCCAGTTCGTCCGCGGTGAAACGCAGGCTGCACAGATGATCGATCTCGGCGCTGATCTGGTCGATGAAGCGTGCCAGGTCGATACCCGGCGTGCGGCACTTGAAGCGGTACTGCACGATCGCCCCGGGGTGCTGGTGCAGCACCGCCTGCATCATCGTGAACTTGTAGAGGTCGGTATCGAGCAGGGACTGGATGATCATGGGGGCATTATGCGCCGCCCGCCGGGAACGCTTCGCTGCGGGAAATCCCCGATGGCGCAGGGTTCGCTCCACACCGGGTTTTCCCGGTGAGGCTTCATGCGGCACGGGCCTTCCTACCGGCGCAGCAGCAGCCTGGGCACCTGCACGGCCGCATGCGTCCAGATCGCGCACCACACCGCCGCGCGCACCGGCAGGCTACGGCGCGGCGCCTCGAACTTGCGGAAATAGCGCCACAGCCCGCGATGCTTGTGCCATTCGACGAAGAACGGCCGCGCGCGGCTGGAAACCCCGCGCACGTGCAGCACCGCCAGTTCGTTGGCGACGGCCACCTTGGCGCCGGCTTCGCGCGCGCGCCGGCACAGGTCCAGGTCCTCGGCATGCAGCCGGTAGCCCGCGTCCCAGCCGCCGATGCGGTCGAACAGGCCGCGCGGCATCAGCAGCAAGGCGCCGGACAGGGCCGGCACCGGCTGCAGCGGCTGCGCCGGATCGGCCGCCACCGCCAGCCGCGCGCCGGCCGCCGGATTGCGCAGCATCGCCGCGAAGTCGGGATCGCGGCGGCGCACCGCCGCATCCGGGCGGCCCTGCTCGTCCACCTGCTCCACGCCGAGCAGGCAGTCGCCCAGCGGCTGGCCGAGGTCGCGCAGCCGCGCCAGCGTATCGGCCTCGACCATCAGATCCGGATTGACGAAGGCCAGCCACGGCGCGTCGCTGTCCTGCGCGCCCTGGTTGCAGGCGGTGGCGAAGCCGGGATTGTCCGGATTGGCGATGAAGCGTACGCGTGCATCGGCCAGCGCATGGCGCTGGGCGATGCGGAGCGAGCCATCGTCCGAAGCATTGTCCACCACGCGGATCTGCGCCACGTCGCGCGCGTCGCGCAGCCGCCGCAGGCACTCGTCCAGCGTCGCGGCGCTCTGGTAGCTGACCACGACGACGGCGATCGACGCGCTCACGGCACCGCCTCCGCCGCCGGATCGTCGCCATCGCCGAACAGGTCGGGTTGCTGCGCGGGCATCGCCGCCTGCTCGCACAGCTGCTGCAGGTGCTGGCGATGCGCATGCAGCGGGTCGTCCATCAGGAAGCCGGCCAGGCGTGCGGTCCAGGTCGGCCAGCGGCTGGCCAGCACTTCCATGTCGCCATCGGCGGGCCGGCCTTCGTCGTGGCGGCCGACGAAGGCGTTGTCGCACAGCACGTTGCGCCAGCCCAACCCGCTCATGCGCAGGCTGAGGTCCACCAGCGCGGCATACCAGGACGCGCAGCTCTGCGTATCCAGCCCGCCGGCACGACGCCGTGCGCTGCCGCGTATCAGCACCGCATGGGTGACCGCCGAGGGCAGTTCGGGATGCAGCAGCGGCATCGACGCGCAGGCCCGTACCAGCCGCGCGGCATCGGACGGCAAGGGATTCAGCTCGCCCGCGCGCGGCCAGGCCACGGTCTCGCCGGCATTGCTCCATGGCGTGGCGGTGGCGATGGAAGCATCGCGCGCGAGGCAGTCGCACAGCTGCTGCAGCCAGCCCGGCAGCGGCAATGCATCGGGCGCCAGAACCGCCACGTCGGCATCGCCGCAGGCCCGCAGCATTTCCTCCAGGTGCGCCGATTCGCCGATGGCGCGCGGACGCCGCGTGTATTCGGCCTGCAGCTGCGTGCGCGCCAGCCAGGGTTCGATCACCGCCTGCACGCGCGGCCCGCCCTGCGCATCGTCGGCCAGCCAGATCGGCGTACCGGCGGGCGTGGCCGCTTCCAGCGCCGCCAGGCAGGCATCGAGCGCCGCATCGTCCACGCCTACCGGCAACAGGATCACCGGCAGGGTCATGCAGCGATCCCGGCATTACGTGGAACGGATGGTGCGGAAGTGGTCACGACCGGTGATTCCCTGGTACCGACGCGCCGAACTCTAGCAGCCGCCCGGAACCACGCGCACCCCGCAGGAGTGGTTTCAACCGCGATGGCGCTTTCAAACAGGTGCCACCTTCAGTGCCCAGGCGGCATTGCGGCGAATGCAACGGGACAGCCCTCTTTCGCAGCTGAAACCGCTCCCCCGGGGGCTGACACCGGGCCTGCGTGTTGCGCAGGCCCGGCGATGGCGCGGCTGGATCAGCCGCACCACACCCGTGCGTTGCGGAACATGCGCAGCCACGGCGAATCCTCGCCCCAGCCCTTGGGCGCCCAGCTCAGGTTGACCGTGCGCGGGGTGCGCTCCGGGTGCGGCATCAGGATGGTGACGCGGCCGTCGCGGGTGGTCAGGCCGGTGATGCCGGCGGGCGAGCCATTCGGGTTCAGCGGGTACTGCGGGTCGGCCTTGCCGTCGCCATCGACGTAGCGCAGCGCAACGTCGACGGCGGCCTGGTCCACCGCGCTGTCGAACTCGGCACGGCCCTCGCCGTGCGCCACCGCCACCGGCAGGCGCGAGCCGGCCATGCCGCGCAGCAGGATCGACGGCGATTCCATCACTTCCAGCAATGCGGTACGCGCTTCGAACTGCTCGCTGCGGTTGCGCAGGAATTTCGGCCAATGCTCCGCGCCGGGAATGATGTCCTTGAGCTGGCTCATCATCTGGCAGCCATTGCACACGCCCAGGGCGAAGGTGTCCGGTCGCGCGAAGAACGCCGCGAAGGCCTCGCGCAGCGCAGGGCGCTCCAGGATCGAGGTCGCCCAGCCGCGGCCCGCGCCCAGCACATCGCCGTAGCTGAAACCGCCGCAGGCGGCGATGCCGCGGAAGTCCGCCAGCTGCACGCGGCCTTCGATCAGGTCGCTCATGTGCACATCAAAGGCGTCGAAGCCGGCGCGCTCGAAGATGTTGGCCATCTCGATCTGGCCATTGACGCCCTGCTCGCGCAGGATCGCCACCTTCGGGCGCGCACCCGTGGCGATGAACGGCGCCGCCACGTCCTCGGCCGCATCGAACGCCAGCTTCGGCTTCAGGCCCGGGGCATTGAAGCTGCGCGCGACCGCGCGTTCCTGGTCGGCCGCTTCCGGGTTGTCGCGCAGTTTCTGCATGGCGTGGGTCACCGACCACCAGGCGTCGAACAGTTCTTCCCAACGCCATTCGACCAGCGTTTCGCCTTCCAGCTGCACGCGCACCATCGGCGCGGTGGTCGGGCGGGCGATGCGCTGCGCGCACTCGGTCAGCGCGTGGCGTTCGACCAGGTCGGCGAACGCGGCGCGGTCTTCGCGGGCGATCTGCACCACGGCGCCGAGTTCCTCGTTGAACAGGCTGCGGAACGGATCATCGCCCCAGGCGTCGAGCACGATGTCCAGGCCCAGGCGCGAGGCGAAGGACATCTCGCACAGCGCGGCGAACGCGCCGCCGTCGCTGCGGTCGTGATAGGCCAGCAGCAGGCCGGCTTCGCGCGCGTCGCGGATCAGTTCGAAGAAGCCGCGCAGGCGCTCGGGGTCGTCCAGGTCCGGCACTTCGCCGGCAAAGGCCGGCAAGGCGCTGTGGTCGGCCTGGGTCTGCGCCAGGATCGAACCGCCCAGGCGCTGCTTGCCTGCGCCCAGCCCGATCAGCCACAGCTCGCTTTCGGTTTCGCGGTCGAGCAGCGGGGTCAGCTGCTGGCGCGCATCGACCACCGGCGCGAACGCCGAGATCACCAGCGACACCGGCGACACCGATTTCTCGGCCTTGCCGTCGGCCTGCCACTGCGCCTGCATCGACAGCGAGTCCTTGCCCACCGGGATGCTGATGTCCAGCTGCGGGCACAGTTCCATGCCCACCGCCTTGACCGCGTCGTACAGCAGCGCGTCCTCGCCGTTGTGGCCGCAGGCGGCCATCCAGTTGGCCGACAGCTTGACCGTGTCCAGCGAGGTCAGCGGCGCGGCGCACAGGTTGGTGATGGCTTCGCCCACCGCCATGCGCGCGGACGCCGCGGCATTGAGCAGGGCCAGCGGGGTACGTTCGCCCAGCGACATCGCTTCACCGGCCCAGGTGTCGAACCCGGCCAGGGTGATGGCGACGTCGGCCATCGGCAGCTGCCACGGGCCGATCATCTGTTCGCGGGCGGTCAGGCCGCCGACGCTGCGGTCGCCGATGGTGACCAGGAAGCTCTTTGCCGCCACGGTCGGGTGCGACAGCACGCGCAGGCCCGCGTCATGCAGGTCGATGCCGGCGGTCTTCAGCGCCGGCCAGCGCGGCGCGGCCGGGTGCGCGGTGTCGCGGTGCATCTTCGGCGCCTTGCCGAACAGCACGTCCATCGGCAGGTCGATCGGCGCATCGGCCGGGATGTTGCCCGGGGTCGCGCCGTAGGCCACGACCAGGCGTTCCTCGGTGGTGGCGATGCCGACCGCGGCGAACGGGCAGCGCTCACGTGCGCAGATGGCGGTGAACTCGGCCAGGCGCCCGGCCGGGATGCCCAGCACGTAGCGTTCCTGCGATTCGTTGCACCACAGCTCCAGCGGCGACAGCGACGGATCATCGGTGGGCACCTTGCCCAGGTCGATCACGCCACCGACGTCGGAGTCGTGCAACAGTTCCGGGATGGCGTTGGACAAGCCGCCGGCGCCGACGTCGTGGAAGAACTTGATCGGGTTGTCGACGCCCATCGCCACGCAGCGGTCGATCACTTCCTGGCAGCGGCGCTCCATTTCCGGGTTGTCGCGCTGCACGCTGGCGAAGTCGAGGTCTTCGGCGCTCTCGCCCGAGGCCACCGACGAGGCGGCGCCGCCGCCCAGGCCGATCAGCATCGCCGGACCGCCGAGCACGATGACGATGTCGCCATCCTGCAGTTTCAGCTTGTCCACCTGCACGCGGTCGATCGCGCCCAGGCCGCCAGCCAGCATGATCGGCTTGTCGTAGGCGCGGGTGATGCCCTCTTCCGGCAGCTCGAAGCTGCGGAAGTAACCCAGCAGATTCGGGCGGCCGAACTCGTTGTTGAACGCGGCGCCGCCGAGCGGGCCGTCGAGCATGATGTCCAGCGCCGGCGCCATGCGCGGGTTCAGCGCGCGCGGCGCTTCCCACGGCTGCGGCAGGGTCGGGATGCGCAGGTGCGAGACCGAGAAGCCGGTCAGGCCGGCCTTGGGCTTGCCGCCGCGGCCGGTCGCGCCTTCGTCGCGGATTTCACCGCCGGCGCCGGTCGAGGCGCCCGGGAACGGCGCGATCGCGGTCGGGTGGTTGTGGGTTTCCACCTTGATCTGGAACGCGCTGGGCACCACCGCTTCGCTGCGGTACCTGCCGGTGGCCGGATCGGGGCGGTAACGCGCGGCCGGCTCGCCTTCGATCACCGCCGCGTTGTCGCTGTAGGCGCTGAGCGTGTGCTGCGGCGTCTGCTGGTGGGTGTTCTTGATCATGCGGAACAGCGAGCGGTCCTGCTCCTGCCCATCGATGGTCCAGCTGGCGTTGAATATCTTGTGCCGGCAGTGCTCGGAATTGGCCTGCGCGAACATCATCAGTTCGACGTCGGACGGATCGCGGCCGAGTTCGGCGTAGCGCTGGCGCAGGTAGTCGATCTCGTCGTCGGCCAGGGCCAGGCCCAGGCGCTTGTTGGCCGCTTCCAGGTCGGCCAGCGCGATGCGCTCCAGCTGGCCGCGCGCCAGGCTGGTGAACAGCGCCCGCGCCTGCTCGATGCCGGTCAGCAGCGACTGCGTCATCGGGTCGTGCAGCAGCCTGGCCACGGCGGCCTGCTTTGCGGGGTCGGACGGCCAGCCGCCCAGGTCGATGCGGGTACCGCGCTCGACGCGCTGGATCGGCAGGCCGGCGCCGCGCACCAGCTCGGTGGCCTTGCTCGACCAGGGCGACAGCGTGCCCAGGCGCGGCACCACGTAGCGCGAGACCGTATCCGCGGCGGCTTCGGCCGGCTGCGGCTGGCCCTGCAGGATGCGGCCCAGCGTGGCCTGGTCGACGGCCGCGGCATCGGCGGCCTGGGTGAAATAGACGTGCCAGGCACCGGTGATGCGCAGATCGGCGGCGATGGACTGCAGGCGGGATTCAAGACGTTCGCGGCGGAACGGCGAAAGGGCGGCTGCGCCCTCGAGGACGATCATGTCCGGGAGACCATGGTGGGAGTCGGGCCCGCCATTGTACCGGAGCCGACGCCCCAGGCTGGAGCCGGCGCCGGCACAGTGCCTCGCCTTGCCGGAAACGACATGGCCGCCGTCAACGGCTTTCGCTGCTGCCGCCCCGCAGGTGAAGGGCGGCGGTCAGACACCGCGTCGGCATCTCCCGCACACGGCAAGGAGAATGGCCGCAGAGAGGGCGGATACAGAAACGGCGGCCGAGGCCGCCGTTTCCCGTATCGCCTCAGGGGCTGCCGGCTGCGCCGGGAAGCCGCTCCAGCGCCGCCTTGAGCTGCGCCGGCGGCAGATAGCCGCCCAACTGGGTGCCATCGGCGGCGAAGATCGCCGGGGTGCCGCTGATGCCCAGCTGCTGGCCGACGTTGTACTGCATCGCCACCGGGTTGGTGCAGTTCTTCGCCTCCACCGGGCGGTCGGACTTGGCCGCGGTCAGCGCCGCCTTGCGGTCGCTGGCGCACCACACCGAGATCATGTCCGTGTGGTCCTTGCTGCCCAGGCCCATGCGCGGGAACGCCAGATACTCGACCGCGATGCCCTGGCGGTTCAGCTCGGCGATGTCCTGGTGCAGTTTGCGGCAGTACCCGCACTCGATGTCGGTGAACACGCTGATGGTGTACTTGGCGTTCGGCGGCGCGAACACGATCCGGTCCGAATGCGGCAGCGTGGCCAGCAGCTTGCGGCGGTAGGCCAGCAGGCCTTCGCTGGTGGCCAGCGCGCGCTTGCCGATGTCGTAGGGCTGGGCCTGCAGCAGGAAACGGCCGTCGTCGGTGACGTACAGCACCTGGCCGGACACCACCACCTCGCGGAAGCCGGCGAACGGAGCGGCGCCGATGTAGTCCGGGCTGAAGTTCGGGTCCAGCTGCTTGAGCGCGTCGCGCACCCGCTTTTCGACCGCCCCATCCCCGGCGGCCGGAGCCGCAGCGGTGGTGGTTTCGGGCGCCTTCGACTGCGCGCAGGCAGTCAGGCTGATCGCGCCCAGCAGCGCGGCGATGGCGATTCGGAGCATGGGGATTCCAGGGAAAGAGAGGCAGAAAGCCGGGCAATTCTCGCATACCCGGGGCTTGGGGGCGTTCAGGGGGGCGGTTGGGTTGGCGCCGTCCGCACGGAACCTGCGAGAGGGTTCGGCGCTGCAGCGCGGGGCACGCCTTGGGCCTGCACGGACTTCATCCCTGACGCGAAATCTCACCGTAGATGCGGGGCTTGCCCCGCATGGAGCTTTCCCGGGGAAGCCCGTGCCGGGCAAGCCAGGCACCTACGGCGCACTCTGCGACCCTTGCACGCCGATGTGGGGCCTGCCGGGTAAGCCGGCCGGGCGCAGGCCGGCGCCAGGGTTGCCAGGCTTCATCATGAACATCCTTGATTGCGGTTGGATCCGGGCGCGCGGCGGCGCGGCGGGCATTGCCGGCGCCCTAGCTTCAGCTTGGCGCGGCGTTCGGCAGGCCGCGCGGCAGTGCCGCGCAAGCGGCCTGCCTCACCCCCTCGGATGATGCCTGCTGTGCAGTTTCTGCAGGTGCTCGCGGGCGACCAGGGTGTAGATCTGGGTGGTGGACAGCGAACTGTGGCCGAGCAGCATCTGCAGCGCGCGCAGGTCCGCGCCATGGTTGAGCAGATGGGTGGCGAAGCTGTGGCGCAGGCCATGCGGGCTGACCCGCGCCGGGTCAATGCCGGCCACCGCCGCGCAGGTCTTCACCAGCACCCAGAACTGCTGCCGGGTCAGGGGCTTCTGACCGCGGGCCAGGAACAGCGGCACCTGGCCGCCGGCCGTGGCCTGCACCGGCCGGCCGGCCGCCAGCGCCGGGCGCGCGTCGGCCAGGTAGCGCTCCAGCCAGTGCCGGGACTCCTCGCCCAGGGGCACCAGCCGCTCCTTGCTGCCCTTGCCGGTCACCCGCAGCACGCCCTGGCGCAGGTTGACCGCGTTGGCCGGCAGGTCGACCAGTTCGCTGACGCGCAGCCCGGCGGCATACATCAGTTCCAGCATGGCGCGGTCGCGCAGCCCCTCCGGCGTGGCGATATCCGGCGCGGCCAGCAGGGCCTCGATCTGGCTTTCGGCCAGGGCCTTGGGCAATGGCCGCGGCAGCTTGGGCGGCTCCAGCAACGCGGACGGATCGTCGCCGCGCTCGCCGCGGCGCAGGCAATCGGCGAAGAACGCGCGCAGCGCCGACAGCAGCCGCGCATTGCTGCGCGGCGACCAGCCGTGATGGGTGCGCCAGGCCAGATAGTCGAACAGGCCCGGCCGGTCGATGCCGGCCAGAAGGCTTCCCCGTGGAGAAACCACGAGCGGATGCACCGGTGCGCGGCCAGATGGTCCGCAGGCGCGCCAGTTCGCCCAGCGCGCCAGTCCTTCAAGGTCCCTGCGGTAGCTGTCCAGCGTCGCCCGCGCCAGCCCCTGCTCGGCCCAGATCGCATCGAGGAAGCGCTGGATGCGGTGACCGTCCTCCTCGCGCAATGGGGGCAACTGCATCACCAGCTGGCGGCGTTCGGCGGCGGTGGAAAGCGAAGTCATCGCGCGAAGGATAGGCATTGCCGGCACCGCTGCCCATCCACATCGCGCACGCCAGCCCGTATGCTCGCGCGATGAACGCAGACACCGCTTCCCCGCCCCGCCCTTCGCCGCTGCTGCTGCGCCGGCTGCTGGCGCTGTTCTACGACCTGTGGCCGGCGCTGGCGCTGTGGATGCTCACCGCCGTGCCGTTCACCCTGCTGGACGTGGTTGCGAGCGGCAACACGCACCACAACATCGCCCCGTACAGCCCACTGCAGTGGCTGCTGTGGCTGTGCTGCTGGGCGGTGGCCGGCGTGTATGCGACGGTCAGCTGGAAGCGCGGCGGACAGACGCTGGGCATGCGCCCGTGGCGGCTGCATGTACGCGGCACCGACGGCACGCCTTCGATGGGCATGCTGTGGAAGCGCTACGCGGCCGGCACGCTGTCGCTGCTGTGCGGCGGGCTGGGATTCTGGTGGGCGCTGGTTGATCGAGATCGGCTTACTTGGCACGACCGTTTGAGCAATACCCGGCTGGTGCGCATACCCAAGGAATAGCGCCGGTACGTCGTTGCACCGGCGCGCGGCGGCGCGGCAGACAGACAGGTTCGTCCGGCTTCCCGCGGCGCGGCATGACCGCCTGAGCAACACGCGGCTGGTGCGCATACCCAGACCGTAGGGGCCTTGGTGCGCGACAGGCATTCCCGGCAGGGCTCCATCGCGCACCAGGGGGCGCTCCAGCTTCTGCTCCCCGGGAGCGTGGGGTCAGCTGGAGCGGCGTTTGAACAGCCAGCCGGACACCGCCAGCATCACGATCGGCGGCAGCGCGTAGGCAATGCGGTAATCGAACTTGAGCGCGCCGGCCATGCGCCCGAAGAACATCTGCAGCAGCAGGAAGCCCAGCGCGAACAGCATGCCCAGGAACAGGCGCTTGCCCATGCCGCCGCTGCGCAGCGAGCCGAAGGCGAACGGCACCGCCGCCAGGCACAGCGCCAGCACGTTCACCGGGTAGAACCAGCGGCTCCAGTAGGTGTCCTCGTAGTCGCGCGCATCCAGGCCGTTGCGCTTGCGGTACTCGATGCTGGTGCGCAGTTCGGCGGCGGTCAGGCTGCGCGGCTTGGCCAGGCCGGAGGCCAGCGCGGCCGCGTCCAGGGCCGAATCCCAGCGCTCGCTGGCGACCGTCTGGCGGGTGGCGGAGCGCTCGCCGAAGGTGTCGCGCCGCACCTGCTCCAGGGTCCAGCCATCGGTGTCGTGGCGCGCGGTGACCGCGTAGGTCAGGCTTGCCAGGCGGCCGCCGGCATCCAGCCGGTACAGGCGCACGTCGTGCAGCAGCAGGCGCGTCCCGCCTTCGTCGGTGAGTTGTTCCTCGCCGCTCTGCGCGTTGAGGAAGGTATCGCCCTCGCGCGCCCACAGGCCGGAATAGCGGGCCACGGCCATGTCGGTGTTGAACTTGGCGCTGGCCTTCAGCGCATCGGCCTTCTCCTGCGCCCACGGCGCCAGCGTTTCGCCGTTGACCACCATCATCGCGGTCAGCAGCGACAGCGCGATGGCCACCGACAGCGCGATGCGGCGCCGCGACAGGCCGACCGCGCGCAGGGCGGTCAGTTCCGAGGTCGCGGCCAGTTGGCCCAGCCCCATCAGCGCGCCGATCACCGCGGCCATCGGGAACAGCGTGTAGGCGCGGCGTGGCAGGGTGTAGGCGGTCCAGGCGACGGCATGGCCGAAGCTATAGCTGCCGGTGCCGATGTTCTTGGCCTCGCCGGACAGCGACAGCATCGCGTCCAGGCCGGTCAGCACCGCCCAGGCCAGCAGCACCGTGAACAGCACGGTGCGGCCGACGTAGAAATCGTGGATGCGCGGGCGCAGCATCATGCGCGCGCTCCCTTGCGGCGTGACAGGCGGCCATCACGGAAGTACATCCAGAGCGCCAGCGCGAGCAGCGGCACGGTCAGCCACCACATGCCCAGCGCGGCCGGCAGCTTGCCAGTGCCCAGCCATTGCCGGCCGCTGATCATCAGGCTGATGCCCACCACATAGCCCAGGAAGGCCAGCATGATGCTTCCGTAGCGCTGCTGCCGCGGCGTGCTGCGCGACAGCGGCAGGGCCAGCAGGGCGAAGGCCAGCGCCAGCAACGGCGGGGTGATGCGCCAGTGCAGCTGCGCCTGCGCCTCGCGCCGGTCGTCACCGAGCAGGGTCAGGGTCGGCAGCACCTCGGGATCGTCCTGCCCGCGCGGTTCGTCGCGGTCGGGCAGCGCCACCTCGTTGCTGGCGTAGCGCATCAGGCGGTAGTCCAGCCCGCCATTCTCCGGGCCCTCGACGCGGTGGCCGTCCTCCAGCCGCAGGAAACGCTGGCGCTCGCCCTCGAAGAACATCGCGCCGCTGTTGGCCGAGACCACGTCGATGCGCCCGTCCTTCTGGCGCTGGATGAACACCTTGCCCATTTTCGTGCCGTCCTCGTTGAGCGAGGACAGGTAGACGATGCCGCCGCCGGAGAGCTGGGTGAACTTGCCCGGCTCCAGCCCGGCCACCACCACGCTGCGGCTGGCGGCCTCGACCATCGCGTCGGCGGTGCGGTTGGCCCAGGGGCCCAGCCACAGCGAGCAGGCCCCGACCACGGCCACCACCGGCACCACCAGCATCAGCACCGGCCGCAGCAGGCGCCGCGGGCCGACCCCTACCGCGGTCAGCACCGCCATCTCCGAATCCCGGTAGAGCCGGGCGATGGCCAGCGACAGCCCCAGCAGCAGGGCCAGCGGCAGGATGATGGGCAGGTAGACGATGAACTGCAGGCCCAGTTGCGACAGCAGCAGGCCGGCCGGCATGCGGCCATCGGCGATCCGGCCCAGGATGTCCACCAGTACCCCGCCCACGCTCACCACCAGCAGCACGGTCAGGGTCGCCAGGAAGCTCTGGATGAAGTCGCTCAGCAGGTAGCGGTCAAGCTTCGCCATGGGGTGGGTGGTTTAAACTCCCGGTTTCGTTCGCGGCGCGCCCGGCCGGTCTGGAAGGGTGGAAACAGTCCGCGATTGTACGGATTTGGCAATGGAATCTGATCAATGTCTCTGCAATTCACCCTGAACCACGCCGCCCCGGCCACCGCCGCGGTCGACTGCGTCATCGTTGGCGCCTTCTCCGACAAGTCGCTGTCCCCGGCGGCGCAGGTGCTGGACGCCGCCTCCGGCGGCCGCATCGCGGCGCTGATGGAGCGCGGCGACATCGGTGGCAAGACCGGCAACACCACCCTGCTGCACGACCTGGCCGGCGTGGCCGCGCCGCGCGTGCTGGTGGTCGGCCTGGGCGATGCCGCCAAGTTCGGCGTGCCGCAGTACATCAAGGCGGTGGGCGACGCCGCGCGCGCGCTCCGCAGCGGGGTCACCCGCAGCGCGCTGTTCACCCTGTCCGAGCTGATCGTTGCGGGCCGCGACGCCGCCTGGAACATCCGCCAGGCCGTGATCGCCGCCAACCATGCCAGCTATCGCTATACCGCCACCCTGGGCAAGAAGAAGCCCGACGCCCCGGGCCTGGAAACCCTGTCGATCAGCGGCAGCGACGAGACCGCGCTGGCCCAGGGCCAGGCCATCGCCGCCGGCGTCGAATACGCCCGTGAGCTGGGCAATCTGCCGCCGAACCTGTGCACGCCGGCCTACCTGGCCGAAAGCTCGGTCAAGTTCGCTGCCGAACACGAGGGCGCGCAGGCCGAGATCCTCGACGAACAGCAGATGGAAGCCCTCGGCATGGGCTCGCTGCTGGCCGTGGCCCGTGGCTCGGCCAACCGGCCGAAGCTGGTGGTGCTGAAGTGGACGGGCCTGCCGCAAGCCGACGGCGCCGCCGCCAAGCCCTACGTGCTGGTCGGCAAGGGCATCACCTTCGACACCGGCGGCGTCAACCTGAAGACCCAGGGCGGCATCGAGGAGATGAAGTACGACATGTGCGGCGGCGCCAACGTCATCGGCACCTTCGTCGCGGCCGTGAAGGCGAAGCTGCCGCTGAACCTGGTGGTGGTGGTGCCTGCGGTGGAGAACGCCATCGACGGCAACGCCTACCGCCCGTCCGACGTGATCACTTCGATGTCGGGCAAGACCATCGAAGTCGGCAACACCGACGCCGAAGGCCGCCTGATCCTGTGCGATGCGCTGACCTACGCGCAGCGCTTCGAACCGGCCGCGCTGGTCGACGTCGCCACCCTGACCGGCGCCTGCATGGTCGCCCTGGGCCACCAGACCGCCGGCCTGATGAGCAAGCACGACGACCTGGCGGGCGAACTGCTGGTCGCCGGTGAGCAGGTGTTCGACCGCGCCTGGCGCCTGCCGCTGTGGGACGAGTACCAGCCGATGCTGGATTCCAGCTTCGCCGACGTCTACAACATCGGCGGCCGCTGGGCCGGCGCCATCACCGCCGGTTGCTTCCTGTCGCGCTTCGCCGAAGGACAGCGCTGGGCACACCTGGACATCGCCGGCGTGGCCAGCGACGAAGGCAAGCGCGGCATGGCCACCGGCCGCCCGGTGGGCCTGCTGACGCAGTGGCTGCTGGATCGGGTGGCCTGAAGCCGGGAAAGGGAACGGGAAGCGGGGAATGAAAGTTCCCCGCGCCGGTTCCCCAGCCCCGCTTCTGCACCGCCCTTCCCTCTTCCTCCCTACCGGTTCACCGCCTTGACCCGCGCCGACTTCTACCTGATCGCCAAGCCCCGTTTCCTCACCGAGCCGCTGAAGCTGGTGTGCGAACTGGCGCGCAAGGCCAACGACAGCAGCCAGTACACGCTGGTGCTGGCGCGCGACGCGGCGCAGGCCGAGGAACTGGACGAGCTGCTGTGGTCGTTCGACCCGGACGCCTACATCCCGCACCAGATCGTCGGCGAGGACGTGGACGAGGAAGAAGCCATCGTGCTGATCGCCGCGCCCGGCGCCGACGCGCCGGAACGGCCGCTGGTGATCAACCTGCGCGACGAGCCTTGGCTGGGCGGCTGCGAGCGGGTGCTGGAGGTGGTGCCGGCCGACCCGGCCGCGCGCGAACCGCTGCGCGAGCGCTGGCGCCAGTACAAGGCCGCCGGTTACGCGCTCAACAAGCACGACATGTAAAGGACGACACCCATGCGCCTGCTCATCGCCCTCCTCCTGCCGTGGCTGGCCTTCTTCACCATCGGCCGGCCGATCTCCGGCATCGTCTGCCTGATCCTGCAGATCACCTTGATCGGCTGGGTGCCCGCCGCGATCTGGGCCGCCTATGCGGTCAGCCAGTACCACACCGACCAGAAGATCCGGCGCGCGCTGAAAACCGGCGCGTTCCGCTGATCCCCTCCCCGCCTTCCACCCGGTTTCCCCGCATGACCCAACTCGCCTCCAGCTACGACCCCAGATCCTTCGAAACCGCGCTCTACGATGCGTGGGAAAAAGCCGGCCATTTCAAGCCGTCCGGCAAGGGCGAGCCCTACACCATCCTGCTGCCGCCGCCGAACGTCACCGGCACCCTGCACATGGGCCACGCGTTCCAGCAGACGCTGATGGACGCGCTGATCCGCTACCACCGCATGCGCGGCTACGACACGCTGTGGCAGGTCGGCACCGACCACGCCGGCATCGCCACCGAAATGGTGGTCAGCCGCAACCTCGCGCTGGAAGGCAAGGGCGAAACCCGCGACTCGCTGGGCCGCGACGGCTTCATCGACAAGGTGTGGGAGTGGAAGGCGCACTCGGGCAACGTGATCGAAGGCCAGATGCGCCGCCTCGGCACCTCGGCCGACTGGTCGCGCAGCACCTTCACCATGGACCCGGGCCCGAGCGAGGCGGTGATCGAATCGTTCATCCGCTGGCACGGGCAGGGCCTGATCTACCGCGGCCAGCGCCTGGTCAACTGGGACCCGGTGCTGAAGACCGCCATTTCCGACCTGGAGGTGGAAAGCGTCGAGGAAGACGGCTTCCTGTGGTCGATCGCCTACGCGCTGGAAGACGGCGCCAGCTACGAGCACGTCGAGGTCGACGCCGACGGCAACGAAACCCTGCGCGAAACCCGCCACTACCTGGTCGTGGCCACCACCCGCCCGGAAACCCTGCTGGGCGACACCGCGGTGATGGTGCACCCGGAAGACGCGCGTTACGCCCACCTGATCGGCAAGCGCGTGACCCTGCCCCTGACCGGACGCAGCGTGCCGGTGATCGCCGACGACTACGTGGACAAGGCGTTCGGCACCGGCGTGGTCAAGGTCACCCCGGCGCACGACTTCAACGACTACCAGGTCGGCGTGCGCCACGGCCTGCCGATGATCAACCTGTTCACTCCGGTGGCCGCGCTCAACGAGAACGCGCCGGAGAAGTACCGCGGGCTGGACCGCTACGAAGCGCGCAAGCTGATCCTGTCCGAGCTGGAAGACCTGGGCATCCTGGTCGAGACCAAGGCACACAAGCTGCAGGTGCCGCGCGGCGACCGTACCGGCCAGGTGATCGAGCCGTATCTGACCGACCAGTGGTTCGTGAAGATGGACGGGCTGGCCAGGCGCGGCCTGGAGCTTGTGGAGAACGGCTCCATCAAGTTCGTGCCGGGCAACTGGATCAACACCTACCGCCACTGGATGGAGAACATCCAGGACTGGTGCATCAGCCGCCAGCTGTGGTGGGGCCACCGCATCCCGGCATGGTTCGACGAAGCGGGCAACTGCTACGTCGGCCGCAACGAAGCCGAAGCCCGTGCCAAGGCCGGTCTGGGCGACGATGTGGTGCTGACCCAGGACAGCGACGTGCTGGAGACCTGGTTCTCCTCGCAGCTGTGGCCGTTCTCCACGCTGGGCTGGCCGGATGACGCGGCCATGGCCGCGCGCGGCTTCGAGCGCTACCTGCCGTCGAACGTGCTGATCACCGGCTTCGACATCATCTTCTTCTGGGTGGCGCGCATGATCATGGCCACCGACAGCTTCACCGGGCAGATCCCGTTCAAGGACGTCTACATCACCGGCCTGATCCGCGATGCGCAGGGCCAGAAGATGTCCAAGTCCAAGGGCAACGTGCTCGACCCGCTGGACATCATCGACGGAATCAGCATCGACGACCTGGTCGCCAAGCGCACGCATGGCCTGATGCAGCCGAAGATGGCCGAGAAGATCGAGAAGGCCACCCGCAGGGAATTCCCGGACGGCATCATCGCCCACGGCGCCGACGCGCTGCGCTTCACCATCGCCGCGCTGGCCACCCATGGCCGCGACATCAAGTTCGACATGAGCCGCGCCGAGGGCTACAAGAACTTCTGCAACAAGCTGTGGAATGCCAGCCGCTTCACCCTGATGAACACCGAGGGGTCGCGCTTCAGCGGCGTGCCGCAGCCGCGCACCGATGCCGAGAAGTGGATCCTCGCCCGCCTGGCCACCGTTTCGGCCGAGGCCCAGCAGCACTTCGCCGACTATCGCTTCGACCTGCTGGCGCAGTGCCTTTACGAGTTCGTCTGGAACGAGTTCTGCGACTGGTTCCTGGAGCTGACCAAACCGGCACTCAATGGCAGCGATGCGGCGGATGCCGAAAGCACCCGCCACACCCTGCTGTACGTGCTGGAAGCGGTGCTGCGCCTGCTGCACCCGCTGATCCCGTTCGTCACCGAGCAGCTGTGGCAGCAGGTGGCACCGCGTCTTGGCATCAATGCCGAGTCGCTGTCGCTGCGTGCGTACCCGACGGCGGAAGAGTTTGCCGGCCACTACGCGCAGGCCGAGGCCGACGTGGAATGGTTCAAGACCATGGTCAGCGCCCTGCGCCGCGTGCGCAGCGAGTTGAACGTGCCGCCGTCGAAGCAGGTGCGCCTGCTGCTGCAGGGCGGCCAGGACGCCGACCGCGCCCGCGTCGAACGCTTCGCCTCGCAGCTGCGCTTCCTGCTCAAGCTGGAAAGCATCGACTGGCTGGCCGGCGATGCGCAGACGCCGCCGGCGGCCGCCGCCATCGTCGGCGAGCTGAAGCTGCTGGTGCCGCTGGAAGGCCTGGTCGACCTGGATGCCGAGCGCGCGCGCCTGGACAAGGAAATCGCCCGCGTGTCGGCGGAGAAGGAAAAGAGCGAAACCAAGCTGTCGAAGTTCACCGACAAGGTGCCGGCGGCGGTGGTCGAGCAGGAGCGCGTGCGCCTGGCCGACTGGAACAGCCAGCTGGCCGGCCTGCAGGAGCAGCGCGCCAAGCTGTAAACCTGCCGTTTCGGCAATGGAAGCGCCGCCTGCGGGCGGCGTTTCCATTTGCGGCCATCCTGGGCACCTCCACCGCAACACGGGCATGCGATGTCGCCGGCGATCTTCTGCGCCGTGCTGTGCCCCCCTGCTGCATGCCCGCTGGAACGCCATCGTCAAACCCGGCGGCGACACGCTGCTGACCACGATCGTGGCCACCGGCTGGGCCGCCGCCCTTTCCGCGCTGGCATTGCCGCGGCTGCCGCTTCCGGCACCGGCACCGGCACCGGCAAGCTGGCCATGGCTGGCGGCATCGGCCGTGCTGCAGGTCGGCTGCTACGCCCTGGTCGCGGCGCTCATCGTGGCCGGCGCGGTCCTGCGGCGACCCGGCTGAACCGGACCGCGCGCCTTACAGCGGCGGCATGCGGGCGATGTCCTCGTCCACCAGTTCCATCGCCATCACCAGCGCATCCTCGCGCCCGCTCCCGGCCGGGTAGTAGCGCGGGCGGCGGCCGATCTCGTTGAAGCCCTCGCTGTGGTACAGCGCGATGGCCGATGTATTGGACGGCCGCACCTCCAGGAACACCCGCGCCGCGCCATGCTGCCGCGCCAACCGCACCAGGTCGCGCAGCAGGCGCCGCCCGAGCCCGCGCGACTGGCGCAGCGGATCGACGCAGACATTGAGCACGTGCGCCTCGTCGGCGGCGATGCTCAGCAGCCCATAGCCGAGCAGGCTGGTGTCCCCTACCAGCACGCGCCCCGGATAGCCGGCGCGCAGGCAGTCCTGGAAGATGCCGCGGGTCCACGGGAAGGGATAGGCGCGCAGCTCGATCTCCATCACCGCGTCCAGGTCGCCCTCGTGCATCGGGCGCAGCACGGGGGCCGGCATCGCCGCCACCGCGCTCATTGCCGCTGCTTCCGCCGCAGTTCGCGCAGTTGCGGCCACAGCGCGCGCTTGGCGGCGGGATTGGCGCGCAGCTCAGCCAGCGGCCAGCTGTCCATCAGCGCGCGGGTCTGCGGATCGTTGGGATTGCAGCCGGATGCGCGCAGCAGCGCGATCTGCAGGCGGTCGGGCAGGCGCAGTCCGCCACGACGCGCTGCCGGCCGGGCTTCCGGCGCGGTGGCCGGCGCATCGGGCGGTGTCCGCGCGGGAGCCTCGCGGCGTGGCGGCGGCGCCATGCGCGTGGGCCCCGGCACCGGCGCGGTCGAGGCCTCGACATCGGCCGCGGCCGGCATCGCGGCGCGCGTCACCGCCTGCGGCAGCGGCGCGTCCAGCGCGCCGCCTTCCAGATAGACCGAATAGCCCATCGCCTGCAGCCATGCCTGCTGCTGCGGCGACCACAACGGCGTGGACGCGGCGGTGTTCACTGCACCTTGCTGGCCGGCTGGCGCCAACGCTGCCACAGCCACATCGCCGGTCCGGACAGTGCATACAGCACGCCGACCACGAACAGAGTGCGCGGCAGGTCAACCACCATGATGGCGATGACGATCGGCACCAGCGCCAGCACCACGAACGGCACGCGCTCCGAACGCGGGCCTTTCTCGGCGCCGCCCTTGAAGCTCCAGAAGCGGATGCGGCTGACCATCAGCAGGCCGGCGACGATGGCCACCGCCAGCGCCACGTAGCGCAGTTCCTCGCCGCTCCAGCCCAGGTTGCCATCGGCGAAGGCCCAGACGAAGGACATCATCAGCCCCGCCGCCGCCGGACTGGCCAGGCCCACGAACCAGCGCTTGTCCACCGTCCCCACCTGGGTGTTGAACCGCGCCAGGCGCAGCGCCGCGCAGGCCGCATAGAGGAAGGCCGCCAGCCAGCCGACGCGTCCCATCACGTCGCCGTCGAACTTCAGCGAGGACAGTGACCAGTGGTACATCACCAGCGCCGGCGCCATGCCGAAGCTGACCAGGTCGGCCAGCGAGTCGTACTGCACGCCGAACTCGCTGCTGGTGCCGGTCAGGCGCGCCACGCGCCCGTCCAGCCCGTCCATGACCCCGGCCACGAACACCGCGATGCTCGCGTTGACGAAGTCGCCGTTGGAGGCGGCGATGATGGCGTAGAAGCCGGCGAACAGCCCGGCGGTGGTGAACAGGTTCGGCAGCAGGTAGATGCTGCGCGAACGCGGCGGGGGTCTCGTTTCGTCCATGCGGCCAGTTTAATCGACTTGCCAGCCGCGTCACCGGGTGCTGCAATCGGACCCTCACCCCGTCCAAGCGACCGGAGTCGCCATGCGCGCCCTGCCCCGTTTCTGCTGCCTGCTGGTACTGGCCAGCGCCGCCCACGGCGCCGCTGCCGGCACCGGCAACCTGTACAAGTGGAAGGACGCCAACGGCGTGACCCAGTATTCGGAGCGCCCCCCGGCCGGGCAGAAGTACGAAACCCGCCGCATCACCGCCTCCGGCGAGCCGGTGGCCGCGGCCGAGCCGGACAAGACCGACGTATCCCCGCAATGTGCCTCGGCACGGCGCAATCTGGACCTGCTGTCCGGCAGCGGCCCGGTGATGCAGGACACCGATGGCGACGGCAAACCCGATACCCCGCTGGACGACAGCCAGCGGGCGGCGCAGAAACAGCTGGCCGAAGCAGCCGCGGCGGTTTACTGCAAATAGCAGCAGGGCCTGCCGCCGGCATATCGCATCGTCCGGGCAGGCCGGGGCAGCCGCGGCGGGACGCCCATGCCCGGCCGGGGCTTCTGGCAAAATAGACGGTCCGCCGTTCCGTGAAGCCTCCCCATGCGCCTTTCCCGCTTCCACCTGCACACCACCAAGGAAACCCCCGCCGACGCCGAGCTGGTCAGCCACAAGCTGATGCTGCGCGCGGGCATGATCCGCAAGCTGGCCTCGGGCCTGTACACCTGGTCGCCGCTGGGCCTGCGCGTGCTGCGCAAGGTGGAAGGCATCGTCCGCGAGGAAATGAACCGCGCCGGCGCGGTGGAACTGCAGTTGCCGACCATCCAGCCGAAGGAGCTGTGGGAAGAGACCGGGCGCTGGGAGAAGTTCGGCGGCCAGCTGCTGAAGATCAAGGACCGCAAGGAGCAGGAATACTGCTACAGCCCCACGGCCGAGGAAGCGATCACCGACTTCGCGCGCCAGGAGCTGTCCAGCTACAAGCAGCTGCCGGTCAATTTCTACCAGGTGCAGACCAAGTTCCGCGACGAGATCCGCCCGCGCTTCGGCGTGATGCGCGCGCGCGAATTCCTGATGAAGGACGCCTATTCCTTCCATCTGGACGATGCCAGCCTGGTGGCCGAGTACGAGAACATGAAGGCCGCCTACACCCGCATCTTCACCCGCCTGGGGCTGGAGTTCCGCGCGGTGCAGGCTGACTCGGGCGCCATCGGCGGTGACGCCTCGCAGGAATTCCACGTGATCGCCGATTCGGGCGAGGACGCGCTGGTGTTCTCCACCGGCTCTGATTACGCCGCCAACGTCGAGGCCGCCATCGCCGCCGACCCGGCGCCGCGCGGTGCTGCGACCGAGGCGCTGCGCAAGGTCGAAACCCCGACGCAGAAGACCTGCGAGGAAGTCGCCGCGCTGCTGGGCATCGCGCTGGCGCGCACGGTCAAGTCGGTGGCGGTGATGACCGGCGACGGCGAATTCGTGCTGGCTCTGGTGCGCGGTGACCACGAGGTCAACGAGATCAAGCTGGCCAAGGTGGCCGGCCTGGCCGACCACCGCATGGCCAGCGAAGCGGAAATCGCCGAATACCTCGGCAGCGAACCGGGTTTCCTCGGCCCGCTGGATCCGCGCAAGGCCATCCGCATCGTCGCCGACCGCGAGGTGGCGGCAATGGCCGACTTCGTCGTCGGCGCCAATGAAAAGAGTTTCCACATCGCCGGTGTGAACTGGGGCCGCGACCTGGCCGAACCGGAAGTGGCCGACATCCGCAACGTGGTGGCCGGCGACCGCGCCCACGACGGCGGCGAGCTGAAGATCGCGCGCGGCATCGAGGTCGGCCATGTGTTCCAGCTCGGCCGCAAGTATGCCGAGGCGCTCAAGGCCACGGTGCTGGACGAGAACGGCAAGGCCGCGGTGATGGCGATGGGCTGCTATGGCATCGGCGTATCACGCATCGTCGCCGCCGCCATCGAACAGAACCACGACGAGGCCGGCATCGTCTGGCCGGTAGCGATGGCACCGTGGCAGGCGGTGGTGTGCATGATCAACCCGAAGCAGGATGCGGCCGTCACCGCCGCCGCCGAGGCGCTGCTGGCCGACCTGCAGGCCGCCGGCATCGACGCGGCGCTGGACGACCGCGGCCTGCGCCCGGGCGCGATGTTCGCCGACATGGAACTGATCGGCATCCCGCACCGCATCGTGGTGTCCGAACGCGGCCTGGCCGCGGGCACCTATGAATACCGGGCCCGTTCGGCCAGCGAGGCCGAGAACCTGGACAAGGCCGGGCTGCTGCAGAAAATCGCCGGGTGACATGAAAAAAGCAGCAGGACAGCCGTTTTTCACGGCAAAGCCGCCCGGAGGGTGACGCCGGGCCGGTTTTTGCTCCTGCAAAACCGGCATTCCCGCCATCCATGGCGGCCAGATGTGTGTCATGGAAAAGGCCGGGGCAAAACCCCGGCCTTTTCTCATGGAAATAATATCCAGCGCACATTATTGTTTGCCGTTTCCGTAAAGCAGCCGGTATGCTTCGTCGTGCTGCCACGGATCGGCGATACCCACCCCATTATCCGGAGTAGCTATTGATGAGTATTGACCTGAGCGGTCTGTCGGCCAAAGAGCTGGCCTCCCTGATCCGCGACGCACAGAAGCGCAAGACCGTTGTCGCCAAGCGCCAGCCCATCACCAAGGTCCGCGCCCAGCTGGTCAAGGCCGCGCAAAAGGCCGGTTACAGCATCGAAGAACTGTTCGGCGCCGGCGCCCCCAAGGCCAGCCGTGCCCCGCGCGCCGCCAAGGCTCCGGCAAAGAGCGCGAACAAGGGCGTGAAGGTCGCGCCGAAGTATCGTGATCCGGCCAATGCCGCCAACACCTGGACCGGCCGCGGCAAGCAGCCGCGCTGGCTGGCCGAGTACACCTCGGGCGGCCGCAAGGTCGAGGATTTCCTGATCCAGAAGTGACCTGGACAGGAACAGGCTGCAACGAAAACGCCGGCGGTTGCCGGCGTTTTCTTTTTCGGAAAAGAGGAAAGAGAAGGAACCATGAAGAACGGAAGCAGCCTGCGGTAAATGCCCCTGCCTTCACCAGTTCCTGGTTCTTGCCTACCAGTTCCTGCCTCAAAGATTCTTCCGTGCCGGTACCAGCAGGTTGCCGAACAGCAGGCCCGCCACCAGCGCCATCACCACGTTGAGTACGGTCAGCAGCGCCGATTCGCCGGCGTTCACGCTCTGCTGCTGGATCAGGCTCAATACGCCGCGCAGGCTGATGCTGCCGGGCACCAGCATGATGATGCCCGGCAGGCGGATGATCGCGCCCGGCCGCTGCGCCAGCCGGCCGAACAGATTGCCGGCGGCGGTCAGCATCATCGCCGCCAGGAATATCCCCGCCGGTCCGCCCCACTGCTGCCCGCCATAGCGGGAGATGGCATAACCGGCCAACGAAGCGGCCATCACCCACGGGTAATCCCGGCGCGAGGCCCGGAACAGCATCGCGAAGGCGAACGCGGCCAGCATCACCGAGCCCCACTCCACCCATTCCGGCTGCGGGCGCGAGGCGCGCACCAGCGGCTCCAGGCCGATCAGGCCGGTGATCGTCACCGCGATCATCGCGCCCACCGTCAGTTTCATGATCGTGGTCAGCGCGCCGGCGAAACGCGCCGTGCCCGATACCCAGTGCTGGCTGGCCAGTTCGTTGACCGCGTTGGTCAATGCCATGCCGGGCAGCAATACCACCAGCGAGGCGATGATCACCGAGTTCTGGTTCAACGGGCCGATGAAGGTCGCCACCAATACCGCGACGAATCCGGCCAGCAGCGCGGCCAGCGCATCGCTGGCTTCGCGGGTGGCGACGCGGCGGTCGGTATAGAACAGCATCAGCCCGATCAGCAGGCCGGTGAAACCGGCGGTGACGACATCCAGCCACGGCAGCCGCCACATGCCGGCCACGCCCGCCGACCCCAGGCAGAAGGACAGCAGCATCTGCGCGTTGTCGCGCCAGGTGGGGGCCTTGTCGAGCTGGCGCAGCGCGGTATGGCCCTGGGCGATGCTCATCTGCCCGCCGGCCACCGCGTCGGCGATCTGGTCGGCCAGGGTCAGTTTGTGCAGGTCGTTGCTGCCGGGGTCCAGGCGGATCACGCGGGTGATGTCGCTGGAACCGATCGCCTGGGTCGGATCGCTGAAACTGAGGATGATGCCGGTCGGGTTGGACCAGGGCTCGCAATCCAGGTCCAGCCGCTGCGACAGCGCGACCACCGCCGCCTCCAGCCGCTGCGCGGTGGTGCCGTAGCTGTGCAGGCGGCCCGCGATCTCCGTGACGAAGGCCACGCGCTGCGCATAGGTGGCGCGGCCGGGGGCGATGGAAACGGGGGCGATGGATTCGGCGGACATGCGCATTAGTATCACCCGGAAGTGCGTCGGCCTGATCGACTCATGGGCGCATGACGGGCGACAGGTTATGCTCGGCGCCGGACGCCCCCCATGAAGAACGCCGAACCGCCCCACTGCGCGATGGACCCGGACGTCGACGGCCAACTCAGGCTGTCGGGCAGCTGGACGTTGTCCACCGCACTGCAATCGGCCGAAGTGCTGCGCGGCGTGCATGCCCCGGTGCGCGAACTGGATGCGCGCGGCATCGACCAGCTCGATTCGGCCGGCGTGCTGCAGCTGCTGCGTTACTCGCGCAGCGCCGGGCTGGCCGACGACGCGCTGCTGTTCCGCGACGAGCACCGCGCCCTGGTCTGCACCATCGACGAGGTCGCCGACGAACGCCCGCGGCCGCAGCGCGACTACGGCGTGGCCGCGGCACTGGAGCGGCTCGGCCGCTCGGTGCACGCCATCGGCGACAACATCGTGGTGCTGCTGGGCTTCTTCGGCGAGAACCTGGCCAAGCTGGCGCGGCTGGTGCGGCAACCGCGGCGCCTGCGCCTGACCGCCACCGTGCACCAGATGGAAGAGGTCGGGCTGGACGCGGTGCCGCTGATCGCACTGCTGTCGTATCTGGTTGGCGCGGTGATCGCTTTCCTCGGCTCGACCATCCTGCGCGACTTCGGCGCGGAAATTTACGTTGTCGAGCTGGTCAACATCGCCTTCCTGCGCGAGTTCGGCGTGCTGCTGACCGCCATCGTGCTGGCCGGGCGCACCGCCAGCGCCTTCACCGCGCAGATCGGCGCGATGAAGGCGCGCGAGGAGATCGATGCGATCCAGACCCTGGGCCTGGACCCGATCGACCTGCTGGTGCTGCCGCGGGTGCTGGCGCTGGTGGTGATGCTGCCGCTGCTGACCTTCATCGCCATGGTCGCCGGCCTGGCCGGCGGCGTCACCGTGGGTGCGTTCGACCTGGGCATCCCACCGCAGATGTACATCGCGCGCATGCACGACACCATGCAGGTGCGGCACCTGCTGGTAGGCATGTCCAAGGCGCCGGTATTCGCGCTGATCATCGCCCTGATCGGCTGCCTGGAAGGGCTGAAGGTGGAAGGCACCGCGCAGTCGGTGGGCGAGCGCACCACCTCCAGCGTGGTGCAGACGATCTCGCTGGTCATCATCCTCGACGCGGTGGCCGCGTTGTGGTTCATGCACATGGACTGGTAAGGGAACGGCACGATGGCGATTCCCTCCCGAAGCGACAATGGCGGCAACGAACTGGCCATCCGCGTGCGCGGCCTGGTCAACCGCTTCGGCAGCCAGACCGTGCACGAAGACCTGGACCTGGACGTGCGCCGCGGCGAGATCCTCGGCGTGGTCGGCGGCTCGGGTACCGGCAAGTCGGTGCTGATGCGCTCCATCCTCGGCCTGCGCACGCCCGACGCCGGGCAGATCGAGGTGCTGGGCGTGGACGCGCGCTCGGACGACGCGGCCGCGCGCCTGCATATCGAACGCAATACCGGCGTGCTGTTCCAGGACGGCGCGCTGTTCTCTTCGCTCACCGTCGGCGAGAACGTGCAGGTGCCGCTGAAGGAGCATCACCCGGAACTGCCCGAGCGCTGGCATTACGAGCTGGCGCTGCTGAAGGTGAAGCTGGCCGGCCTGCCGGCCGACGCCATCAACAAGCTGCCCTCGCAACTGTCCGGCGGCATGCGCAAGCGCGCCGGCCTGGCGCGCGCACTGGCACTGGACCCGCCGCTGCTGTTCCTGGACGAACCCACCGCCGGCCTGGACCCGATCGGCGCGGCCGCTTTCGACCGTCTGATCAAGACCCTGCAGGAAGCGCTGGGCCTGACTGTGTTCCTGATCACCCACGACCTGGACACGCTCTACGCCATCTGCGACCGGGTCGCGGTGCTGGCCGACCGCAAGGTGGTCGCCACCGCGCCACTGCCGGAAATCGAACGCCTCGACCACCCGTGGATCCGCGAATACTTCCACGGCCCCCGCGCCCGCGCCGCGCGCGGCGCCGGGGAACGGGAAACGGAGATGCGGCAATGAACCGTTTCCGCCGCTTCGCCTCCACCGTTCCCGCCGCCGGCACACCCGGCGTTGACGCCCACCGTCGCTCCCTGTTCCCCGTTCCCCCTTCCCGGCCGTGACCCCATGGAAACCAAAGCCCATTACGTCCTGATCGGTGCCTTCACCCTCATCGTGTCGCTGGCCCTGCTCGCCTTCGGCCTGTGGGCGGCGAAGTACTCGTCCGACCGCACCTGGCAGGAATACCGGGTGGTATTCGACGAGGCGGTGACCGGCCTGTCGGTCGGCAGCCCGGTGCAGTACAACGGCATCTCGGTCGGCTCGATCACCGATCTGTCGCTGGCCCCGGACGACCCGCGCAAAGTCATCGCGAAGCTGCGCCTGAACTCGACCACGCCGGTCAAGACCGATACCCGCGCCAAGCTGGCCATCACCAGCATCACCGGCCCGGCCATCATCCAGCTCAGCGGCGGCAGCCCGCAGGCGGCGGCGCTGACCACGGTCAACCACGAAGCGGTGCCCACCATCCAGACCTCGCCCTCGGCGCTGCAGAACATCACCGACGTGGCCAACCGCGTGGTCGAGCGCATGGACGAACTGCTCAGCGACCAGAACGTGGAGCGCCTCTCCAACACCCTGGCGCACCTGGAAACCATCAGCGGCGACCTGGCCGACCGCGACCAGGGCACCCAGGCATTGCTGGTGGAAGCACGCGACGCCGCGCGCAACCTCAACACCACCCTCGCCACCGCGAACGGCACCATCCAGCACCTGGACGAAAATGTCGTGCGCCAGCTGCCGGCCACGCTGGACAAGCTCGACGCCAGCCTTTCCAAGCTCGACTCGGCGGCCGGCAACGCCAACGCGATCCTTGGCGAGAACCGCGCCGCCATCAACAGTTTCGCCAACGACGGCCTGGCCCAGCTCGGCCCGACCCTGACCGAACTACGCGGGCTGATCCGCGACCTGCGCCGGGTCAGCGACCGCCTCGAGAACAACCCGGCACGCTACCTGCTCGGCCGCGATGCCCCGAAGGAGTTCGAACCAAAATGAAGCGCCTTCCGCCAATGCGACTGCTCGCTCCCTTCTGCCTGCTGGCCCTGGCCGGCTGCTCGGTACTGGCCAGCGGCGACCGCCATCCAGTCACCATCTACGCGCCGCAGGCGCGCATCAGCGCCGACCCGTCCTGGCCGCAGGTGGGCTGGCAGCTGGCCATCGCCAAACCCGCCGCCACGCGCCTGGTGGACAGCCCGCGCATCAACGTGCGCCCGACCCCCGGCGAACTGGAGGTCTACCGCGGCGCCACCTGGTCGCAGCCGGCCACCGACATGCTCGAGGATGCCCTGCTGCGCGGCTTCGAGGACTCCGGCAGGATCGATGCAGTGGCACGCATCGCCACCGGCATCCGCTCCGACTACAAGCTCGCCATCGACCTGCGCCGCTTCGAATCGGACTACGCCGGCAACGAACGCCCGGCGGCGACCATCGAACTCAATGCCAAGCTGATCCACAGCCTGGACCAGCGCGTGGTTGCCTCGCGCACCTTCCTCATCGCCGAACCCGCTGCCGGCACCGACGTCGGCAGCGTGACCGTCGCCTTCGAAACCGCGCTGGGCAAGGCCGCCACCGACCTGATCGGCTGGACGCTGGTTGCCGGCCAGGCGGACTGGAAGTCCCACCCCGTCCGGTAGATGCGGGGCTTTGCCCCGCATGCTTTCCTGCATCGCGCTGTGTCGGGCCTGGATCCGGGCAGGTCACGCACGCCTTCTTTCGTGTCCCGATAACGGGGCAGCGCCGCATCAGGGCCGCTCAATCGAATCATCCGCCGCGCCGATCATCCGCGCATGCCACGCCGCGTACGGCCTGTTCTTCGCCACACGGCGGTTGTAGTCCGGTGCGCCATCGTCCCACCACGCCGGCCCGCGCTCGCCAAGCGCGCGCTTGGCCGTGTCGACCGCGTAGCAGGCACGCGCCAGCGCCTGGCGGCCCCCCTGCCGGCGTGTCTGCCCTACCTCGCGGCGCGCGGCCATCAGCTGCCGCATCGCCGCCTGCCGCTGTTCTTCCGGCAGATGCGGATTGGTCGCGCGCCACAGGCGGCCGCGCACGACCAGATCGCGGCCGTCAGGTGTAAGCAGCGGCGGATCGGCCATGTGCGCTGGTTGCGATCGGGAACGCCGCCACCATCGCCATGACCGCGTGCATGCCGTGTCGATGCCGCGCGCCTGCAGTCAGTGCAGCGTCACCACGATCGGTTCGCCACGGGTGACGATCAGTGTGTGCTCGTACTGCGCCGAGCGGTTGCCGCGCGCACCCAGCAAGGTCCAGCCATCGTCGGCCTCCTCGACCTGTCGGCTGCGCGTGGACAGGAACGGCTCGATGGTGATGACCATGCCTTCGTGCAGCCGCCGCGTGTCGTGCGGGTCGTAGTAGCCGGGAATGTGGTCCGGATCCTCGTGCAGCGCGCGGCCGACGCCGTGGCTGCCCAGGTTCTCGATCACGCGGAAGCCGGCCTGGCGTGCGGTGCGTTCGATCGCCGCGCCGATCAGATTCAGCGGCTGCCCGGCGCGCGCCACCTTCAGCGCGTTGGCCAAGGCGCTGCGTGCGGCATGGCACAGGCGCAGGTCGCGCGCCGCTGCCTTGGGCAGCACACGGGTACCGCCGGTATCGGCGAAGTAGCCATCCAGTTCGGCGGACACGTCCACGTTCACCACGTCGCCGGCAGCCAGCACGCGTGCACCGGGCACGCCGTGGGCGGCTTCCTCGTTGACGCTGATGCAGGTCGCACCCGGGAAGCCAAGGGTCAGGCGCGGTGCCGGCTGCGCGCCATGCGCGGCCAGCATCCGCTCGCCGATCTGGTCGAGTTCGCCGGTACTCATGCCCGGGCAGGCGGCGGCGAGCATTTCCTCGCGTATGCGCGCGACCAGCCGGCCGATGCGTTGCAGTCCGTCGATGTCCGACTGCGATCCAATGGTCATGGCGTTCTCCGGGTGATTGGCCGGGAAAGCCTAGCAGCGCTGCGGACGGTTCAATCAAATCATTGATATCAAAAAGAAAATATCGCGGCCGCCCGCGCTCCTGCGAACAATCCGATGCCGAACACCGCATGCGTGGCCAGGCTCTGCAGCCGCGCTGGCCATGGCCGCGGCGTGTGCGCGGCGGCGATGCCGGCGCCGAACGCCGGCTGCATCACCAGGAACGGCAGCAGCACGCTGGCCACACCGAACCCCAGCGCCGCGCCCGGCGTCGGCTGCCGCAGCCAGTGGCTGCCCGCCATCACCACCAGCATCCCCGCAAAGGCGATGCCGATGGCGTAGTGGGCGCACCAGCCCAACAGGCGCTCATGCCGGACCGGCGCCGCATCGCGGATGGCGGCGTGGCACCAGCGCCCTTCGCGCCAGTGGCCGATCCAGCGGCCGAGCAACGCATAGTCCAGCGTGGGACGCCCGAGCCGGCGCAGCAGCGCCGTCCACAGATCGGTCACCGCGGTGGCGGCGATACCCACGACCACGATCCGCATGATGATTCCGCCACTGTCCATTGCCCTTCCTGCCCGCCCGGAAACCTGTTTCCATCAGTCTCGGCGTTGAAGCCGACTTGAGGTCAAGCGTGCAGGAGATCGACATCGGACAGGTGGTACGGCAGAGCGGCGTCGCCGCCTCCACCCTGCGCTACTACGAAACCCGCGGCCTGATCCGCCCGATCGGCCGCAACGGACTGCGCCGCGTCTACGCGGCCTCGGTGATGCAGCGCCTGTCGCTGATCGCGCTGGGGCGCGCGGCGGGATTCTCGCTCGAGGAAATCGGCGCAATGCTCGGCGACGGCGCCCCTCCCGACATCGACCGCCCGCAACTGCTGCACAAGGCCGACCAGCTGGAACGACGCATCGCACGCCTGCAGGCCCTGCGCGATGGGCTGCGCCATGCTGCCCGCTGCCGCCACGCCGATCACCTGCAATGCCCCACCTTCCAGCGCCTGATGCGTGCCGCGCTGCGCCGGCAGCACCGGCAGGGCGATGACGGCCCCCCGGCTTCACTATGACTTCACCACGCCCCCATCAAGGCTCCGCGAGGGTAGCCGACGCTCCAGGCTCATCCTTCGCCCGTGGAGTACCGCCGTGAAAAACTTCGTGTTCCGTCCGGCCATTGGAACCGGCCTGCTGCTTCTCGTACCGCTGGTCATGTCCACGCTGGACCGCCACGCGCCCGCTGGCGAAGGCTGGCATTGGGGGCCGCTGGACTTCGTCGTGATGGGCACCCTGCTGTTCGGCGCGGGGCTGGGATACGAATACTTCGCTCCCCGGCTCGGCAGCAGGCGGCATCGGCTGATGCTGGGCATCGCCACGCTGTGCGCGGTGCTCGCGATCTGGGTTGAGCTGGCCGTCGGCGGCATCAGCCAGCTGGCCGGCCACATGCTTGGCGCAGGGTCAGTCTGATTTCCCGGATCGACACCGCGCACGGTCCGCAGCCCGGGCGCGGCGTGCCATCACGGTGTGGCCAAGCGCTCCTCGATGGCCGAGAACGCCGAGTGTTCGCCCTTGCGCGCTTCCGGCAGGCCGGTGGCGAAGTACGCCACACCGGTGCCGCTGGCCGGATCGACCCACACCCCCGACAACAGACCATAGGCCGAGCCGGAGTGGCCGAAGCGCGCCACGCCGTCGCCGAACGGATCGTCGCGGCAGCCCTTCACCGGCGTAGCCAATGTCTGCATCGCCAGTCCGTAACGACAGAAGAAGCCGTCGCCGCCCTGCCCGCTGTCGTCTTCTTCCGAGGTCATGCCGTCGCCCGGCGCCCAGGTCCACTGCGGACGCGCCAGCTCGCGCACGGACTCCGCGCGCAGCAGGCGCATGCCATCCACCTCGCCCCCGCCCAGCAGCAGGCGACCGATCTTCGCCAGGCCATTGGCGGAGATGCGCAGGCCGCCCTGCGGTGCGAACAGCGCGCCGTTGTCGCCGGCGCGCCAGCGGCCGAGATCGCAGCTGCCGTCGGCGGCGGCCACCACCGGGCAATCGGGGCGGCGGCCATGGTTGTCGTCGCGCACAGGCTGGTGCGCTTCGTCGTACAGCACCACCGCGTGCGCCACGGTGGCGTCGTCGCAGCTGTCCCAGTTGTAGCAGGCAGCGATGCCCAGCGGCTTCAGCACCAGCCGCTGCATCAGGCGATCGAAGCGCTCGCCGCTGGCCTTCTCCATCACCGAGGCGACGAGCGGGAAATCGATGTTGGCGTAGCGGAAGAACGTGCCCGGCGCATGCGCCTTGTCCCACGCGCGCGGGTCATCCAGCACCTCGCGCAACTGCCCGCCCAGCGGCACGGCGTAATAGCCGGCGGCATCGGTGAGGCCGGCGCGGTGCGACAGCAGCAGACGCAGGGTGATCGGCGTGTCGGGGAACTGCGGGTGGCGCAGCGGCCAACCGAGCCAGCGCGACACATCCGCGTCCAGGTCCAGTTGCCCGGCCTCGACCATGCGCATCACGCCCAGCGCGGTGACCAGCTTGGAGATCGATGCGATCCGCACCGGATCATCGGCACCCAGCGCGCGCCCGGCGGCGATGTCGGCCATGCCGTGCGCCTCGGTGGTGGTGATGCCGTCGCGGTCGAACCCCACCCGCACCGTCGCCACCGGTTCGGCCGCCTGCAGGCTTCCCACGACCAGCCACATTCCCAGCAGATATCCGACGCGCATTCCCATTCCCCGCGATTGGCGAAGGACCGACCATAGGCAAGAACGGCGGTGGCGTCGAGTGCGCTGGCACCCGCATCACGTGGGCCGCAAGGTCTGCACCGAAGTGGATTCGCAGGACAGCAGGCACAGGCCCGGTCTCACGATGGCCGGGCCGGCCATGTCGAGCACCTTCGGCTCGCCGTCGATCACCCGCCGGGCATTGTCGCCTCGACCCCGTCATCGCCCGCCCCGCGAACCGGGCGGGCAAGGCGGTACCTGGCAGCGCCGACGCCAGGCTGCCGGCCATCGCACAGGCCGGCCGTTCAGGGCGGCGTGCCGGCACGTGATGTGGGCGGGGCACACACGTGACCGGAGGAGCAACGGCGCACCGCGCGCCGTGTCCTAATGCCCGGCGGTCGCACCGCCCAGGTGTCGCGCCAGGAACCCGAGCAGCCTCGCGTAGTACTCGCGCCGATGCGGTTCGGTATAGAAGCCGTGGCCCTCGTTGGGGTAGTACAGCGTCTCGACCGGCACGCCGGCGCGCTTGAGGGCCTTTTCCATACGCTGGCTGTGCTCGATGGGCGCGCGCTCGTCCTTGCCGCCAGCGGCGAGGAACACCGGCACCTTGATCCGGTCGGCAAGATTGCTGGGCGAACGTACCGCAAGCGTTTCCCGGTCGCCCAGCCAGTCCGACGCCCAGGTTCGTCCGGAACGGCTGCGCTGCGAGGCGTCGCGGTGCATCATCTCCAGGTCGTAGACACCCACATAGCCGGCCGCGCAACGGTACAGATCAGGGTCGCGCGCGGCCCCCATCAACGCCGCATAACCGCCGTAGCTGGCACCATAGATGCAGATGCGCGCACTGTCGGCGATGCCCTGGTCGATGGCCCAGCGCGTGGCATCGGCCAGGTCGTCCTGCATGCGCCCGCCCCATTCGCGGCTGCCTGCTTCGATGTATGACCACCCGTAGTTGCCCGAACCACGGTAGTTCACCCGCAGCACGGCATAGCCCGCGGCGGCCAGTAGCTGCGCGTCGTCGTCGAACCGCCATGCGTCGAACACTTCGAACGGACCACCATGCGGCAACAGCACCATCGGCCGCGGCCCGTCGGCGGGCTGCATGGGTTCGGTCAGATAGCCGTGCAGCACCATGCCGTCGCGCGCGCGGAAGCTGACGTAACGCGAAGGCGGCACCCTTTCGGGCGCGAACCACTCCCTGCGGCTGAAGATGCGGTCGGCCTTGCGCTCCTGCGTGTCGAACAGGAAATAGTCACCGTTGTTGCGGTCGCCCCACACGAACAGCAGCACGAAGCGGCCATCGCGCGTGGCCGAGGTCATCCGCACCGCGTCGTTGACGAATACCTTCTCCAGGCTGCGGTAGAAACGCGCGGTACGCGCGGTCTCGTCGAAGAAGCGGTTGCTGATCTTCTCCTTCATGTACGAGGCGCCGATCGGCGTGCGGCCGTCCACGTCGTAGAGGATCTGGTACGGATCGACCACGGCATCACGCAACAGTTCCACTTCCTGGCCGGTAGCGGGGTCCCACGAGACGATGACGTCGGGTCCCTGCGCCTGTTCCACCTGCAGGTAGGCCAGCCTGCCGTCGGCGCTGAACCCCAGCGGGAAACGGCGCACACCGCTGACACCCTGATCGTTGACCAGACGCCACTCCTGCCCGCGTGCTTCGCGGTAGAACAGCTTGGAGATGTTGTCGGTACCCGCCCCCACCGCGAAGCGCACCTCGCCGGCCTGGTCGGCCACGAAGCGCGCGCGCCGCACCGGCACGTCCGCCACACGGATGCGGTTGCGGGTGTAGATGTCCAGCTTTTCGATACGGACGAAGGGGTCACTGGTGACAGGTACCGCCGAAACCAGCACGTTGCGGTCGTCGTCCTCGAGCGGGTCCAGCATGTAGACCGACTGTTCCAGTTGCGTCCTGATCTCGGAGACCAGGCCCGGGCGCTCGGAGATGCCGTAAGGACTGGCCAGCAGCATGCTGTACTTGCCGTCCACGTTCACCGCATACAACTCGCCGATGGATACCGGTTCGTCGCGCGACCCCTGCTTGCGCGCCAGCGACACCACCACCCGTTCGTTGTTGGCCCACCAGAAATCGTCCACCACCGAATCGGCGCCGCCCATGATCTTGGCAGTGAAGGCATTGTCCTCGCGTCGCAGGATCAACAGCGCGGTGCGGTCCTCCAGCGGCTTGGTCACCGCGTAATACCTTCCATCAGGCGAGATCTTCACCCATTCGTACATGTCCTGCTGCACATAGGGCGCCAGGTCCACGACCCCGCCCGCCTGCGCCTGCGCCATCGCCATCGCCGCCACCCACAGTACCGCCGCAATCAAGACGCGCATGCCTTCGTCCCTTTTCCCTGGCCGATCCGGTTCCTGGTGGGGGGAGCATGCCGGGAGCACCGGACGGAGTCGATATCCCCGCACGTCCCGTTCCCGTCCGGCGGGCCATACGCCGGCCCTCAGCCCTCCAACCCAAGGAATGTCCGCATCCGCTCCAACTCCTCTTCGAGAGCCGTATGGAACGCGACGTCCTTCGGCGGCCGGCCGGTGACATAGTGCAGCCGCGCATCCAGTACCCCCGCCATGACCGACAGGTTGCCCCATCCGATCACGTGCTCGCGCCACAGCAGCGGCAATGCGTAGTAACCGAGCCTGCGTTTCGGCGCCGGCGTGTAGGCCTCGAAGCGGTAGGTCCAGCCCCACATCAGTTCGAAGCGGCGGCGGTCCCATACCACCGGGTCGAACGGCGTCAGCAGGCGCACCTGCTCCTCGGCCTGCCAACGACGGCTCTCCGCACGCTCGCCGTCGGGCCACAGCCAGTCCACGCCGTCCACGCGGGCGCACTGCAGGCGTTGCCGTGCGCGCAGCAGTGCCGGCCTGCAGGCATCGCGCCACTGCGGGACACCGTTGCCGAGGTAGCCGACCAGTTGCCGGAGGCTGGCCGCAGGCAGTGGCGCGTACTTGCCCACGATCAGATCGATCAACGCATCCAGGCGCGCTTCGATTTCATGCGCCGGCACCGGCGCAATGTCCCCGCGCACGGCATATACGCGGGTACCGCCTTCGCGGCCCGCCACCCGCAGCAGGCCGCGGTAGTGCATGCCATCGAGCAGCTGGGTGCTGGCATTGGACGAGCCACCGAACCAGTTGGTGGTCTTGCCATGGGCGAAATGCGCATCGACCTCGCGTGGATGCACCACGCCGCGGCCGGCAACGAAATCGCGCACTGCATGCGCCTGCTTCCAGCGCGCCGGTGTCCATGCCGTTCGCGCCTGCCGCGGATGCATCAGCGCCTGGTGCGCGCGCGGCAGGAAGCCGTAGTTGACGAAGAAATCCTCTTCCAGCGGCAGGCGCGGGTAGCGTCGCTCCAGTTCGCCGGCACGGTAGTCCTTGACCCGATGGCGCAGGGTCAGGTCCTGCGCCCGCGCCGGCGCGCGGATGGGATCGGCCTGGACGAAGCCAAGCTTCCCGATTGCCCGCATCAGCGTGGTCGGCTTGAACAGCGAACGGGCGACGGCGTAACGACGGAGTTGATCGATGGTGAGCGGCATGGACGCATGATGCCAGTTGCCCGCACCATGAAGCGCGTACCGCCGGCGTACGGCACCGGCCATCGGGACTGCCGGCAGCGCCACCGGCGCAGCGCCCGTGCGGCCGCTCAGCGGGCCCGGTTGCGCGCCTCAACTTCCACGATCGTATCGACCAGCTCACGCTCTTCCGCCGTCAGCGGGCGATCTTCCGTCAGCAGGGGGACCACCTCGCCCTTCGTGTTCTGCCCATGATCGTAATGGGCCGCCAGCGCCTCGAGCAGGATGGATAGTTCGGGCGACATTTCCGGAGCATCGCCGCCGTTGCGCCGGCTTTCCTCCAGCGCTGCCAGGACCGCGGTCAGCGTCCTCTGCGTGGCGCCCATGTTGCCGGTGCCCTGGCCACCATTGGCATGTTCGTTCATGGAACGCTGGTAGTAGCCGGCCAGCAGCTTCTCCAGACTCTCCATATCCGCCTGGCTGCCCCCGGCAATGCCCTCGCGCAGCACCGGATCGTCGCGCTCCAGCACCATGTCGACGATGGCCTGCTCGTCCGCCGACAGAGGACGCGATGGCGCCTGCCGCGGCTGGCTCAGCCCCTGCGCTTCATCGATCGTGCTCTTCAGTGCCTTCCAGCCGAACCAGCCGAGCCCCAGCACCGCGGCAACGCCCAGCACGAGCAGCAGCAGCAACACCCCGAACAGGATCAGCAGCGGCTTCCACCATGAACTCCGTGCCGGGGGAGGCGTGACGTGTGCGTTCATGCGTATACCCCAACCCGTGCTGCCACGGAAAACCCATGCGATGCCATGTATTCCATATCCCCTGATTAGTAGTAGGAGCATACCAGCCACGATCTGACGGACGGCGGCGATTGGCTGCTGTACGCGCAGGTGGTTCTTGTAACATCGACACGGAAAAGGACGCCATACGCAGACAGGGAGTTCCGCCATGCGTGCGAACCACTCCAAGAGCGCATTGCTCTGCCGGCAGGTACGCAGAGCGTTGCAGTCGGGGCGCTACCTGCCCGGGCAGCGCATCGACCCGGGCGCGCTGGCCGATGAGTTCAGCACCAGCCCCACGCCCGTACGGTTGGCCCTCAACCGCCTGGTCGGCGAAGGGCTGATCGACGACCACGCCCGCAACGGGCTGCACGTTCCGCTGTTCACCGAGGTCGGCCTGCGTGACCTCTATGACTGGATGGAGCGGCTATTGCTGATGGCCTGCGAAATCGGCGCGTCCCCCAGCGATGCCCCGATCCGGGAGTCCGGCCACGCCTTTGGCGGCAATCATGGCGATGTGGTGAAGGGAACCTGGCAGTTGTTCGATGCGATCGCCGGCGCGTCCGGGTTCCGCCCACTGCACCAGGCGGTGAATCAGGCCAACAACAGGCTCGCACCGGTGCGGCGGGCCAAACGCGAGCTGATCGACTACGCCGACGATGAGCTGGCGGAGCTGAGCAGATACTGGCTGGAGCGCGACATCCCCGCGCTGGAAGCCGGCCTGCGTGATTACCACGCGCGCCGCAAGCTGCTGGTGCCACGGGTCGTGGCTCTGCTCGTCGACCGCCGCGATCAGCAGCCGTAGCCGGCCCGGTTTTATCCATCAAAGACGGAAGATCGATTGCCCGGACGTATCGATCCGAAGGCGGCAGCGCGCATCTCATCGTCATTCCATGACGGCCTGCTCGTCTCTGGATAATCATCGTTTGGCAACGCAATAATCATTTGAAAATCAAATTTTCCGCCTCCTACGCTGCGTGCGTCATGGAAACCGCCATGACGCAACCGCAGGAGAGGCAGATATGAACGCGAATGAAAACGACCGTAGCAATACGGAAGAAGACGTGATCGTGCTCGGCGTCGCCAGCGTGGAGACACTGGGAGGCGTCTTCGATACCGGCGAGCCCTACGGGCTCAACATTGGAATGGGCATTTCGGAAGAGTAAGCAACAGAGGCGCGTCGAAAGACGCGCCTCTGTTCTCATCGAGAGAATACTCATGCACTACCGGCTGCGCGATGGCCTTTCCTGCTGCCAGGTGGATGGCAGCCTGGTTTTTCTGGACCTGGATGCAGACCGGTATTTCCGTCTGTCCGGACCACTGGAGACCACTGTCATTTCCTGCCTTCGTGGTGAGGAGCAATTCGAGACGGATGTGTTTGGCCTGTTACAACGCAACATCCTGATACCGATGCCCGAAGATGTACGGTGGGAACCGGCACCAGCAATAGTCGTGCCGATCCGGAGCGCTCTTGAACATGCAAGTACTCCGGCGTCCGTCCATGCCTTCGCGATGCTGGACGTGGCCGCCACGGTATGCCTGACGCGAATTCAGCTGAAGATCCGGCCCCTTCGCCGCATCATCTCCGCACTCTCTGCCTATCGTCATCGCAAAACCACAGGCATCCCGCTCTCGCAGGCCCCATCCAGGGAGGCGCATCTGTTGGCATGTTCCGCTGCATTCAGGCAAGCCCGCAGCTACGTGCCGATCGAAACCTCCTGCTTGCTGGATGCCGTCGCGATGGTGAGATTCCTGGCACGCAGGCAGGTACCCGCAGAACTCGTATTTGGCATCACGCACAACCCGTTCGCCGCGCACTGTTGGGTGCAGGCCGGGGACTGGGTTCTCAACGACACCCTGGGCAACGTCATGGCCCATACACCGATCAGGAAAGTCTGATGGGCTACCACTACATCGCCCTGATCGGCACCGGGCGCGCGCAAGCCATACCGCAGGTGTCCGACGCGCAGGCTGCGCTCCTTGGCGCCAGAGGCATGCGTGCCATGCCGATGGCAGGCCCGGTCATCCTCTACGTTGCAGCGGAAACGCCGGCGGAGGTGGTTCCCGGCGGCGTGGTGATTGGGCACATCTTCACCCACGATGGCAAGCCCGCCAAGCTGGGCGACCTGCCGACGCAAACCAGTGCCCGGCATCTCGCCGAGCATCTGCTGACGCACTACTGGGGGGAGTACCTGCTGATCCAGACAACCTGTGGCCCGGTGCCCGAGCTGGAGATCATGCGCGAACCTTCCGGCGGTGTGCCCTGCATCTATTCATTCGAGCAAGATGCCGGTTTCGTCACCTCGGACAGCTCGCTGGCGGTGGAACTCGAGCTGCATGATCGGCAGATCGACTGGGGCTTCATCGCCCAGGCACTGGCCTATCCCCACGTCAACACCAGGCGCACCGGACTGGCTGGCGTCAGTGAATTGCTTCCGGGGTGTTCGCTGGTGCTCCGCGGGCTGACCACATCGGTCCGCGAAGACTGGCTGCCTTGGACATTCGTATCCCGCGACCACAGACAGGTCGATCCTGACGAGGCCGCCGCCGAGGTGCGCGAAGCAGTCATCACCGTTAGCGAAGCATGGGCACGGACAGACAAGGCGGTTCTGGTGGAGCTTTCAGGCGGACTGGACTCCTCGATCGTCGCCGTCAGTCTGCAGGGCATCGAGTCGCAGGTGGCCTGCAACACCCTTGTCACTCCGGTGCCAGGTGCCGACGAGCGGCGCTATGCCCGCCAGGTAGCCGATGCGCTCAGCGTCGCGCTGCACGTCGAACACCTCGATTTCGAGAATGCCCGCTTCGACTTTCCACTACCGGTGCAGACGCCCAAGCCGCGTATGTCGGTCCTGCAGTACGTTGCCCATGAAGCCATGACCTCGGCAGCCTACAGCCATGGCGCCGCCAGTTTCTTCTCCGGAGGCGGAGGCGACACGGTCTTCTGCTACGCAGCGGGCGCAGCTCCGGCGGCAGACGCTTTCAGGGAACGCGGCCTGGCCGGTGGCCTGGCTGCGGTCGGCGACCTGTCCACTCTGCACGGCTGCACTTTCTGGAAGGCCGGACGGTTGGCCCTTGGAAAACTGCGGCGCGGCGCGCGCATACCGTTCAGGGCCAATACCTCGCTGCTGGCCCCTTCTCTCGTCATCCCCGAACTCGACCGTCATCCCTGGTTCGACGCGCCGGATGGGCTCCTGCCCGGTGACCAGGAGCGCATCGCCGAACTGGCGGGAACACAGGTATTCCGGGATAGCGCTCCGCGTGGCTCCACCCACTGGCTGCGCTTCCCCCTGCTTTCACAACCCGTGGTGGAAGCGTGTCTGAAGGCACCCAGCTGGATGTGGATAGCTGGCGGCAGGAACCGCGCACTGGCCCGGCAGGCGTTTGCCGATCGTCTGCCTTACGAGGTTCTCGAGCGCCGCAGCAAGGGAACCTTCATGAGCTATCTCGGCGCAATCTACCAGCGCCGGAAGCCGCTCATGCGCGAGTTTCTGATCGACGGCCGCCTGCACGCGCGGGGACTGCTGGATAAGGAAGCACTGGAACACTTCTTCCATGCCACGCTGCCGCCGCGCGATACCTCGTTCATGCGGATTCTCGATCTCTGCATGATCGAGAACTGGGTCCGCCGCCAGCCCTAGGGCGCCGTTTCTCGCCGCTCCACCCCCGTTCGCATCTGCCGCCAATATGCGTACTGGCCCGTTTTGGTCGGATGCGCATCCTCATGGCCCTGAAGCCAGAACCGGAACCAGTCCACGTTCCGTTCATAGGCGGCAAGCTTGTGCCTGGGCTGGAACTTCTGGTGCGGTTCGTTGGGAAACACATAGAGGTCGGCGCGCTGCCCCCGTACCAAGGGCAACGAGAACCCAAGGAAGGACAGATATTCCTGTTCTGGTATCTGGAACAGGAACGGAGCCCCTATCTGCTCGAGGTGATAGGTGGGAGAGATGACCCGCCAGCGGTCGGGGGTTTCTTCCGGCGAGCCCAGCCCCCAGGATCTGCGCAGTTCGGCGAAGAAGGCGTCGTCCCGCAAGGCATTGAACAGGAAGTAGTTGGGTTCGATCTCCGGCGAGGTAATCGACGCGGCGGCAAGGAGATTGCTGTGGCTGGCGGTCCACAGGGTCACCTCGCTGCCAAAGCTCAGTCCGCCCATACCGACTTTTTTCGGATCGATCCGCCCGTCCGCAGTCAGCAACTCGATGGCGCTGCGAACACCTGACAGCCCCCGCCCGAAACGCTCGACCGCATCGACGAGATAGCCGGGTGGATCGTTGATGCAGAGCGCGGAGATTCCCTGTTCGGCCAGCGACGCCAGCGGCCACTCGTCGCCTACGCCACCGCGCAGGAAACCGGAACAGTGGTAGTACGTCACGAACAGGGGCGGCGGCGCATCGCCCGCCGGGCGGGCCTGGAAGAATTGCCCGGTGAACACCTGCCCATCCGCATCACTCCAGCGCAGCAGTTGCGCGGGAATGGCCTGCATGTGCCCTGCCAGAGCGGAATTGGGAGCGAACAGCAGCTGCCGCCGGCCGTTGTCCAGATCGATGCGCTCCAGTTGCGGCGGCTGATTCGCGTCGGCGGTGACGCAGACCAATGTAGCAGCCGACACGCCACAACCACTGAAGCGGTCGCGCCCCCCGTTGACCAGGCCGGCTACCTGCGTCACCGGCAGTACCGCACCGCTGCCCACGTTCCAGCGGAAGATCGATTGCGCATATCCGGCATCGGGGTCGGTTACGGTGAACAGCACCTCGTCGCTCCGCGGCCGCCACTGGATACCCGTAATGGCACGTGCGGCGCACATTTCCGACAAGCATACGACCGGGCGGCTGCTCGACTTGCCCGGCAGCATGCTCAGTTGCACGCCGGGTGCATCGCGCAGACCCTGACTGTTCCCTACGCGGGTCAGCATGGCAATGCGCCCGGTGCCCGGATCCGACGCCAGTTTCCATGGCCGGGGCAGCCCGGCAGAAAGATCGGACGCCACCGGCGGGCGCGAGGGCTGGTACGAGACTGGCAGGTCCCGCCGCTGCAGACTTGCAAGATCGATGGCCCTCCAGCGCTGCGGCGCATCGGCCAGCAACGCGGCACGGCCGAACCACATGCCCACGTAGCGCTGCGTCGCCCATCTCCCTTCGATATTGATGGAACGGAACAGCCCCTGGCCAATGGGCACCTGCTTGTCGATGCGTATCCCGTTGTCGTACTCGGCCTGTTCGGCGGCGGTCACCTCCTCGCGCGTGGCGCCCACGCGGTAGAACAGTTCCCGGCCGTCATCGCTCAACGAGAATTCGCGTACATCGGCGGCATCCGACGCCAGCGGTTCGGCGCCGGATCCATCCGCGGCAGCGCGCCATACGTCGATTCGCCCATCCATCAATGCGATGTAATGGATCCAGCGTCCGTCCGGCGACCAGACAGGGACGGCAGGCGAACTGATGCCCGCCGCGTCGCGTAATGGCACACCGCCATCGGCTACACGATGAGGCTCGGCCCCATCGGCCAATTCCTGCACATACCAGGTCGTGTCATAGGTATTGCGCTCGATGGACGCACGCTCGATGCGGAATGCGACGCGGCTCCCGTCCGGCGAGACCACGGGGGCTCCAAAATCCGCCACCTCCAGCAACTGCCGTGGCGAGACCGTCTGCGCCTGCGCGGGCGCCCAGAACCCTGCCACCATCATTACGGCCAACGTCAGCACACACCCAAGGAAAGTCTCCTTCGTACAAATCCATGGGCTCGGCACTACGCAGCGCTTCTTTGTTTCAAGCGTTCTCATGGCGCCCTCAGAAATGCTTGGATACGGCAAGGCTCACGAAACGACCGATTGCCGAGTAGTTGGTCGCGTCATAAGGCAGGGCGTATTCCGCATAGTCGTTGGGCGTGTACAGCGGAGGGGTGCGATCGAACAGATTCTGTGCCGACAGCGTCACCGCGATGCCCGACCATGCGCCACCGCGCCCGATGGCGTAGCGGAGCGTGGTATCGAAGGTGGTGGACGATGCCGACTTCCGCCGATCCACGGTATTGACCACACCCGCGGTGTAGTTGGCGAACGCCGACGCGCTGAAGCCCCCCTGCTCCCATACCGTACCGAAGCGACCGCTGAACCTGGCCGGATTGAACAGCGTTCCCGACAGATCGAAGGGAGGCTGAGCGGCCGAGCTCTGTTGCGTGCTGTCCAGCCAGGTCGCCATGCCGCGTACTGCCAGGTGCCCGCTGCCGAGCTCAAAGCGATATCCGCCTGACAGGTCCATGCCCCTTATCCGCTGCCGGGCGACATTGACGTAATTGCCGTAGATGATGGCAACGACTCTGCCAGGGTCATAGGGAAGACCTGTGGAATTGACGAACCTGACGTTCGAAAGGACCCGCTGCAGTTCCTCTGCCGAAGGCTGGTACGAGATGAAATCGGCGAAGGCGGGATTGCGCATCACCTGCGCGTAGTTGACGATCGGCTGCACCACGCGGTTGGTGTAGTCGATGTTGAAACCGGTCAGCTCCATTTCCAGACCAGGCAATGCTTCCGGGTGGTATGCCACGGAGGCTGTCCAAGTCCGCGCGCGCTCCGGGTCCAGGCTGGGATTGCCACCTCCGACACGCAGTGCCGTGTCCTGGCTGGCGTAGCCGGTACCGCCGAAATTGCGGGGAAAGCTGAGTTGCGCCACCCGCCCCTGGTTGATCTGCAACAAGGTCGGCGCCTTGAAGGACTTGCCCCAGGAAGCCTTTACCGTGAAGTCGGCGTTGGGGCCGTAGACCAGCCCGAACTTCGGCGTGGCAACGTTGCCGAAGCTGCTGTAGTCCTCGCCGCGCACCGCTGCGGTCACGGCCAGACGCCATATTCCGGCGAGATCCTGCCCGGGACCGACAAGCGGCACATCGATTTCCGTGTAGGCGAACCGGGCACGCTCCCTGCCCTGCATGACCCTGACACCTGTTGCCAGGTTGTACTGATTGAAGGCGTTGGTCCTGTATCCGACGCCCGCCGCGATGCGTACCTCCCCCGCTTTCAGCGCCAGGAGTGGCCCTTCGACGCCCAGTTCATAGGTCCGGCTTTCGTTGCAGTAGCAGTCGTTGACGACGGCGGTGATCACACCCGTCGTCGGGTTTTCCCGCATCTGCCGCTCATCGTGCTGGTCCTTTGCCCAGGCGCCGCCGAGCGAAAGCGTCCAATCGCCAGGCAGCAGAAGATCGATGCCTGGCGACACCAGCGTGGTCGTGGTCTGCGGCGTCATGCGGTTGATGCCGAGGAAATCGTAGTAATGGCGCTGGTCACGCCGGCTCCTGAGCGCGTCCAGGCGAAGCTCCATCCACTCGCCCAGCGTCTGGTGTGCGCTCAGCACGCCACTGCGCTGCCTGCTGCCTGGATAGATCGTCGTCGGCGGCCCCAGGTGCGCCGTGTAACCGCGCTGCGCCGCGTAGATCGGATCGACGGAAGCATCCCGGTAGGCGGCGATCAGCCCACCGCTTCCCCAGTGGGAACCAGCCGTCGCCGTGTACTCGCGGGTGGCCAGCCCACCCTCGCCGGCCCGGCCGTAGCGGCCGCTCACCGCCACGCCGTCGTAGTCGCGCCTGAGGATTACGTTGCCCACGCCGCCGACCGCGTCGGACCCGTAAATGGCGGATGCCCCGTCGGCCATAATCTCGATCCGCTCCACCGCATCCACGGGGATCGCGCTGATATCCACGGCCTGGGCAAAGCCGCTGTAGGCCATCCTCCGGCCATTGAGCAATGTCAGCGTCGCATCGGGCCCCAGGCCACGCAGGTTCAGCGACGATCCGCCCGTCACGTTCTGGTTCGCGATGCCGGCGCCGGAAAAACCGCCGCTGCCGACGCCCGGATTCTGTCCGCCGCTGAAATTCTGCGGCACGCTGCGGATGACCTCGCCCAGGTCCGCGAAACCCTCCTGCCGGATCTGCTCGCTACCAATGGCGATCACCGGCGACGGCGTCGAGCCGCCGCGGATGCGGGTGCCGGTGACGGTCACCGTTTCGAGTTCGGTGGCAGTCGCTTCCGGTCGCGATGCCGGCTTCGAGGACGTGGAAGCGGTAGTGCTTCCCTGCCCTGCCCCGTCTTGCCGTTCCGCGTCCGGTGCGGGGTCCCGGGCCAGGGCGATGCCGGCATTGCCGGAAAGCGTGGCGAACAGGGCGATGGAAATGGCGTTGCGTAAAGCGCTGGTCTTCATGCTGCGTCCTCTGGTTTCCATGGTCGGTACTCGGTCTTGCGGTCCGTCATGGACGAGGCGCCGGGCACACGGGGGCCGAACGCGGGCGACAGCGCTCCATGGCAACGGAGCCCCTCGGCCGTGCTGGCGATTCCCTGTGGTGTTTCCGATGCCCTGTCCGGGCGCGGCCTGTGCGATACCCCGGCGCCGCCGCCCTGCCGTGCCGCTCTCGCGCTCCCCCTGACGGGCTGGAGCTCATGCACGCGATGCGTTCAACAATTAACCCGGTGCGCACACTACGTTTAACGTAGTATCGGTGTCAAGCGCCCTTCCGGAAGCTTCTGTCCACCGAAGCCCGGGACGTGCACGGCCTTGTCAGATAAAAAAGAGCTCCCCGTCTACAGCGTGCGTCTGCGCGAAGCGCGGGAGACCTATGGCATTTCGCAACGCAATCTCGGCATCCAGGCCGGGCTGGACGAATTCGTCGCCAGCACCCGCGTCAACCGCTATGAAACCGGCGTACACCAGCCCGACCTGCAGACCCTGCAGCGGATCGCCGATGTCTTCGACCTGCCGGTTGCCTACTTCTTCGCCGAGGACGACGGACTGGCGGAAGTGATCCTGGACTTCCACCGCAGCAAGCAGCGCAAGCGCTGATCACCGACACCACGGCGCGTAGTTTTCCTACAACCGCCTGCGGCAGACCGCTACATCTAATGGCGCAGTTTTCCTAGCCAAGTCTCTCCTGCCACGCACAGGCGCCATCGCGCCCCACGCCACCGCGCGCGCTACCCTGTCGCCCCTGCATCGCCTGCGCATTCCCCTCCTTCCGTCCATGACCGCTTCTTCCCACCGCGTCCAGGGCCTGGCCAACGACGAAGTACCCGCCGACTGGCCCGCCATCAGCGGGCGCGAGATCGCCTGGCTACGCGGGCGCTTCCCGCAACTGGAAGGCGTGGACGCCGCGCTGTGGCACAGCCCGAGGCCGCTGTCGGCGGCGGCCCTCGTCGAAGGCGCGGTGGGGCGCCTGTTCGTCAAGCGCCACCACCACAGCGTGCGCGACGCGGCCACGCTGGGCGAGGAACACCGCTTCATCGCGCACCTGGCCGCTGACGGCGTGCCGGTGGTGCAGGTGCTGCGCGATCGCGATGGCGCCACGGCGGTCGAGCACGAAGGCTGGACCTACGAATTGCACACGCTCGGCATCGGCGAGGACCTGTACCGCGACGCGGCGTCATGGACGCCGCTGACCGACGTCGCCCAGGCGCGCGATGCCGGGCGCATGCTGGCGCGCCTGCACCAGGCCGCCGCCAGCTACCACGCGCCGCAGCGCGGCACCCACCTGCTGGTGGCGCGCGACGACCTGATCCGCAGCCACGATCCCATCGCCGTACTCAAGGCCGACCTCGGCAACCGCCCCGGCCTTGCCCGCTATCTGGCGCGCATCCCATGGGAAGAACAGTTGCGCCATACCGTGCTGCCATGGCACGCGGGCCTGCGCGAACGCCTGCAGGCCGAGCCGCGGCTGTGGGCGCACAACGACTGGCACATCTCCAACCTGCTCTGGCGCGACGGGGCGGTGAGCACCGTGCTGGATTTCGGGCTTGCATCGCCCACCAGCGCGCTGTTCGACCTGGCCACCGCCATCGAACGCAACGCGGTCGCCTGGCTGGAACTGGAACGCGGCGCGCAGGCCGTGCGCATCGACATCGCGCTGGCCCTGCTCGACGGCTACCGGCAGCGGCTGCCGCTGTCGCCCGCGCGCGTGCACCTGCTGGCCGACCTGCTGCCGGTGGTGCACCTGGATTTCGCGTTGTCCGAAGTGGAGTACTTCGAAGGCATCACCGGCTCCACCGCGAACGCGGACGTGGCCTGGCAACCCTTCCTGCTCGGCCATGCGCAGTGGTTCCGCAGCGCCGACGGCCAGGCACTGCTGGCCGCGCTGCACGCCGCCGCCTGAATCCGCCGGCAAGCCAACGCACGGCATTTGTGGTTCAATGCGCCCCTGAAGCGGGGGTGCCTGGGCTTGTCCAGGCTGAGAGAGTCCCTTGGAACCTGATCCGGTTTGCACCGGCGTAGGGAGCTTTGAGCAGCAGGCACACCGCCTTCGTGGCCGGTCGCGCGTGCGCGCCTTCGCTTCGTCTCCCCCACGGCTGATGACGAAACGAATGAACCGCTGCCACCGAATCTCGCTGTTGACCGCCGCGCTGGCCGCGGCCCTGCCGCTGCACGCCAGCCCCCTGGACACCGCCGCCGAGCGCTCGCCCACCGAGCTGTCCACCGTGCGCGTGCAGGCCAAGCAACCCGGCGCCAAGGACACCCAGTCCAACAGCTTCGGCAGCGGCGACTGGAAGAACACCCCCGCCTCGATCAGCGTGCTGGACCGCGACCTGCTCGACCAGCGCGTCGTGCGCAGCCTGTCCGAACTGGCCGCGAACGATGCCTCGCTGGGCGACAGCTACGCGCCGGTGGGCTACTACCAGAACATCGCCATCCGCGGCTTCGCGCTGGATACCGCCACCGGCTACCGCTTCAACGGCCTGACCCTCGCCGGCGAACAGCGCCTGGCGCTGGAGAACGTGCAGCAGGTGGAGATCCTCAAAGGCGAAGCCGGCCTGGCCGCCGGCGTGATCGCCCCGGGCGGCGTCATCAACTACGTCGGCAAGCGCCCGGCCGAAGTGCGCACCGTCACCCTCGGCACCGACGCGGAAGGTTCGCGCTATGCCGCCATCGATGTCGGCCACTGGCTGACGCCGCGCTTCGGCGTGCGCTTCAATGCCGCGTGGGATGACAGCAATTCGTACATCGACCATGCCGATGGCCGCCGCAACTTCTACGCGCTGGCCACCGACTGGCTGATCGGCGAGCGCGGCAAGCTCGAGGTGGACGCCAACTACCAGACCAGCGCGCAGCGCTCGGCCTCGGGCTACCAGCTGCTGGGCGCCACCGCACTGCCGCGCCGCGTGGACCGCAAGCAGATGCTCGGCTACCAGCATTGGCAAAAGCCGGTAGGCATCGACAGCACCAACCTCACCGCGCTGCACACCTACGATTTCAGCCCGGCGTGGCAGTCGCGCGTGTCGGCCAGCCACAGCCGCTCGGTCATCGACGACAACGTCGCCTTCGCCTACGGCTGCTACTACACGGCCGGCTGCGCAGACGGCAGCGTGCCGGGCAACTACTTCGCGCCCAACGGCGACTACGACATCTACGACTACCGCAGCCCGGACGACACCCGCCGCAACCAGCAGCTGCGCGCCGAACTGCGCGGCCGCTTCGCCACCGGCGCGGTGGAACACCAGCTGATGGTCGGCGCGGACTACTTCCGCCGCAGCGTGGACAAGCGCCGCAACGTCAACGAGTACGTCGGCACCGGCAACATCCACGACCGCGACGTGCCGCAGTTCGAGCCCTCGCCGCGCGAGCCCGGCCCGTCCGTGCGGCGCCTGGACAGCCGCCAGAAGGCGCTGTTCGTGCTGGACCGCGTGCGTTTCGCCGACGACTGGCAGTGGCTGGCCGGCGGCCGCTTCGTGCGCCTGGACGAGCGTGCCTGGGACAAGCGCGGCAATCCTGAGCGCGAGAGCCGCATGTCGCATTTCCTGCCGCAGACCGCGCTGATCTGGAGCGCCAACGCGCAGCTCAACCTGTACGCCAGCTACGTGCGCGGCATCGCGCTCGGGCAGGAAGCGCCATTCTGGACCAGCAACGAAGGCAACTTCCTGCCGTCGGTGCTGTCGCGCCAGGTCGAGGTCGGCGCCAAGTACATGCCCAACGACGCGCTGACCCTGAGCGCGGCGCTGTTCCGCATCAGCCGGCCGTTCCAGTACGCCAAGCCGGACGACAGCGACTACGGCTACACCTTCGTGCAGCAGGGCCAGCAGACCCATACCGGCCTGGAACTGAGCGCGCGCGGGCGCGTAACCGACAACCTGCAGCTCACCGCCAGCGCCAGCGTGCTGCGCGCGCGCGCGCACGACACCGGCACGGCGGCCTACGAAGGCCACCCGCTGATCAACGTGCCCACCACCCGCGCCAGCGTGCATGCCGACTACGCGCTGTCGTTCGTCGCCGGGCTGGGCCTCACCGGCGGCTGGCGCCATGCCTCCTCCAACGTCGCCACCGCCGACGGCCGCGTGCGCGCGCCCGGCTACAGCGTGGTGGACGCCGGCCTGCGCTTCCGGCATGAACTGCAGGGGCACGCACTGGACTGGAACCTGTCGGTGGACAACCTGTTCAACCGCTTCTACTGGCGCGACACCGGCAGCAGTTCCGGCGACTACTACCTGTTCCCCGGCGCCCCGCGCCAGGCGCGGCTGACGGTCACCCTTGCGCTATGAACCCGGCGATCCTGGAATGGTCGGCGGTCATCGCCAGCGCCCTGGGCGTCTGGCTGATGGCGCAGCGGCGCATGCTCGCCTGGCCGGTGGGGCTGGTGTCCGTGGGCCTGTACGCGCTGGTGTTCTTCGAGGCGCGGCTGTACTCGGACATGCTGCTGCAGGGCGCGTTCGCCGCGTTCCTGGCCTACGGCTGGGCCAACTGGCACCGCCAGGACAAGCCCGATGGCCGCGTCGCCATCGCGCCGCTGGCAATGGAGGCCTGCGCCCGCGACCTGGGCATGGGCGTGGCGTTCGGCCTGGCCCTGGGCGCGGCCATGCACACCTGGACCAACGCCGCATTGCCATGGCTGGACGCCCTGCTCGCCGCGCTCAGCCTGGTGGCGCAGTGGTGGCAAGCACGCCGCCACGCCGCCGCGTGGTGGCTGTGGATCGGGGTGGACGTGGTCTACGTGGGCATGTACGCGGTGAAATCGCTGCATGCCACCGCGGCGCTGTATTTGGTGTTCGTGGCGCTGGCGGCCACCGGCCTGCGTGCGTGGAGGAAGGAGCAGAAGCGCGCTCGGGATCACGCGCCGGCATCACTTCCCTGACTCCATCAAACGCCCTCGGTTCCCGACGACCATCGAAGCATGGATGGCCGCCGGCGGGCGACAGGCCGCAATGGTCGGCACAAGGAAGAGTGCCGGTACTCCGATGGAGCCTGCGCTCAGTGTTCCTGTTCGCAGTGCAGCTCGACGCGGTTGCGGCCAGCGTTCTTGCCGCGATATAGCGCGACGTCGGCCTGCTGCATGGCCTGCTCCAGGAAGGCCTCCCCGATGAAGCCATGCGAGACGCCGATGGTCACCGTGCAATGCAACCCCTCCCTGCGGGTTCCCGGCGACATGGACTTCTGCTCGATGGCGCTGCGCATGCGCTCGGCCACGCGCAACGCGGACGCGCTGTCGGACTCCACGCAGATGGCGACGAACTCCTCGCCGCCCAGCCGGCAGACCAGATCGCCCTTGCGTACCGCACCGCGCAGGACGTCGGCAATCCTGCGGAGCACGGCGTCGCCGACATGGTGGCCGTGGCTGTCATTGATGTTCTTGAAATGGTCGACATCGATGAGCAGCAGGTGCGCGGTACCCGCTTGCCGCTGGAAGTGGGCGTCGAGTGCCGCATCCAGGCCGCGGCGGTTGAGCAGCTGCGTCAGCGGGTCGCGGGCCGCCATCGCACGCAGGTCGTCGCTCAGGCGCCGCAACACCAGCCACACGATCGACGGCGGCAGAATGGTCGCCAGCGAGCACATGTAGACGTAGAAGACCATCTGGAACGGGCTGTCCATGTTCAGCGCTTCCAGCCCGCCACCGAGCAGCTTGGCGAACTTCATCGCGTTGAGCACGCAGATGCCGCTGATCAGGCTGGCGAACAACAGCATCTCCCCGCGCAGGTCGCGCGCGAAGGTACGCATGCCATGGGCCAGCACCAGCGCCATGCCCGCGAACAGCACCGCGCAGGCAGCCGCGAGCAGCGCGTGGCGCCCCACCGGCCCCCAGACCCACTGCGCCAGCACCTGCATGACAGCGTAGCCCAGCGCCACGGCCAGCAACGGCCGCAGCAGCGGCGTCGAACGCCCGAAGAAACGCGCCCCACCCAAGCAGTACGCCACCGGCGCGCACAGCGTGAGCGTGTGGTTGGTCACGCTCATCCAGCCCCAGCCCTGTGCCCCCTCCAGCAGCTGCAGCACATACGCCCCGCCCAGCATCAGGTTGCCCACCGCGAACACGTCCATCCCCATCCGGTCGCCCTGCAGACGCCGGCTGATGAGCAGGAACATCACGGCAAAGCACAGCAGGTGGACGCAGAGCATGCCGACCAGGAGGGTTGCGATCATCAGGCAGTTCGAAGTTGGAGGGCGAAACCGGAGGCAGAGGCGAATTTCGGATTGCCCCGGTGAAGCATCTCCGTTTGCCGTATTGGACGTATGCGCACACAGGCCGCGCGCCGTGATGGCGGACGCAATGCGTGCAGCGCCGCAACCGTTATCGGCGCGCGCAGGCATTTTTTGAACGCCCGCGGGAAAACCCGGGCCAGGAAAAACCGGGGCAGAGGCGGGTTTCTGCGAACACCGACATGCGCGCTGGGAATGGACGCGGGCACCACAGGTTCACACACGCTGGAACGCCCAGTGAGCACGCCAGCCGGCCAGTCCCGAATCACCGGAAGGGGGCCGTTGCTTCTGAATCAACCCAGGAATCGTAAAGAAACCAACCCACCCAAACCCCTGATCCCCACCAACACCCTTTCCAGAACAATAACTTGAAAACCAACCAAGGCTTCACTATCGTCTTAAAATCGTAAAGAAACAAACCCATCCCATGCCCCGCCCCCCAGCCGCCACATCCGCCGATCTACTTGCCCTGCTGCGGGAAGGCGACCCGGTGCCCGCAGGCGTACTGACCGAGCGACTCGGCATCACCCGCCCGGTGCTGGCCCGGCTGGTAGCCGAAGCCGGCAACCAGGTGCTGCGCATCGGCAATGCCCGCGCCACCAGCTACGTGGCCCGTGCCACTGGCAACACCAACGCATGGCCGCTGTTCCGCATGCGCGCCGATGCGACGCTGGAAGAACTCGGCACGCTGCACGCGTTGCGCGGCGACCGCTTCCACTTCCAGCCCTCGGGCAAGTGCCCCAACCTGACGCGGCCGGTGGATGCCGTCAGCGGGCACTTCCCCGGCCTGCCATGGTTCCTCGACGACCTGCGCCCGCAGGGCTTCCTTGGCCGCACCCTCGCCCATCGCCTGGGCCGGCAACTGGGCGTGCCGGAAGACCTGGCCCGCTGGCAGGTACGCGACACCCTCACCGCCATCCTCCACGGCGGTACCGGCATCGGCGACCTGCTGCTGGGGCAGTTCGCCGTCGAGCGCGCCCTTGCCGAACTGGATGCCCCCAGCGATGCGGTCACCCCCGCGCAACGTGCCCAGCGCTACCCGGTGTGGGCGGGGGAGGCTCTGGCGGGCGAGGAAATCGGCTCGTCCCCGGGCGGCGAACAACCCAAGTTCACCGCCACGGTGGACGCCGGACACAGCCGCTACGCCGCACTGGTGAAGTTCGCCCCGCTCGATGAAGGCCAGGCCGCACGGCGCTGGGCCGAACTGCTGGCCTGCGAACACCTCGCCCTGAACTGCCTGCGCGACGCTGGCTTCGATGCCGCCGAATCGGAACTGATCGAAACCGACGGCCACACCTTCCTCGAAGTGCGCCGCTTCGACCGCACGCCCGGCACGCTGGGCAGGCGAGGCTTCGTCTCGCTGCTGGCACTGGACGCCGCGTTCATCGGCGAAGGCCCACGCGACTGGGGCCTGGCCGGCGAACAACTGCTGGCGCAGCGCTGGATAGAACGCGGCACCGCCGACGACATGGCCCGCCTGCACTGGTTTGGCCGCTTCATCGGCAACAGCGACATGCACCTGGGCAACCTCGGCTTCCACCTGACCGGCACCGGCCCGCTGCCCCTGTGCCCTGCTTACGACATGCTGCCCATGTACCTGGCCCCCTCGCGCACCGGCATCGTGCGCCCGGCCAGCCCGCTGCCACTGGCCGCACCGGCCCGCGGCGGCCAACTGCCCCACATTGCATGGGCCGCAGACGCCGCGCTGCGCTTCTGGCGTGCCGTGGCCGACAGCGACCACATCACCTCGCCCGAATTCAACCGGCTCGCCGGAGAGAACCATGCGGTCGTGGAGACGTTTGCGCGCAGGTTTGCGGGGTAGCGGCTTGTATGCCGCAGCAAGCAATATGGAAGCGGACATAATCCTCGCGTCAGGTCAGGGAACGCCCTTCATGCAAGAAGTAGCCCGCATGTTTCCGAGTAAAGGCAACTGGAGCAACGAACAACTCAAGCTTGCCTTCCACCTTTATTGCCAAACGCCCTTCGGCAAGCTGCATAGCCGCAACCCGCAGATCATTGAACTGGCCAGGCTCATCGGCCGCACGCCTGGCGCGCTGGCAATGAAATTAGTCAACTTCGCCAGCCTTGATCCGTCGATCACGGACAGTGGGCGTAGGGGCCTAAGGGGCGCTTCGGCGCTGGATCGCCAGGTATGGAATGAATTCCATGCCGATTGGGGGCGGCTGGCCGTGGAGTGTGAGCAGCTTCGCGCCGCGCTGTCGGAAGCAAAGGACGAGGTAGCCACCCGCCAAGCAATCGATGAGGATGATTTCGCACTAGACGACTACAGCGGCAGCACGCGCCATACCGTCGTGCAGCAGCGTATCAAGCAAGCCTTCTTCCGCCGCACGGTACTAGCCAGCTACCGTGGCCGCTGCTGTGTCTCCGGCGTTAGCGATGCGCGCTTGCTGGTCGCTAGTCATATCGTTCCTTGGCGGCAGGACAAAGCCAATCGGCTTAACCCAAGTAATGGACTGTGCCTTTCCGCACTCCATGACAAAGCATTCGACCAGCATCTCTTCTCACTGACTGATGACCACCGCATCGTGCTATCGGCAGACCTGCGGGCCAGCAAGGACACCTTTCTACGTGAGGTTTTCTGGCCTGCCGAGGATCGCCAGATTGAACTACCTGACCGCTTCCGGCCTGGGGTGAATTTCATAAGTAGCCACCGGGAAACGATGCTGAAAACACCAGCGCGCCACGCCAATTTCTAGCCCCCTCTCTTCAATCCTTCCGGAAATGGAGTTCCATGAAAGTGATCAAGAAATTGCTGGGCCTGGACGCAACCGATCTTATCGGCGTTCTTGCGGCAGGGGCGGCCGTACTGACCACTGCGCTTGGCTACTTCCTGGCGGCGACGAAGGCAGAATGGTGCCCCTGTACCCGCGCACTAGTGGCCTATGGCATTGGGTTCTGGACAGCCATGTTCCTTCACCTCGTTGCTGAAACGATCAAGAACCCGCGTGCAGTGCTTGGCTGGCTGCTCAATTCCCTTGGACAAGGCTTTATAGACCGCTTGTTTGCGGCGTTCTTTATGGTGCTGGGCCTTGGACTTGGCATTCGGGCAGTGAGTGCCCCTATCGCCGCAGAGGCCCCCTTGCCGGTCGCGGTGGGAGTTGCCTTGCTGCTTGCTTCCTTCTTCTACAGCGAGTTCACCTTGCCTTCTTACAAGCGCACGTGAGTTGCCGGCCTACAGGGCCAGCCGGCTTCTGTATGGATGCCGCGCTTTCCATTCCTAGCCAGCAGGCAACTCGATCACCAGACGCCCCTCCTGCGCGGTGATGCGCAGCTTCGCCCCGATGGCAAAGCCCAGTTGCTCAAGCCACAGGCCACTCAGGCGCAGATGTGGAACGGCCTGGTCGCCGCTGTGGTCGTAAGCGCCGGCGTAGTGGGTGTAACTGACGGTGCATTGCCGGGGCCGGCGTGGGCGGCGGGGTGCGCTCAGGCTGCCGGGGCGGGTGGGGAGCGGGTCGGGTTGGAGGTCGGGTGGCGGCAGGGGCGGCAAGGCGTCGAGTAGCGCTTGCACCAGTGTGCGTGCATCGCGGCGGGCCGGCCGCTTGGCGGTTGAGGCGACGGATGCGCGGCGGCGGCTCATGGGGCCTCCTGCGTGTCGCTGGTGGATTGGGCCAAACAGCTGCACTCACGCAGGGCGACATTGATGCGCATGGACAGGCTGCGCAGGCATTGCGCTAGTACGCCGGGCTGGCACAGCAGGTGCGCGGTGAGATCGTGGTTGCCCTGCTCGGTGGCCGACAGTGCGGCCAGCCGCTGCATGACGTCGCCCACTTCACGCAGCAGGGCGTGGGCGCCCTCGGGCAACAGGTAACCCGGCGCGGGGGCCGGCGGGGATGGTGCGGTGTACATGGCAACGCCCTCCTGGAATACGCCAAGTACCGCCGCCCGAAGGCGACGGGATGTCGGGAGGTTCGAAACCGCAGAGAGCCGGCGGGCGTATTTCCCCGAAGGGTGTTGTATTAGCCGCCCTCCCGACGCAGGCATCGCGTCGGCTTGTGCCCGGAGGATTGGGCACAAAAAACCCACCGGTTTGACGGAGGTGGGTACCGCTCTCTGAGGAGTTTCGACGCTCCTTGGGGGCGAGAGTGCTACCACTCTGGCGGGATGTCAACATTGGCGTAGAAAAATCAGCAATATAAAGAAAAAAACCGATGCTGCATCGCCTTAAAATCTGACAAAAGCATATCAATTATTGAATGCCGAGCTCATTCTCCAAGCCCCACAACTTCACGCAATAGAGTCTTCCCGCATGCCCATACCGAACCTGTCGACAAGGCTCAAACCTTAGGACATCTGATTTCTTTATCACCTCAATCGCCATACCACCATAGACAACGCACATTTCGCTACCACAGCCTATCAAGATGGACACAGAATCCATCCGAACGGCCATAAGAAAACCCTTCTTATCATGCTCAAGATCTTTTAGCCTCGCCAACCAACTAGCCCCATCCTCTTTCCCCAATGCAAGCGCCGGCCCGACTAGGATTAGAACCAAAATAACTCCACCTACGACAAAGCCAGCAAAGCCCACTGTAAGGAACGCAACTTTTTCAAAAGCATTTTCAATAAATTTAGCCACGCCAACTTTCCGACGCAATCGTAGTCGCTGACTACTTAGCACTTTACGCTTGACCCAAAGAATCTTCGCGTAACAAAACATCAGCCACCGAGGCAGCCAAAAACGAAACATAATAAGTACAAACATTGCAACGACAAGCAGTAAGATCGCAGAACTAGTCCACCTACTTGCGACTACGGACAAAAACGAATTTATCACCCCAATAACGCCCAACTTCATCAGCTCAATACTACTGTACCCCAATGATCCATCACTGACACCAAAGGCCGTCCACAGCCCCTCTGCATACGCCCAGCCAATAAAATAAAGCCCTGGCGCACCAACCACCACCAATTTAGAAATTAAATCCAAAGCAACTATAGCTTTTGTATTTGACTGCCCACCCATATGAACTCCAAATAGCGCCTCATCCATAGATGAAAAGTAATTCGTCCAAGCTGAATTAATCGCACGCGCGCGTAAGGCTCACATCTGCCGAGGCGGAGCTGCAGCGACTATCAATACCAGCGGATCAGAAGAGCAATTAAATTTCCAAATCCAATTCCAAATAAAATATCCACAATAGACTTATGCCCAACCGACTCATTAAGCCAATTACATCCACAACTAATTATTTCTCCCCGAAAACCATTTCTCAGCTGTTGATACAAGTGGAATTTCTTGCACGACAGATCCATCAGCACTAAGTGATGGCCTGGCATCTTGCTCACGCCTATACAAGAGCCGGGTCCTCTTCCCATCTAGAAAGCTGATGCTCCCCCCCCTTAGCACTCCGAATGGAAGCAATGAACTAGCCACACCAAAGCCGGGAATGAGCTTAAGTACCATCCGCTCATCCGGATATCTGACCCCAGCGGAAAGAACTTGGCAGGAATCCGCAGCTTCAACGCCTAGCATGTCCACTGGAAAGTCGCAAAGTGTAGCGGCGTGGAAAGAGAGATCAGAAGCTGAGTCCCCTCGATAGGTGGGCCTACCCACCACATTTAGCAACTCACGCCCTAACCATCGGGCTCCAAAGATCCGCGCCCAGTTCTTTACAGGCACCCTGACTCGACTTAATGCGGCTGCACTACTGCCCCATACAGAGATATATGCGATAAGCATTCCACCAGCATTTGGCGCAACAGAGATCCTCACATCAAGTAGTTTTTGACGTTCATCGAGATGCTCCATCATGTATTGAAGATGATCTCCAAATTTACCGAAGCCTCCAGTCTCGTCTTGAACTTCCATTCCATATAATAATGATGCATCGAGAGCTTCTGGATTTTCGTAATAAATACCGAAGTTCGTAGGGTATCCCAGCCTACTCTCAGGACTGGAAAGCATAAGACTCGCCCCCTGATCAAGCCTTCCGTCAGGGAAACTAGGATTAACACCCAAGCGGTCAAAAATGAATAATGCAATTTGACTATTGAGGTCAATCGACGCCTTGCCGTAGCCTTCCAAAACAGCGGATGACACCAAGTACTCCATGATAGATCGGTGTGCAAACTTGCACCAACCGTCATCTGTACGATTTAGAAGTGAGCGACCAGTAAGAAACTCTTTTCTTATAGGGATTTTCCACTGTTCAGCCAGTATCGCAAGCTCATCTCTCGAGCAATATTCCCCCCCGCGAACATGGCGGTTCTCATAGATATCCAGAGCTAGTTTTTTTGAAAAATCAAGGAGCGGCCCACCCTTTACCCACCTAGACTCTCGCCTTACCCAAGCGGACACAATCGCCTGATAAATGTCCGCCTGACTCATCAAGTTTTCGCGATTCTCATTTTCGAGCACATCGGAAATATGAGCCAACAGCATAGGGCGCATAACTAGAGAGGGGACTCTAGCAATCATCGCCTTAGCTCTTCCCCGCCTAGCCATATTTTTCGCCCCAGGAAATGCGGTCCGCAGATATTTACGCACTCTCTTTACATCAAAGGGGGCAATGTATATTTTCGAAAATTCGTATTCTTTAGAGAAGCCCAATGGCGTCGGGCCAACGCGCAACGCACCAGTTGCGACAGGAATATCTTTATCTGACGCAAAAAATTGGCTTCTGCAACTAATTACAACGGACCTAAACGAAGATGTAATGCCAATAATTACGTCAAGTCTTTTAGTAACACCTTCAAAGACAAGAGGATCCTCATCAAAGGCATCCATGAGCAGGATTGTTTCGGCATGACGATCTAGAGGAATAGCCTTAATCTCATCCAAGTATCCAGACTTCGATAGAGAAACCAACGCAATAGATAGCTTTTTACGGCCCAGCTTGTTCCTCCTCCTATGGAAATAGTTGATAAGGAATGTGGTCTTACCCATCCCGCAATCTGCAAAAATAAATACGTACTTGCTGCTGCAGCCAGCAAATATCAGCCTATCTAGCATTGTGAAAAGAGGCTCTCTCCGAATCGCCAAAGCATCCACCAGATCAAGGCGAGTACTAGGATCTGTCATCATCCCCTCCTGATAGACATATCCAGACAGCGCAGACTGAACCTCCTCTCGACTAAAGGATATCGATGAGGCGTATCCTTTATACGCACGGCGTTGAAACTGAGAAATCACCCAAGGCACTGACCTACCCACAACCGCGGGCACCGCCGTGACCACTGCAATGATCAATCCGATCTTAAGTTCATCAGTATCGAATAGGCGGATTATGTTCTGCATCCAATCAACACCCATACACCGCGCCCCCATGATGTGATGTAATGCCAATCACTTGAATAGAATCCTATATCATCAATTGGAAAACAAAAAAGGGCGGCCTTGTAGGCCGCCCTTTTGCGATTGCATGTAAGCCCTAGCTATCAAACCCCAACAGGGTTCGCCTTCTCCGGATCAATGTTGTACTGCTTGATCGCCCGGCCCACGTCCTTCGCGGTCATCTTGCCATCCTTCGCCAGCGCCGCGATGGCGGCGTGGGCGATGTAGTAGCGGTCCACTTCGAAGAAGCGGCGCAGGTTGGCGCGGGTGTCGGAGCGGCCGAAGCCGTCGGTGCCCAGTACCGAGTAGGTCATCGGCACGAAGGCGCGGACCTGGTCGGCGTAGGCGCGCACGTAGTCGGTGGCGGCGATGGCCGGGCCTTGGCGGCCTTCCAGCAGCTGGGTGACGTAGGGCTTGCGCGGCTCGGCTTCCGGGTGGAGGCGGTTCCAGCGCTCGGCGTCGAAGCCGTCGCGGCGCAGTTCGTTGAAGCTGGGGCAGGACCAGATGTCGGCGGTGACGCCGAAGTCCTTGTCCAGCAGTTCGGCCGCGGCGATGGCTTCGCGCAGGATGGTGCCGCTGCCCAGCAGCTGCACGCGCAGTTCGCCCTTCTTGGGCTTGCCGGCGTCGGTGAGCAGGTACATGCCCTTGATGATGCCCTCGGCTGCACCTTCCGGCATGGCCGGGTGGGTGTAGTTTTCGTTCATCAGGGTGATGTAGTAGTACTCGTCGATCTGGTCTTCCATCATGGCCTTGGTGCCATGCTGGAGGATCACGGTGACTTCGTAGCCAAAGGTGGGGTCGTAGCTGCGCACATTCGGAATGCCGCCGGCCACCATGTGGCTGAAGCCGTCCTCGTGCTGCAGGCCTTCGCCGTTGAGCGTGGTGCGGCCGGCGGTGCCGCCGAGCAGGAAGCCGCGGGTACGCATGTCCGCCGCCTGCCAGGCCAGGTCGCCCACGCGCTGGAAGCCGAACATCGAGTAGTAGATGTAGAACGGCAGCATGGGTACGTTGCTGACCGAGTAGCTGGTGCCGGCGGCCATCCACGAGGCGATGGCGCCCGGCTCGCTGATGCCCTGCTGCAGCACCTGGCCGCTCTGGTCCTCGCGGTAGTACATGAGCTGGTCGGCGTCGACCGGCTTGTACTTCTGGCCGTACGGGGCGTAGATGCCGATCTGGCGGAACAGGCCTTCCATGCCGAAGGTGCGGGCTTCGTCGGCTACGATGGGCACCAGGCGCGGGCCCAGTTCCTTGTCGCGCAGGCTGATGTTCAGCGTCTGCACGAAGGCCATGGTGGTGGAATAGGTGCGCTCGCCCGAATCCTTGAGCAGGCGCTCGTAGGTCTCGAGTTTGGGGGCGTTGAAGGATTTGTCGGCCTTCTGGCGGCGCTGCGGCAGGTAGCCGCCCAGCGCGGCGCGGCGCTCCTGCAGGTACTGCACTTCCGGCGAATCCGGGCCCGGGTGGTAGAACGGCACCTGGCCGTCCTTGAGCTGTTCGTCGGTGACCGGGATGTTGAAGCGGTCGCGGAAGTGGCGCACCGCTTCGTCGTCCAGCTTCTTGGTCTGGTGGGTGGGGTTGAGCGCCTCGCCGGCGCTGCCCATGCCGTAGCCCTTGACCGTCTTGGCCAGGATGACGGTGGGCATGCCCTTGGTGTTCACCGCCTGGTGGTAGGCGGCGTACACCTTGTGCGGGTCATGGCCGCCGCGGTTCAGGCGCCAGATGTCGTCGTCGGACAGGCTGGCCACCATGGCGGCGGTTTCCGGGTACTTGCCGAAGAAATGCTCGCGCGTGTACGCGCCGCCGAAGGCCTTGCAGTTCTGGTATTCGCCGTCGACGGTTTCCATCATGAGCTTCTTGAGGACGCCGTTGGTGTCCTTGGCCAGAAGCGGATCCCAGTAGGAGCCCCACAGCAGCTTGATGACGTTCCAGCCGCCGCCGCGGAACACGCCTTCCAGTTCCTGGATGATCTTGCCGTTGCCGCGCACCGGACCATCCAAGCGCTGCAGGTTGCAGTTGACCACGAAGATCAGGTTGTCCAGGCCTTCGCGGCCGGCCAGGGCAATGGCGCCCAGGGTTTCCGGCTCGTCGCTCTCGCCGTCGCCGATGAAACACCACACCTTGCGGTCGGATTTTTCGATGAGGCCGCGGTTTTCCAGGTAGCGCATGAACTGCGCCTGGTAGATGGCCGCCAGCGGGCCCAGGCCCATGGACACGGTGGGGGTCTGCCAGAAGTCCGGCATCAGCCACGGGTGCGGGTAGGACGACAGGCCGCCGCCGTCCACTTCCATGCGGAACTTGTCCAGCTGCTGCTCGCTGATGCGGCCTTCCAGGAAGGCGCGCGAATAGATGCCCGGGGCGCTGTGGCCCTGGATGAACAGCAGGTCGCCGGGGTGGTTTTCACTCGGGGCGCGCCAGAAGTGGTTGAAGCCCACGTCATAGAGCGTGGCGCCGGAGGCGAAGGAGGCGATGTGGCCGCCCAGGTCGCCGGGCTTGCGGTTGGCGCGCACCACGGTGGCCATGGCGTTCCAGCGGATGATGGAACGGATGCGCCATTCCAGCTCGGCGTTGCCGGGGCTCTTGGCCTCCAGCTGCGGCTCGATGGTGTTGACGTATTCGGTGGTGGGGGAGAACGGCAGGAACGCGCCCGAACGACGGGTCAGTTCCACCATGCCTTCCAGCAACTGATGCGCGCGCTCGGGGCCCTCGACATCGATAACGGCCTTCAACGACTCGATCCACTCCTGGGTTTCCAGGGGGTTCGGGTCGTTGTTCAGCACTTCATTCAACCAGTTCATTGGCGCTCCCAGGTACGGCACGCACGCGCGCGCTTGTTCAGTAGTTTTGAGCCGCAAAGTGTAGCGCACCCGCCCGCCCGCGAAGCTGGCTACGGCTGCGTATGGCCTTGCAGATCGCGGTGTCTGGCGGACAGGAGGCGACAGGCCGATGGCCGTTGACGGGACACTGGCGGACAGGCGCGAAGCCCCTGCCCGCCTTGGTGCGGCACGTTGTCCGTGGAGCGGTACCACTACCCCGTCGAGGCATTGCCGGCCCAGCGCCACCGGGTGGCGCCCAGCGCTGCAGAACAACGTGTTCCCCACGGATGCGGGGGGCTGGCCCCGTCCGGCGCCACGGAGCACGGCTACCCTCCATCGCCCGCCGCGCGGCAATGCTGGCGAGGCGGCAGGTCAGCACGATGACAGTCGCCCGGCCCGTTCATCTGCCCGGTTTGCGCCGCCCTGGTTTTCAATATATCGTCTTGAGCAAATTCGATATATCGAAATCATGCCGCCCGCGCTGCCGCCACCTTCCCGCCAACGCCCCGCCGCGCGCCCACTCGGCCGCGGCGACCTGCGCCTGCTGCTGCTGGCGCTGCTAGCGCAGGCGCCGCGCCATGGCTATGAGCTGATCCAGCTGGTCAGCGAGATGTTCATGCGCGTGTACACGCCCAGCGCCGGCTCGGTGTATCCGCTGCTGGCCGATTTCGAGAAGCAGCGTTGGGTGGCGGCCGAGGAGGACGGCGGCCGCAAGCGCTACCGCATCACCGCGATCGGGCAGGCGCAGCTGAAGCTGCGCGAGGCCGACGTGGAGGCGGCGCAGCTGCGCGCCCGCCATAGCGCGCGCGCCATCACCAAGGCCAGCCTGCCGCCGCCGGTGCGCGAGGCGATGCACCGGCTCAAGAAGTCGCTGGTGCTGCGCAATGGCCGCTGGCAGGACATAGACGCCGAGCGCGTCGCCGCGCTGCTGGACCAGGCCGCCGCGCTGGTGCGCCAGGGCGACGCCGACGCCTGATCCTCTTCTTTTCCCCACGACCCAGCCAGACGCCTCCAGCCAGGTCACCCCGGCGCTTCGCGCCAACTGACCCCAGGTATGCCCATGTCACTGCATGAAAACCGACTGATCCGCCTCACCCCACGCTTCCGCCAGCTGCAGGTGCTGCACAGCGAGCGCCTGACCCCGAACATGCAGCGCATCGTGCTCGGCGGCGACGCGCTGGAAGGCTTCGAGAGCCCAGCGCCGGACGACCACGTCAAGCTGTTCTTCCCCAATGCCGAGGGCGTGTTCGTGCTGCCGGAGCTGACCGAGCAGGGGCCGCGTTACCCGGAAGGGCAGGCACCCTCGCCCGCCCGCGACTACACCCCGCGCCACCACGATGCCGAAGCCGGCGAGCTGGTGCTGGACTTCGTGCTGCACGGCCACGGCGTGGCCTCGACCTGGGCAGCCAACGCACAGGTGGGCGATGCGCTGGTGGTGGCCGGGCCGCGCGGTTCGCACCTGGTGGCCGACGACTACGACGCGTATGTACTGATCGGCGACGAGACCGCGCTGCCGGCCATCGCGCGGCGCCTGGCCGAGCTGCCGGAACACGCGCAGGCCGAGGTGCTGATCGAGATCCCCGAGGAAGGCGACCGCCAGCCGCTGCCCAGCGCCGCGCAGGTGCGGGTGTCGTGGCTGGAGCGTAACGGCTTCGACGCGGCCAGCAGCACCCTGCTGGAGGATGCGCTGGTGGATTTCGAGGCACCCGATGGCGATGCGTATTACTGGATCGCGCTGGAATCGCGGCGCGCGCGGATGATGCGCAAGTTCGTCGAGGGTCACCTGCAGGTGCCCAAGGACTGGATCCGCGCCACCGGTTACTGGAAGGCGCATCCGGACGAGGCCGAGTGAGCCGGCATGGTGTCGTGGCGCAGTGCGGCCACGACGCCGGCGTGATCCGCCGCTGCTATGCTCGCGGCAGTCAATCCGGTCGCCTGTCATGACACCACGCCCCCTTCGCCCGCTCCTCGTTCCCGCCACCGCCGTGCTGCTCGCCGTGGGCCTGGGCGGCTGCCTGACCACGCCTGGCCCCACCGTGTCCGGCGACGGCCGTTGCGATGCCTCACGGTCGCAGTGGGCGGTCGGCCAGCCCGGCGACGAGGCGAACATCCGCCGCCTGAAGCAGGAAAGCGGTGCCGGCCTGCTGAACCCGATCGGCCCGGCCACCGTGGTCTCGCGCGATATCCGCCAGGACCGCCTGCGCGTGTTTCTCGACGCGCACAACGTCATCACCGCGGTGCGCTGCGAGTAAGCGGCGACGTCCCTGTGGGACGCGGACGATGAAAGGCCCGCCCATGGCGGGCCTTCGCGCCTGGGCGATGCGACAATCGCATCCAATCACGACGAAACAGGCGGCAACGTGGGCAAGCTGACGATGGCGGCAATGGACACCCTGCGCGAACGCGTGGCCGACGATGGCCGCTGCGATGCGGTGCTGGCGGGCTTCGAGCGGCCGCTGGCGCTGCGCGAGGCGCTGCGTGCGCTGGTGCAGGCGCAGCATCAGCTGCTGCAGGCCGAGCATGAAGTCGCGCAGGTGGCCGATGTGCTGCGCCGCGACCAGAAGTACGCGCCGGCCGGGCGGCCGTCGATCCATATCGTGCAGCTGCGCAAGCAGCAGGCGGCGGCCAGGCAGGTGATGCTGATCGCGCGGCAGCGGCTGGCGCAGGTGGCGCAGACCTTCGTGCAGGCCAGCGGGCTGGCGGTGAAGGCGAAGCAGTCGCCGAGCGAGGCGGTTGCCACGTGGTTGCAGGCGCTGCGCTGATCCACCGGTGCCGGAGCGCGAAGCGACGCGCTCCACGACAGTCATGAAAAAGCAGAAGGCCCGCCAATGGCGGGCCTTCTGTTGTTGCGTCAGGCAATGTGCCTAGCCGCAGGATTACTCGGCCTTCGGAATCGAGGCTTCGGTGGTGATGCGCACCTTGACCTCGTCGCTCACGGCCGGGGCGTAGGCGCCCACGCCGAAATCGCTGCGCTTGAGCGTGGTGGTGGCGTCGAAGCCCACCGACGGCACCTTCATCATCGGGTGCTCGCCGGCGCCGTTGACGGTGACGTCCAGGGTGACCGGATGGGTTGTGCCCTTGATGGTCAAGTCGCCGGTGACGGTGAGCTTGTTGGTGCCGGCCGCTTCGACCTTGGTGCTCTTGAAGGTGGCGGTCGGGAACTTGGCGGCGTCGAAGAAATCGGCGCTGCGCAGGTGCTCGTCGAACTTGGCGGTGAAGGCGTTCAGGCCCGCCAGCGGCAGGGTCACTTCGACGCTGGACTTGGTCACGTCGGCGGCGTCGTAGACCAGGGTGCCGTCGGCCTGGCCGAAGTGCGCGGTCGGGTTGGAGAAGCCCATGTGGGTCCACTGCGCCAGCACGTCGGTGTGGCTCGGGTCGAGCTTGTAGGTGCCGGAGGCGACTTCGATCGGCGCCACTTCGGGAGCAGCCGGGGCCGCCACTTCGGTAGCGGCGGTAGTGTCGGCCGGAGCAGCCGGGGCAGCGCTATCGGCCGGCTTGGAGCAGGCGGTGATGGCGGCAGCCAGGGCCAGCGGGAGCAGCAGCTTGGTGACGGTGGACATGGGTATCTCCTGTGGATGCGGATGAGAGGGCTGGAGCGTTTTCAGCTTACCGGTGCCGGGTGATGGCAGCGGGTGGAGCGGTCAGGCAATGCGCGCGGCTTCGTCGAAGGACAGGCGCGGCAGGCGCGGGAACACGCCGGCCGGATCGCCATAGCCCAGGTTGACGAGGAAATTGGACCTGATGGCGGTGCCGGCGAAGAACGCTTCGTCGACCTTGGCGTTGTCGAAACCCGACATCGGGCCGGCATCCAGCCCCAGCGCGCGCGCGGCCATCATCAGGTAGGCGCCCTGCAGGCTGCCGTTGCGGAAGGCGGCTTCATGGCGGCCTTCCCGCGGGCCGTCGAACCAGGACTTGGCATCGGTGTGCGGGAACAGGTACGGCAGCTTTTCGTGGAAATCCTCGTCGTAGCCGACGATCACCGTGACCGGCGCGGCCAGGGTCTTGGCCAGGTTGCCCTCGGACAGCGCCGGGGCGAGCTTCTGCTTGGCCTCGGCCGACTTCACGAACACGAAGCGCGCCGGCGTGGAGTTGGCCGCGGTCGGGCCCCACTTCAGCAGGTCGTACAGCGCGCGCAGTTGGCTGTCCTCGACCGGGCGGTCCTGGAAGGCATTCTGGGTGCGCGCGGTGCGGAACAACTGGTCGAGCGCGGCATCGGCAAGAACATCAGACATGGAAACTCCGTGATGGATTGGCTACGGTCGTGGCCTTGTGCGGGAAAGCCCCGGACAATGCCACCGCAACAGAGGGCGCAGTGTAGGGCGTCGCGACTGTTGCAACACCAGGCCTCACTGAAACGAATTAATGCCATACGCGAAACGATCGACGCTTCCCTGGACGATCACCGACGGCCGCGCCGGCAACGTGCGCCAGGCCGTGGCGTTGGCATCGGCGCTGCGCCTGGGCGGGCAGCAACGGCTGCAGCTGGAGCCGCGCGCGCCGTGGCGCTGGCTGGCGCCACGCGCCCTGCCCGGGGCCGCGCACGGCTTCGGCGAGGCCTTCGAACGCTTGGCCACCGGGCCGGCGCCGACGCTGGCGATCGGCTGCGGCCGCCAGGCCGCCGGCGCGCTGCGCGTGCTGGGCCGGCAGGGTACCCGGACGGTGCAGATCCTCGACCCACGCATCGGCGCCCGCCACTGGGACCTCGTGGTGGTGCCCGGGCACGACCGCCTGCGCGGCGGCAATGTGCTGACCCTGCTGGGCAGCCTGAATCCGGTGACCGACGACTGGCTGGCCTGCGGCCGCGCCGCGTTCGCCAGCTTCGAGCAGCTGCCCGGCCCGCGCACCGCGCTGCTGGTCGGCGGCCCCACCGACCATGCGCCGTGGCAGCAGGACGACATCGTGCCGCTGCTGGCCGAACTGGCCGCGCGCATCCGCGCCGAGGGCGGCAGCGTGCTGGCGACCACCTCGCGGCGCACGCCGCGGCCGGTGACGCAGGCGCTGCTGCGCGCCTTCGACGACGTCCCCGGGGTGATCTGGAGCGATGGCGGCGACGGCAGCAACCCCTATGCCGGGCTGCTGGGCTGGGCCGACCGCGTGCTGTGCACGCCCGATTCGGTGAACCTGCTGTCCGAGGCCTGCGCCACCCGCGTGCCGGTGGGCGTGCTGCTCGGCCACCGCGCGCAGGCGCGCATGCTGCGGTTCCAGCGCGCCCTGCGCGAACGCGGGCGCCTGCTCGACGGGCTGGACGCACTGGAGGCCGACCCGCAGCAGGCCATCGAACCGCTGCGCGAGACTCCGCGCATCGCCGCCGAGGTGAAGGCCCGGCTCGGCCTGTAACCACTTTCTACGACGCCTCTGCAAGGATGCGCCCCGATGAACCACCTTGTTTCCGCCTTGCTTGCGCTGTGCCTGGTCGCCCTGGCACCGGCCGCGATCGCCCAGCAGCCGTCCTGCGCCCCACGCTACCCGCCGCCGACCACGATGGCCGCCATGTTCGACATGGCCGCTGTCACCGCCGACACCCTCGACGCGCTGCCCGACGTGGACGTGGTCATCGCCGCCCGCGGCGGCCAGGATCTGAGCCGATACGGGCTGCGCCACAGCCACCTGGCGTTCCTGCTGCGCGACGAGACCGGCCGCTGGGAGGTGCTGCACCTGCTCAATCGCTGCAAGGGCGGCACCTCGGCGCTGTATCGCGAGGGTCTGGTGAATCTGCTCGGCGAGAGCGCCATCAGCACGGACCTGCGCGTGGGCATTCCCACTCCCGCCGTGCGGGCGGCACTCAGGCAATTGCTGGGCGGCGACGCCGCGCCGGCCCGCGCCCTGCACCAGCCCCGCTACAGCATGCTGGCCTACCCCGGCGGCGGCGAGTACCAGAATTCCAACCAGTGGATCCTGGAGGTGACCGCCGCCGCCATGGCGCAGGCCGGCGACGGCACCACGCTGGGCGACCGCGGGACGGCGCGGGACTGGCTCCAGCGCAACGGCTACAGCCCCGCACGCCTGCATATCGGCCTGGGCAAGCGGCTGGGCGCACGCTTTTTCGCCGACAACGTGGCCGTCACCGACCACCCGGCGAGCGAACGCATTTCCGGCAACTATTCGGTGGTGACGGTCGAATCGATCTTCGATTTCCTGCACCGCCGCGGTGCGCTGGAGCGCGATTTGAGCATCCCCCATCAGCGCCCTGCGTTACCCGCGACCGCCCCTTCTTCCCCGTGAACACTGGAGAGCCCCGATGAAGCAACTGCTTGCCGCTACCGCCCTGAGCTGCGCCCTGGCCCTGCTGCTGCCCGCCGCTCCGGTGCGCGCCGGCGACAACATGAACAACTCGGAGATTTCGACGCTGGTGGTCAGCGGCAGCGCCATGATGGTGGTGTCCGGACCGGTGTTCCTGTCGGCGGCGGGCGTGAATCGCGTGACCGAACTGTCCAGGGCATCAAACGGACGCCGCGACGGCAAGCGCCGTATCAGCGCCGGCCCCTTGCCTGACATGCAGGTGAAGGAGATCGCCGGGACCGCCGATGGTGGCCGCAGCGTGATGCTGGAAGACCCGCTCAATCCGGAAAACACCGCGCGCCTGCAGTGGCCGCAGCGCGAGGACAACCCGGCCGCCAACTTCGTGGCCGGCCAGACAGTCGCTTTCACGCCCAGTCCACAGGGCACGGGCTGGATGCTGCGGGCCGAAGACGGTGCGGTACTGACCTTCGTGCCGACCGTCGAAGCCGCCGATGACAGCCATACCTCGACGCTGTAAGCATCCGGCCCGTCGCTCCGGTTCCCTGCCGCTCTCCGCGCCCGGCGGGGACGGAGGCATCTGCGGTGAAGAGCGGTAAAGGCGGTGCCGGTACAATGCGGATCCGTTGTTCCGGCCCGATCCGGCGCCGCCCTTTCCCTGTCTTCAACGACCACGCCCTCCTGGCGTCGCCGCCTGCTGTCCGTCCGCCGCCATGTCCCCGAATTCCCCGATCCGTTTCGCCCCGCTCACTCCGCTGTCGCTGCTGCTGGCCGTGCTCGCCATGGGCACGGTGGTGCTCGGCTCGAACGTGCTGGTGCAGTACCCGATCAACGACTGGCTGACCTGGGGCGCCTTCAGTTATCCGGTCGCGTTCCTGGTGAGCAACCTGATCAACCGCCGCTTCGGCCCGCAGGCCGCCCGGCGCGTGGCCTGGGCCGGCTTCGCGGTGGCGGTGGTGCTGTCGGTGTGGATCGCCACCCCGCGCATCGCCATCGCTTCGTGCATGGCCTTCATCTGTGCGCAGTTGCTGGACATCACCGTGTTCGACCGGCTGCGCAGCGGCAACTGGTGGCGCGCGCCATCGGTGGCCACCACCTGCAGCGCGACGCTGGACACGGCCATCTTCTGGTCGATCGCCTTCGCTGGTTCGTCGCTGCCATGGGTGAGCTGGGCAGTCGGCGACTGGCTGGTGAAACTGGGCATCGGCCTGTGCCTGCTGGTGCCGTTCCGCGCGCTGCTGTGGAAGATGGCGCCGGTGCGGTCGTAAGGCGTGGGGTACCTGCGCGGCGTTTCGTAGATGCGGGGCTTGCCCCACATGTGGCTTTCCCGGTGAAGCTTCGTGCCGGGCAAGCCCGGCACCTACACGGCGCTTCGTAGATGCGGGGCCTGCCCGCATGTGGCTTTCCTGGTGAAGTTCCGTGACGGGCAAGCCCGGCACCTACGGCTCGAACGGCAATCCCTGCGCGGCCGCCGCGGCGGTGATCGCCGTGCAGGCGGCTTCAATTTCCGGGGTGGGCACGGCGATGCGCGGGCGCCGGTCCAGCGTGCAGGACAGGCCGGCATCGAGCAGGGTAGCGTGGGCGTCGTGCAGGACGCTGGCGGTTTCGGCCGACAGCCAGTTGCTGGCGGCCAGCGCATCGATCAGGCGCGGCGTTTCGCGCGGCCCGCACAGCGCCGGATCGCACCCCGCACCGGCCAGCACGCCGGCCTGCAGCAGAAATTCCAGGTCCACCAGCCCGCCGGCGCCCTGCTTCAGGTCCAGCCGCGCCGCATCGCTGCGGTCCAGTTCGGCGCGCATCCGCGCGCGCATTTTCAGCACGTCGCCGAACAGGGTGCCCGCATCGCGCGTGCGCCCCAGCGTGGCGGCGCGCACCTGCTCGAAATCGGCCAGCAGGCCGGCATCGCCGGCGACGCCGCGGGCGCGCACCAGCGCCTGGTGCTCCCAGGTCCAGGCGCGCTCGCGCTGGTATTCGGTATAGCTGGCCAGCGAGGACACCAGCGCGCCCTTGCCGCCGTCCGGGCGCAGACGCACGTCGATGTCGTACAGGCGCCCGGCGGCGGTGACCGCCGACAGCAGGGCCATCACTTTCTGCGCCAGGCGCGCGAACCAGCGGCTGCTCTCCAGCGGGCGCGCTCCGTCGCTTTCCTCGGCCTCGCGCGGGTGGTCGTACAGGAACACCAGGTCCAGGTCCGACCCGAACCCCAGTTCCAGCCCACCGAGGCTGCCGTAGCCGATGATGGCGAAGCGGCCGCCCGGCACCTGCCCGTGCGCGGCCACCAGGTCGGTGTGCACCATTGCCAGCACGGTGTCCACCACGGCATCGGCCAGCTGCGCCAGCTGGTGCGTGCAGTCCACCGCGCGCTGGCGGCCATCGTGGAAGGCCAGCGCCATGCGGAAGCTCAACGCCAGCCGCACCTCGTTGAGCGTGCGCAGCGCGGCTTCTGGATCGTCGATGGACAATGCCGCGGCGCAGGCGTCACGCATTTCCTGCGCATCCGGCAACGGCCCGGCCACGCGCGTGTCCAGCAGTTCGTCCAGCAGCAGCGGGAACGCCACCAGCCGTTCGGACAGCAGTGCGCTGCGCGCCAGCACGTTGACCAGCCGGGTCAGCGCGCTGGGCTGTTCGTCCAGCAGCGCCAGGTAGCTGGTGCGGCGCAGGATCGCCTGCAACAGGCCGAGCACGCGACGCAGCGCGGCATCGGGCTGCGGCGAACGGGTGGCGGCGTGCAGCAGCGCCGGCAACACCCGGTCCAGGCGTGCGCGCGCGGCGTCGGACAGCGATTTCACCCCGAGCGACTGCGCGAACTCGCGCAGCGACTGGTCGGCACCATTGGCGTCGGCGAAGCCGGCCTCGGCCAGTACCACCGCATCGCCGCCGTCGGGCAGCACGCGCCAGTAGCTGGACAGGGCATCCGGCGCGGCCTGTCCACGGCGCGGCGCGAGCAGCGCGGCGAATTCGGCGCCCACCCGCTGGCGCTGTTCGTCCAGTGCGGCCAGCAGGGTGTCCCAGCCGGCGTAGCCCAGGCCCAACGCGATGCGCGCGCGGTCGTCCGCGTCGGCCGGCAGGCGATGGGTCTGTGCGTCGCGCAGCATCTGCAGGCGGTTCTCCAGCCGGCGCAGGTAACGGTAGGCCGCGACCAGCGCGGCGCCATCGCCCGCGTCCATCTGCCCGGCATCCACCAGCGCGTGCAGCGCCGGCAGCAGGCGCCGCTCGCGCAGCGCCGGCTCGCGGCCGCCGCGGATCAGCTGCAGCGCCTGGGCAAGAAATTCGATCTCGCGGATGCCGCCCGGCCCGCGCTTGATGTCGTCGAAACGGTCGCTGCGCGCGACTTCGGCGGTGATGGCCGCCTTCATCTCGCGCAGGCCGTCCAGCGCGGTGTAGTCCAGGTAGCGGCGGTAGACGAACGGGCGCAGCGATTCCAGCCAGGCCTCGCCGGCGGCGATGTCGCCGGCCACCGCGCGCGCCTTGATCCACGCATAGCGCTCCCAGTCGCGGCCCTCGCGCTGGAAGTACTGGTCCATGCCGGCGAAGGACAGCGCCACCCGCCCGGCGCTGCCGAACGGGCGCAGGCGCAGGTCGACGCGGTGGCAGAAGCCGTCGGCGGTGGTCTCGTCCAGCAGCCGCGCCAGGCGCTGGCCAAGCCGGGCGAAATATTCCTCGGCCGCCAGCGACCGCGCGCCATCGGATTCGCCGGCCTGCGGGTAGGCGTAGACCAGGTCGATATCGGAAGAGAAATTCAGCTCGCCGCCGCCCAGCTTGCCCAGCCCGAACACCACCAGCCGCTGCACGCTGCCGTCCTCGGCGCGCACCACGCCGTGGCGCTGCGCGAACTCCTGCTCCAGCGCGGACAGCGCCAGCTGCAGGCAGTCCTCGGCCAGGCGCGTGGCGCCGAGCAGGGTGGCATCCACCTCGTCCAGTCCGTTCACATCGCGCCAGACCAGCCGTGTGGAGGCGGCGGCACGGTAGCGGCGCAGCTGCACCGGCCAGGCGCTGGGCTGCAGCGGGTCCAGTTCCGGCAACGGCAGCGGATCACCCTGGGCCAGCAGCGCCAGCAGTTCCGGCTGCCGGCACAGGGTATCAATGGCGAAATCGCTGGCCAGCGCCAGGCAGCGCAGGCCGGCCTCGAAAGTGGGCGACGGCGGCCATTGCGCCGGGTCCGGCGCGGCCAGCTTCAGGCGGGCGATGGCGCGGTCGAGCAGCGCGGCGAGGGAATCAGGCAGGTCGGGGAGCGGAATCGTCATCCACGGATTCTGGCATCGCAGCCGGGACACGTGGGCTCTTCCCGGGACCGGGAACTAAAAAGCCCGCTGGCAGCGAACTGCCAGCGGGCTTTGCTCCCTCCCCCACGTCGGGATGCAGGGCGATCCTGCGGGGTCGGCGCACAAGTTGCACGCTGCAGTGCAAAAAACGCGCTTGACCGGCCCGGGAGACACTGGAGACCGCCGCAGGACCGGCATGGCCGGCATCGCGTGCCGGGCTTCTGCCATGCGAAGGGTCCAGGGCGGCAAACGCCATCCCACGAAGGTCGAACGCCGCCCCCGGCCGCCATCCGGGATAATCGCCTCATCCCCACGAGCAACCGTCGCTTCCATGTCTGTCGAACGCATCCTGGACCCGCGCCTGCGCGAGCGGGTCGTCTCCGCCGAACACGCCGCCACCCTGATCCAGCCCGGCGAGACCGTCGCCATGAGCGGCTTCACCGGTTCGGGCTACCCCAAGGCCGTGCCGCAGTTCCTGGCCCGACGCATCGAACAGGCGCACGAGCGCGGCGAGGAGTTCCGCATCAACCTGCTCACCGGCGCCTCCACCGCGCCGGAGCTGGACGGCGCGCTGGCCAAGGTCGACGGCATCGCCATGCGCATGCCGTTCCAGAGCGACCCGGATGCGCGCAAGCGCATCAATGCCGGCAAGCTGGATTACCTGGACATCCACCTTTCCCACGTCGCCCAGCATGTGTGGTTCGGCTTCTACAACGAGATCGACACCGCGGTGATCGAGGTCTCGGCCATCCACGCCGATGGCACGCTGGTGCCGTCCACCTCGGTGGGCAACAACAAGACCTGGCTGGACCTGGCGAAGAAGGTGATCATCGAGGTCAACCAGTGGCAGCCGCTGGGCATCGACGGCATGCACGACGTCTACTACGGCACCGCGCTGCCGCCGCACCGCAAGCCGATCCCGCTGGTGCGCGGCGACGACCGCATCGGCCAGACCACGCTGCGCTGCGATCCGGACAAGATCGCCGCGGTGGTGCTCACCAACGCGCCGGACCGCAACAGCCCGTTCAACCCGCCCGATGCCGACAGCCAGCGCATCGCCGGACACCTGATCGAGTTCCTCAAGCACGAAGTGGCGCGCGGCCGCCTGCCGGCCAACCTGCTGCCGCTGCAGTCGGGCGTGGGCAACATCCCCAATGCGGTGCTGGCGGGGCTGGCCAGCAGCGGCTTCCGCGACCTGGAGGCCTTCACCGAGGTGATCCAGGACGGCATGCTCGACCTGCTGCGCAGCGGCGTGCTGCGCTACGCCTCCTGTACCGGCTTCGCGCTGAGTCCGGCCGCCACCGAGGAATTCATGCGCAACATCGACTTCTACCGGCAGCGCATCATCATGCGTTCGCAGGAAGTCTCCAACCACCCGGAACTCGTGCGCCGGCTGGGCTGCATCGGCATGAACGGCATGATCGAGGCGGACATCTACGGCAACATCAATTCCACCCATGTCATGGGCAGCAGCATCATGAACGGCATTGGCGGTTCGGGCGATTTCGCCCGCAACGGCTTCCTGTCGATCTTCCTGAGTCCGTCCACCGCCAAGAACGGCACCATCTCCTCGATCGTGCCGATGGTCAGCCACGTCGACCACACCGAGCACGACGTGGCGGTGGTCGTCACCGAACAGGGCCTGGCCGACCTGCGCGGCCTGCCGCCGCGCGCACGCGCGCGCACGCTGATCGACAACTGCGTGCACCCGGATTTCCGCGACCAGCTCGGCGACTACTTCGAACGCGCCTGCCGCGACAGCTACGGCAAGCACACGCCGCACCTGTTGCCCGAAGCGCTGTCCTGGCACCAGCGCTGGCTCGATACAGGCACGATGAAGGCCTGAGGTTTTCCGCCGCCGCAACGCATGAAGCCCGGGAATCCCGGGCTTCATGCGTTTCCAGGCGTGCGATGCTCAGTCCGCGGTCTTGTCCTTGAGCGTCGGGGTCGGGCCGTTGGCGCGGACGCTGGCGATGCCGGCTTCGCGCCCGGCCTGCGAGGCATACATCTGGCTGCTGCCGATCACCTGGTGGTTGGCCGCCTTGAGATTGAAGTGATGGCGGCCGTCACTGGCCGTCTTGCGCTCGTAGCGCGCATCGTCGGGACTGTTCGTGCGTACCGAGGCGATGCCGTTCTCGGCCGCCGCCCGCGTGGTATAGCGCTCGCTGGTCAGGATGACCTCGGCATTGCCTGCCTTGAGCACGAAATAGAACTGGTCGTCACTGCTACGGTGCAACTCGAACCAACCATTCATCGCGTTTCCCCGCTGCTGAGGTTGCCGGTGCGCGGCAGGCGACTTTCCCGCTGCCGTCCCGCTCCGGCCGGATGCCCGGAAAACCGGGCGCTGGGCCGCGCAGCCGCCGCGGCCATGACCGGAATCTACCTCATTGGCCGCCGTGTTCCAGCCAGGCCAGCTTGCGGTCGCGGGGTTGCCGCTTCAGCTGCCACTCGGCACGCGATGCGGCGGCGCGGTCGGCGTACTCACGGATGCCGAGGATGCGCAGCGGTGGATGCGCGCGCGTATAGCGCGCGCCCTTGCCCGCCGCATGAACCTGGAAGCGGGCCTGCACGTCGGTGGTGATGCCGGCGTAATAGCTGCCGCCACTGCATTCGAGCAGGTACAGGAACCAGGCGCCGGCAGCCACGGGACGACCGTTCGCGGCTTACAGGCTGGCCGCGTCGGCGATCTTGCACATGCCCTCGCCCACCGCCTTGTTCGAGGTCATCTGCCCGCCCTTGATGCTGAAACGCACTTCCACGCGGATGCTGCCATCATCCTGGCGGCGCACGGTGGTGCGCAGCGGCACGGTCGAACCGCCACCACCGCGCACCGGGTTCTCGGCGGCTATGTAGCCGGTGCGCTCGTTCGGCGAGACCGACACCATGCCCTCGGCCTCGATCGCGGCGACGGTCTTGCGGAAGGCTTCGGCGTAGCTCACGCCTTCATGGTCGGTCGATGCCAGGAACTGCTTGCCGGAGGTGAAGCCACCGGTCACCGAAAGATTCTGCAGGCAGCCACTGCCCGAGTCCTGGACCTGCTTCTTGGCCATTGCCAGCGCCGGCACCAGCATCAATGCCATCGCAACGGTGCAACTGAGGGTACGCATCACTTCCTTCTCCCTGGCACGATGATCCATCGGCTTCCTGCCTGGCGGGACGCGCCCTTCTCCACATGGCAGGCGGGAGGCCTGACGCCTCCCGCCGCGTAAGCTACTTGGACTGATCCATGCATGCCAGTGCAGGAGTCACATCTCCTCAGGCGGCGGCCTCCAGACGCGCGCGGCGACGCACGCGCACCGCTTCGGCCAGGCGTTCGAGCACCTGTACGGTGCTGTCCCAATCGATGCAGCCGTCGGTGATGCTCTGGCCGTAAACCAGCGGCTGGCCTTCGACCAGGTCCTGACGGCCGCCGACGAGATGGCTCTCGATCATCACCCCGACCACGCGCGATTCACCCGCTTCCAGCTGCCCGGCGATGTCGTCGATCACCTGCGGCTGGTTCTCCGGCTTCTTGCTGCTGTTGGCATGGCTGGCATCGATCATCAGCCGCGCCGGCAGCTGCGCCTTGCCCAGCACCTCGCTGGCCGCCTGCACGCTGGCCGCGTCGAAGTTGGGCAGCTTGCCGCCGCGCAGGATGACGTGGCAGTCCGGGTTGCCACGGGTGGCGACGATGGCGGTGCCGCCCTCCTTGGTGACCGACAGGAAATGATGCGGATGCGAGGCCGCGCCCACCGCGTCGGCGGCGATCTTCACATCGCCCGTGGTGCCGTTCTTGAAGCCCACCGGGCACGACAGCCCCGAGGCCAGTTCGCGGTGCACCTGGCTTTCGGTGGTGCGCGCGCCGATCGCACCCCAGGCCACCAGGTCGGCGATGTACTGCGGCGAGATCACGTCGAGGAATTCCACGCCGGCCGGCAGGCCCAGCTTGTTGATGTCGCGCAGCAGGCCGCGCGCCACGCGCAGGCCCTTGTTGATGTTGAAGCTGCCGTCCAGGTCCGGATCGTTGATCAGCCCCTTCCAGCCCACGGTGGTGCGCGGCTTCTCGAAGTACACGCGCATGACGATCTCGAGTTCCCCGCCGAGCGCATCGCGCAGCGGGCGCAGGCGCTGGGCGTAGTCCATCGCCGCCGCCGGATCGTGGATCGAGCACGGGCCGACCACCACCGCCAGGCGGTCGTCCTGGCCGTGCAGGATGCGGTGCAGCGCGGCGCGCGCATCGGCTACCGTCTGCGAGGCCTCCTCATCGCAGGGCAGCAGCGAGATCAGGTGGGCCGGCGGGGTCAGCGGGTCGAGCCTGCGGATGCGAAGGTCATCGGTATGGGGGGGCATGTAGAGTTCTCCGGGTCGTTTCGTGTGGGGTAGCCCCGGCGATGGCGGCATGAAAAAAGCCGCCAGGTTCGCTGGCGGCTTTTCGGGAATGCGTCTGAAAGTTTCTTCAGGGTGAGCGCAGTCCTTCCTCCGCCAGCGGCTTCGGAAAGTAGTACCAAAAGTAAAAGCTGGCGCGGGCTGCGTTCATGGGCTGCATTGATAACACGGTTTTTTGTGCGATGCGACAGTTTCAACCGCAACCGGGATTCACCGCCGCCGCGCGATACTTGCCCGCATCGCCATCACCAGCATCCGCGCGAGAGCCAGAATGAACGCCGACGACCTGCTGCAGATCGCCTGTCCGCACTGCAACGCCATCAACCGGGTCCCGGCTGCGCGACTGGGCCAGTCGCCCGCCTGCGGGCGCTGCCACCGGTCCCTGTTCGCCGCCGCACCGGTCGTGCTCGATGCCGCCGCATTCGACGCCCACGCGCAGCGCTCGCAGTTGCCGCTGCTGATCGACTTCTGGGCGGCCTGGTGTGGCCCTTGCCGGCAGATGGCGCCGGAGTTCGCCAAGGCAGCCGCGCAACTGGAGCCGGATGTACGCCTGGGCAAGCTCGATACCGAGGCCGAACCGGCCCTGGCCACGCGCTTCGGCATCCGCAGCATCCCGACGATGGTGCTGCTGCAGGGCGGCCGCGAACTCGCACGTCAATCCGGCGCCATGCCAGCCGCCGCCATCGTGCAATGGGTGCGCGCGCAGTTGCGGTGAGCGCCCGGCATCGAAACAACCCGGCATACCGTAACGCGGGGCTTGCCCCGCATGAGGCCTCATCGGGAAAGCCACCATGCAGGGTGAACCCCGCCCTGCAAGACACGCGCGGTCCGGCGACGGAGAGCCGAAAAGCAGAAACCCCGCCTCGCGGCGGGGTTTCTGCGTGCAACAGGCAGCGGTGAGGCTGCGGCGGACTTAGAAGTCCATGCCGCCCATGCCACCCATACCGCCCATACCGCCCATGCCACCAGCGGCGCCGGCCGGCTCGTCCTTCTTCGGGGCCTCGGCCACCATCGCTTCGGTGGTGATCATCAGGCCGGCGATCGAAGCGGCGTTCTGCAGCGCCGAACGGGTCACCTTGGTCGGGTCCAGGATGCCGAACTGCAGCATGTCGCCGAATTCGCCCGAGGCGGCGTTGTAGCCGAAGCTGCCGGTGCCTTCCTTGACCTTGTTGATGATGACCGACGGCTCTTCACCGGCGTTGGCGACGATCTCGCGCAGCGGGGCTTCCATCGCGCGCAGGGCGATCTGGATGCCGTGGTTCTGGTCTTCGTTGGCGCCCTTCAGGCCAGCCAGCGCGGTGACCGCACGGACCAGGGCGACGCCGCCGCCCGGAACCACGCCTTCCTCGACTGCCGCACGGGTGGCGTGCAGGGCGTCGTCGACGCGGTCCTTCTTTTCCTTCATTTCGATTTCGGTCGAAGCGCCGACCTTGATCACCGCAACGCCGCCAGCCAGCTTGGCCACGCGCTCCTGCAGCTTCTCGCGGTCGTAGTCCGACGAGGTGTCCTGGATCTGGGTCTTGATCTGGGCCACGCGGCCTTCGACGTTGGCCTTCTCGCCCATGCCGTCGATGATGGTGGTGTTCTCCTTGGAGACCTGCACCTTCTTGGCGCGGCCCAGGTCCTTGATGGTGGCCTTCTCCAGCGACAGGCCCACTTCTTCGGAGATCACGGTGCCGCCGGTCAGGATGGCCATGTCTTCCAGCATCGCCTTGCGGCGGTCGCCGAAGCCCGGCGCCTTGACGGCCACGACCTTGACGATGCCGCGGATGGTGTTGACCACCAGGGTCGCCAGCGCTTCGCCTTCGATGTCCTCGGCCACGATCAGCAGCGGCTTGCCGGCCTTGGCGACGCCTTCCAGCACCGGCAGCAGGTCACGGACGTTGGAGATCTTCTTGTCGTGCAGCAGGATGAACGGGTCGTCCAGGTCGGCCGACTGCGCCTGCTGGTTGTTGATGAAGTACGGCGACAGGTAGCCGCGGTCGAACTGCATGCCCTTGACCACGTCCAGCTCGTTGTCCAGGCCCGAGCCTTCCTCGACGGTGATCACGCCTTCCTTGCCGACTTCCTTCATCGCGTTGGCGATGATCTGGCCGATCGACTCGTCCGAGTTGGCCGAGATGGTGCCGACCTGGGCGATGGCCTTGTCGTCGGCAGTGGGCTTGGAGATGTTCTTCAGCTCGGCGACGGCGGCCACGACGGCCTTGTCGATGCCGCGCTTGAGGTCCATCGGGTTCATGCCGGCAGCGACGGCCTTGGCGCCTTCGCGGATCAGGGCCTGGGCCAGCACGGTGGCGGTGGTGGTGCCGTCGCCGGCGTCATCGTTGGTGCGCGAAGCGACTTCCTTCACCATCTGCGCGCCCATGTTCTCGAACTTGTCGGCCAGTTCGATTTCCTTGGCGACGGACACGCCGTCCTTGGTGATGGTCGGGGCGCCGAAGCTCTTTTCGAGCACGACGTTGCGGCCCTTCGGGCCCAGGGTGGCCTTGACGGCATTGGCGAGAATGTTGACGCCGCGCACCATGCGCGAACGGGCGTCTTCACCGAAACGGATATCCTTGGCAGCCATTGCTATACCTCAGTGGATCAGGGTTGTAAGGGGTCTTGTGAGTCGTTCGGAAACGCGGCTCAGCCGATGACGGCGAGCACGTCGTCCTCGCGCAGCACCTTGTACTCGACACCGTCGGCCTTGTAGGTCGAACCGGCGTACTGGCCGTAGATGACCTTGTCGCCGACCTTCAGCGCGGGGGCGCGGACGCTGCCGTTGTCCAGCGGCTTGCCGGGGCCGACGGCCACGACTTCACCCTTGGTGGACTTTTCCTTGGCCGAATCGGGGATCAGGATGCCACCGGCAGAGACTTCCTCGGCTTCGATGGGCTTGACCACGACGCGGTCGTGCAGCGGCTTGATGCTCATGTGAGACCTCTTAAGTTGTTGATTGGTCTGGAAAGTCCGGCGGTTGCCACCCCTGCTTCCGGCAAGGACGGCACCACGCGTAAAAACGCCCGTCGAACGGGCTTGGCTGGGAGATGGGGACCGCCGGAGGGCTTTCAAGGGGCTGGCAGGAACTTCGTGTCCGTCCAACCCGGGAGAACGGGTGTCTCCCGGCACCGCTGCTGCCAGTCGCCCGGCATTGCCGGGCAGAGAGGCTTCGCAGTCATCGATGTCGCGCACACCCCGGAAGGCAGCCGCTACCCCGCGGATCCGCAGGGCAGACCGACAGACGCCCGCCGGGCCCGGGGCATCCTCCCTGCCGGCTATCAGAGATAGCGGGACCAGAGCACGGAGGCGCTGGCCGGGGCGGCTGGCGTCGATTCGGTACCGGCGCTGCAGACCGGTACGACACTCAGGCTGCCATCGCCGGTTGGTACATCGACGACGATGCCGCCAGCGGAGATGGTGGTATCCGAGCGCCGGTTGCTGCCCACCGTAAGGCTGCCGCGGATGGTCACCTTGGCGCCACTGGTGGAGAGCGTCCTGCCCAGCAGCACGCTGCCGTCGATCTTCCAGCCCGAAATCGTCGCATCGCCCTCGGCGACGACGGCGCTGTTGGCGATGGGCAGGCCGGTATAGACCTTCTTGTCCGCATCCTCCCAGGTCACGAACGCATTGCGGCTCGCACACAGGTTGCCCGGATAGAAAGCAGCACCGCAGACGGCGGTCACGCCCGCGAAATTCGGGGCGATGAGATCCCTGTGACCCGAGCTGGTGAGGTTGATGTTGCCCTTGCAGTCCACCGCGCTGGACTCGCAGCTCTTGCCCTTGACGATGATGCTGTTGAGCAGGTTCGTGCTGGTTCCATCCACCTTCAGGGAGGCATCGAACCACAGGACACCCACCGGCATTTTCCCCACGCCATTGAGCAGCCAGCTTCCATCCGCCTGGAGGATGTTCCGGCATCCCTTGTCATTGGTGTTGTTGCAGGTCATCAGCTCTTGCAGGATCGCCAGCTGCGTGGTCGTCGGACTCCTCAACGGATATACGCCGTCGATGGCGGTACCGTCCGCGCGCTTGACGTTCTGGATGGTCAACTGCGGCACGCCGTTGATCGATTCGAATACATAGTTGGCCGAGCCTTTGTAGTTATCGGCGTCGACGGCCTTCACGCGTGCGTCGCAGTACGGCACGCCCGGCAGGCCGGGACTCGTGCCCGACTGCCCGGCCTTGATGCCCATCGCCGTGGTCTCTTCTCCAGCGGGCAATGCCGTTTTCGCGCTTCCGTAGTAAGCCTGCCCCGCCACATTTCCGGAACCGATCTGGGGGAAGTTCGAATAGGCCCCCTTGTTGCTGCGCCCGGCGCCGCGTGCCCACACATCGCCACCACCCACCAGGGCGTCGATCTTGCCGGTGCCCACTTCGAGGTTGCCATTGACATAGAGCTGCCCGACGTCGATGCCACCGGTCAGGCTCCCGCCATTCAACCCCAGGCTGACGCGATGCCCCCAGATCAGATTCGTACGCGCCAGCCCCTGCGTGGTCACGTCGCCACCATGGATGGCAGTCGAGCGGAACGTGAAGCTGTCCGGCATGTCGGCATTGCCACCGAGGCGCTCGGAAGCAGCCGCGGCGCCAGTCACCAATCCAGTAGAGGCATCCACCGTGATCCGCTTCAGGTCGAGCAGGAACGTACTGCCGCCTTCCAGGGTCACCAGCACCGGACTGGCCGCCGCTACGGACGGCAGCACGGTGCCGTTCACCCAGGGGATGCCGCCACTGACCGTGGACGGGATCAGCGAACCGCCCACGTGCGCACTTCCCACCGTCTTGCCGCCGGCATTCAGGGTCACCGAGTACGCGCCCGCCTTGAGCGCGACGAAACGCGCACTAGAACTGGAACCGTCCAGCGAGATCTGCTGCGCCCACAGCGTGGTGCCATTGGGCGGCGTCATGCTCTTGATCGTGATGCCACCTTCCGAGTACAGGTGCCCGTTCTCCTTCAGGCCGCCGCCGCTCAGGCTGACATTGCCTTTCGTGCAACCGGACACCTTGGCCGCGGAACCGCTGCTGATGGTCAGATTACCGCCCACCACGATGTTCTCGTAGTCGACCGCGTTGACCACGTCCAAGCCACCGCCGGTGTAGTCGAGATTGCCGTTGAACACCATCGGTGCGGCGGGCATCGAAGCGCACACCGGCGGTACACCGGGCGTACCGGCTCCCGGACCCACGTCGTAGACCACCTCCACGGTGGCGGTGGTCAGCGCGCTGCCAACGCCCGCCTCGCCGGTGACGTTGGCCTTGACCTGGTAGCGGTCGACTCCGCTGGTGGCGACGCTCACGATGGAAGCCGATTTGACGCCCAACGCCCCCATTCCGGTCACGGCACCATTCAGGCCTGCCAGCTCGGCCTTGTCCAACTGCAGCAGGTACAGGCGCAACGCTTCCACGCCACGCCAGGCCGCCGCCTGCGCGGCCGTTGCCGAGTGGGTAGTCAGCTGCTTGGCCTGTGTGCCACGCAGCGAATAGACGGTGGCGGCCACGGTGACCGAGACGGCCAGGCCGACCACCAGCACGATCAGCAGTGTCGCGACACCGCGCTGGCGCTGCGGCCTGGACGGATGCCTTCGATTCCTCTTCATGTGCAGGTTCCTTTGCAGCATCAGGTGCCGACAGGCGGGGAGACGGAGGCCACCGTCAGGTTGGGCAGGCAGACCGAGAAAAGACGCTCCGTATCGCCTGCGTTCGCCAACGCCACCCGCTGCGCGGCAGGCGCGGGCGTGCCGGAAAAGTCCTGCTGCATATAGGGCAGGCAGGCGGCGTTCTCGCGCCTGAAGGTGTAGCCGGTCAGCATCACCCCACCCCGCTCGTCGCTGTCGAACGCAATGAGGCTGCCGTCGGCCGCGGTGGGCATCAACGCCATGGGGATGCGCTCATTGGCATTCCAGGTGGCGGTGCTGGCATTGGCGCAACCGGATTTGGGCGGCAGTCGATACAGGCCATTGCCGTCGACCCACAGGCCGGCACAACGGCTGGTGCCATCGTTGTAGAACCAGGCCGCCTGCTTGCCGCCGTTGGAAATGTACAACCGCTCATCGAGCGGCACCGTGGGTGCCACGCCGAAACCGGCCGACTGCAGCTCCATCTGCGCCGCCAGCAGGCCGGCCGCCATCTGGCCATCGCGGCGCGCCGCGACCGACGCCTCGTTGGAAACGCCGACCATCGTCTTGTACAGGGTCAGCATCGCGGCGATGGTGATCAGCGAGATCACCAGGCCGACCATCATGCTGATCAGGCTCTGCCCGCACTGGCGTTGGCGTGTGGCGATCATTTTCATTGCCTCGACGACATCGTCAGATCGGCACCAGCGACACCCATGTCGGCGGCCGATACCTTCAGATCGACCCGCCTGGGGGCGTCAACCGGACGCGTGATCCCGGACACCGTCACGTTCGCGGCGGCGCTCTCGCACGCCACGCTGACGGTCTTGTCGCCATCGGGCAGCTTGACCGTCACATTGCGGTTGCACAGAGCGATGCCATCGGCATGCAGCTGGCTACGCAGCTGCTCGACGACCATGTTCTCGACCTTGGCATCACGCTGACTGCTCAATACCCTGCCAGCGACGTGCGCCAGCCCTGCACCGATGACGCTGGTGATCAGTACGCCCAGCAGCGCCTCGAGCATGATGTCGCCGCGCTGGCGGCGGCGCGGATCAAAGCAGATCGACATGGAGGAGATCCTGGCTGCTGAAACCGACCGCGATGCGGGTCCTGTCGGCGGCAATGACGCAGTCCGAACCGGTGGTCACGCGCTGCCCGCGGTTGTCGAAGGCAACACAGGAAAGATCGCCGGACGCGCTGCCCGCGGCGTTGGCCAGCTGGGTGGTGGCGCCATCGGGCAGTTCCCCGGTCCACAGCGCGGTGTTGCTGCCGGCCCCCACCACTTTGAGGGTGTTGCCGGTGCGCTGCAGCTTCGCCGACACGGCGCCCTGCACCGCCTCGCCGGGATTGCGCAGGGCCATGGCCCGCGCCTGGGAGATGCCCTCCCACATCAGGTTGCGGGCCTGCAGCTGCCGGTTGCTGTCCATCCACGACAGGGCAAACGGCGTACCGGCCGCTGCCAGCACTGCCATCACCGCCAGGGTGACCATCAGTTCGATCAGCGTGAAGCCGGCTGTGCGCTTCATCACCAGCCCACCAGACAGCCCGAATTCGTGGTGGCGCCATCCTGCTTCAGGGTCAGGGTGCAACCGCTGAGCTTGCCCGTGCCGGTGGCGGTGAGGGTGTAACCGGAACCGCTGGAGTTGGCCGAAAAGCCGAAATCGGCCGATTTGGCCGCCGGGCTCCAGGCCGGGAACGCCGCCTTGACGGCCGCCACGTTGGCCGGGGTCGCGCTCGGATAGGACAGGGTGCGTTGCCGGTGGTTCTCCAGCGCCGCGGACAGCGCACGCAGGTCAGCCTGCGCCGTGCGGGTCTTGCCGACCAGGACGTGCTTGCCATACGCAGGCAGCGCGATGGCCGCAAGGATGGCGAGAATGGCCACGACGATCATGATTTCGATGAGCGTGAAGCCCTGGCGTGTACGTCGGCCCACAGCATTCCCCCTTGACGATCTGCAAACGCGCGCAAGTCACATGCGTGAATTCCATCACAAATGACCCGCACATGCCAGCCTCAGCAGCGGATCGTTGTCAAGGTGTGACAACGATGTCAAAGAACCAGATGGAATATGGGAAGTACCTCTTTGATTTCTGCGAAAATTCCGACATGGACGCCCACGACGCCCGCCTGGTCTTCTGCACCTGCCCCGATGCCGCCACGGCCCAGGCGCTAGCCCGGCTGCTGGTCGAGCGGCGCCTGGCTGCGTGCGTGAACTTGTTGCCGCCGATGCAGTCTGTGTATCGCTGGCAGGGGCAGGTCGAGCAGGCGGAGGAAATCCAGTTGCTGATCAAGACCGCCGCCGACCGCCTGGAAGCGCTGACGGCGGCACTCCTGCAGCACCATCCGTACGAATTGCCGGAGATACTGGCGGTTTCCCCCAGCGCCGGGCTGCCGGCTTATCTGGACTGGATCCGGGCCCAGACCCGCGAGGACACCTGACTTGAAGATGCTGTTGCGACGTTTCACTGCCCTGTGCCTGCTTTCACTCTGCACCCTGCCCGCGCTGGCCGTCAGCGAAAAAGACCTGCTGCCGGTCGACGAAGCCTTCGCCCTCCAGGTCGAGGCGAGCGCGCGCGACCGCATCGAACTGCGCTGGGACATCGCACCGGGCTACTACCTGTATCGCCACCGCACCAGCGTCAAGGCCGGCCCCGGGTTCAGCGCCGGTGCGTTGCAGATGCCCACCGGCGAGAAGAAGCACGACGAGTTTTTCGGTGACGTCGAGACCTATCACCAGCAGCTGAAAGCCACCCTGCCCGGCAGCGCGGACGCCGGCGCCGGGACGGTGACGCTGGAGGTCCGCTACCAGGGCTGTGCCGACGCCGGCGTGTGCTATCCGCCGCAGAAGCGCACCGTCGAGGTCAGGCTGCCCGGCGCCGCAGCCGCACCGGCCGGCGATGCGCCGGTGTTCAACCCGCTGGCGCGCAACGACGGCGGCGGCCTGAAGCTGCCGGGCGGCGCCGCGACGCAGAGCCTGCCGCTGCCCTCGGAGCAGGCCTTCGGCTTCGAGGCGATCGTCGATGACGGCAATCGCCTGCTGCTGCGCTTCTCCCCGGCGCCGGGCTATTACCTGTACCGCGACCGCACTTCGCTGGCACTGGAAGGCGCGGCCGGGATACGCACCGGCAAGCCGCAGTGGCCGGCCGGCAAGTCGCACCGCGACGAACATTTCGGCAACGTGGTGGTGTATTTCGACCAGATCGACGTGCCGCTGCCGCTGCATCGCGAACGCGCCGACGCCAGCCCGGCGACGCTGGTGGCCACGTTCCAGGGTTGCCAGACCGACGGCATCTGCTATCCGCCGATGACCCGACGGGTCAGGTTGTCGCTGCCGGCCGGCAAGGTGTCGCCGAGCGGCGAGGCCGCGGTCACCCCGCTGGTAATCCCGCCGCTGCCCAGCGGCCGCAGGTCCGCCGACCTGCCGGTCGTCGACCCGCTCAATCCGCCCGCTCCGCAGCCGCTGGTGGTCCGTTCCAACGACGGCGGCGATGGGACCTCCCCGGCCACGCCCGACGCCTCGGCGGACAACGCCAGCCGCAGCCAGCCGCCGGAGAGCGCAGGCAAGGGCGATTCGCTGGCGTGGATCCTGCTGCTGGCGCTGGCCGGCGGGCTGGTCCTCAACCTGATGCCCTGCGTGCTGCCGGTGCTGTCGCTGAAGGTTCTGGGGCTGGCGCAGAGCGGCGAGAGCCGCCAGCACGCCCGCCGCCACGCGCTGTGGTACACGCTGGGCGTGCTGGTCGCGTTCACCGCCATCGGCGCACTGGTACTGGCGCTGCGCGCGGCCGGCCAGGCGGCCGGCTGGGGCTTCCAGCTGCAGCATCCCTGGTTCATCGCCGCGCTGGTCTACCTGATGTTCGTGGTCGGCCTGAGCCTGTCGGGCGTGTTCACGCTGGGCGGCAACCTGGGGGGCATCGGCCAGTCGCTGGCCAGCCGCAAGGGCGCGGCCGGCGACTTTTTCACCGGTGTGCTGGCCTGCGTGATCGCCAGCCCGTGCATCGCACCCTTCATGGGCCCCGCGCTGGGCTATGCCTTCACTGCGCCGGCGGCGATGGCGATGCTGGTGTTCCTGGCGCTGGGGCTGGGCCTTGCACTGCCGTTCCTGCTGATCGGCTTCGTGCCGGCGCTGGCCCGGCGCCTGCCGCGGCCGGGCGCGTGGATGGAAACCTTCAAGCAGGTACTGGCGTTCCCGATGTACCTGACCGCGATCTGGCTGCTGTGGGTGCTGGGCAAGCAGCGCGGCATCGACGCGATGGCATTGCTGCTGGCTGGTGCCGCGCTGTTGGCGCTGGGGCTGTGGTGGTTCGAGCGCAGCCGCTGGCACAGCCGCCGCGCCGGCATGGCGCTGGGCGCACTGCTGGCCCTGCTGGCACTGGTCCCGGTATGGGGCGTGACCCGCATGGAACCGCCGGCGCGCACGGCCAGCGAAGGCACGGTGGCGTATTCGCCGGAGATGCTGGACCGCCTGCGCGCGGACAACCGCGTGGTCTTCGTCAACATGACTGCGGACTGGTGCGTGACCTGCAAGGCCAACGAGCGCAACGTGCTGGGCGGCGACGCCTTCCGCGACGCCCTCAAGCGGGTGGATGCGGTGTACATGCATGGCGACTGGACCAATGTGGACCCGCAGATCAGCGCCTTCCTGGAACAGCACAAGGCCGTGGGCGTACCGCTCTACGTGGTGTACGGGCCCGGCGCGCCGCCACGGGTGCTGCCGACCGTGCTGACCCAGTCCATCGTCGAGGACGCGCTGCTGCGCGCGGCACGCTGAGATGCGCCGCGTGTCGTGGTGGGTAGCGGGTGTCGCCGCGGCGGCCGGACTGGCCGCCGGGGCCTGGCTCAGCCGCCCGGCCGGCCCCGCGATTCCCGCGATGACGGAGCCGTCGATGACTCCGGTCGCCGCGGTTCCGGCGCCGCCAGCACTTGCCCCGGGCGACCAGGTACCTGCCTTCACCCTGCCCGATCTGGACGGCATGCCGGTCCAGTTCCCGGGGCGCTTCCTCGGCCGGCCGCTGCTGATCAACGTCTGGGCCAGCTGGTGCGCGCCCTGCATCGAAGAAATGCCGGAACTGGCGCGCTTCGCCGCACGCCACGCCGACGACGGCCCGCAGGTGGTGGGCCTGGCGTTGGACACGCACGAAGCCGTGCTCGATTTCCTCGGCAACGTACCGGTCTATTACCCGATCGTGCTGGAAACCCCCGGTCCGGCTGACGCCAGCGTCAGGCTCGGCAACCGCCAGGGACTGCTGCCCTACAGCGTACTGATCGACGCGCAGGGCCGTGTGGTCAGGCAGAAGCTGGGCCCGTTCAAGGCCGGGGAGATCGAGGAGTGGGCGAAGCTGGAAGACGAAAGCCGATAACTGCCGCGAACATGCTCCCAAAGTTCGCCACGGGGAAAGAAGCCGTTCTGCATTGCGACAGGACAGGCCCTTTCCTGCCGGCCTCTCCGGCGGAATCGAAGGAGCAGAACCGGCGGCCGCCAATTTCAAACATTCGATTAAAACGTCGCCAATTTCGCCGAACTGGACAGCATTCCCCGGTTCGCTCACACTGCCGCCCTTTCCCGCCCACCGCTGGCACATGGCGAAACTGCTGGTCCTCCACGGCCCCAACCTGAACCTGCTCGGCACGCGCGAGCCGGAGGTCTATGGGCACACCACGCTGGCCGACATCGACGCGGCGCTGGTGCGGCAGGCCGAAGCGGCCGGGCACGCGGTGGAGAGCCTGCAGTCCAACGCCGAGCATGTGCTGGTGGACCGGGTGCAGGCCGCGCGTGGCGACGGCACCGCCTTCATCCTGATCAATCCGGCCGCTTTCACCCATACCTCGGTGGCGCTGCGCGACGCGCTGGCCGCCGTGGCCATTCCGTTCATCGAGATCCACCTGTCCAACCCCCACGCCCGCGAACCCTTCCGCCAGCACAGCTATTTCAGCGACAAGGCGGCCGGTGTCATCTGCGGCTTCGGCGCGGACAGCTACCGTTACGCCATGGACGCCGCGCTGCAGCGGCTCTGAATCCCCATTCCCCGGTGGCGGGCACGTGCGCGCCGTCGCCGCCAACACCCAAGAGGCATCCTATGGACCTGCGCAAAATCAAGAAGCTGATCGACCTGCTGGAAGAGTCGAACCTGGCCGAGATCGAGATCAAGGAAGGCGAGGAATCCGTGCGCCTGTCGCGCAACCCGGTCGGCGGCTATGCGCCGGCGCCGATGGTCGCCGCCCCGATCCAGGTCGCCGCTCCGGTCGCCGCCGCACCGGCCATGCCGATGAGCTCACCGACCGAAGCCTCCACCGGTGGCACCGCCAAGCCGGGCAATGCCCTGCCGGACGGCCACGTGCAGCGCGCGCCGATGGTCGGCACCTACTATGCGTCGCCGTCGCCGGACAAGCCGGCCTTCGTCAGCGTCGGCCAGCAGGTCAAGGCCGGCGAGACGCTGGCGATCATCGAGGCGATGAAGATGTTCAACCCGATCGAGGCCGAAGTGTCCGGCACCGTGGTCGCCATCCTCGGCGAAAGCGGCAACCCGGTGGAGTTCGACCAGCCGCTGTTCGTGATCGCCTGAGGCGCCGGGCATGCTCGATAAAGTCGTCATCGCCAACCGGGGTGAAATCGCGCTGCGCATCCTGCGCGCGTGCCACACCCTGGGCATCCGCACGGTCGCGGTGCATTCCACCGTCGACCGCAACCTCAAGCACGTGGCCATGGCCGACGAGTCGGTCTGCATCGGTCCGGCGCCGTCGTCGGAGAGCTACCTCAACATCCCGGCGCTGATCGCCGCGGCCGAGGTCACCGACGCCCAGGCCATCCACCCCGGCTATGGCTTCCTCTCCGAGAACGCCGATTTCGCCGAACGCGTGGAGCAGTCCGGCTTCATCTTCATCGGCCCGAAGGCCGACACCATCCGCCTGATGGGCGACAAGGTGGAAGCGATCCGCGCGATGAAGGCCGCCGGCGTGCCGTGCGTCCCCGGCTCGGGCGGGCCGCTCGGGGACGACGCGGCCACCAACGTCAAGATCGCCCGCGAGATCGGCTACCCGGTCATCGTCAAGGCGGCCGGCGGCGGCGGCGGCCGCGGCATGCGCGTGGTGCATTCGGAAGCGGCGCTGGTCAACGCCATCGCCACCACCAAGCAGGAAGCCAAGGCCGCGTTCGGCAACGACATGGTCTACATGGAGAAGTTCCTGGAGAACCCGCGCCACGTGGAGATCCAGGTGCTGGCCGACGGCCAGGGCAACGCCATCCACCTTGGCGAACGCGACTGCTCGATGCAGCGCCGCCACCAGAAGGTGGTGGAGGAAGCGCCGGCGCCGGGCATCACGCCGGAACTGCGCGAGGAAATCGGCAAGGTCTGCGTGGAAGCCTGCATCCGCATCGGCTACCGCGGCGCCGGCACGTTCGAGTTCCTGTTCGAAAACGGCCGTTTCTACTTCATCGAGATGAACACCCGCATCCAGGTGGAGCATCCGGTGACCGAACTGATCACCGGCATCGACCTGGTCGCCGAGCAGCTCAAGATCGCCGCCGGGCACAAGCTGTCGATCAAGCAGAGCGACATCAAGATCAACGGCCATGCCATCGAGTGCCGCATCAACGCCGAGGACCCGGAAACCTTCTTCCCGTGCCCCGGCACCATCACCGGCTTCTACCCGCCGGGCGGCCCCGGCGTGCGCGTGGATACGCACATCTACGGCGGCTACCGCGTGCCGGCCAACTACGACTCGATGATCGGCAAGCTGATCGTGCACGGACCGGACCGCGACACCGCCATCGCCCGCATGCGGGTGGCGCTGAGCGAGATGGTCGTGGACGGCATCAAGACCAACGTCGCCCTGCAGCAGCGCATCATGCGCGACAAGGGCTTCCAGGCCGGTGGGCAGAACATCCATTACCTGGAAAAGCGCCTGGCCGAACGCAAGAACCAGTCGATCGCGCTGACCTGAACGGCATCGGTCGAAGCTGCAAGGAAGAAGGCGGGGAAACCCGCCTTCTTCCGTTTCCGGGCCGCTTGACGCGGATACCGCACGGCCCCTGGAGCCGCCATGCGGCGCAACCACGTCCCGTGTGCCGCCCGCCCAGGTGCTGCCGGCGGCAACAAGCAAGACCGCCGATGTGAATAACGCCAGGTAGCGGAGCTGTGGCGCATGGCCGGGCCAGGCACCCGCGTCCCACACGCAGGTCCATCCCGCCAGACACCAGTGGCCGCCAGGCAAAGCGCGCCACCTCACCACGGGCGCGCGCAGGAAATGCCGGCTGTTCGCCGGGCCGGTACGCATCGCCCCACCCGCATGTCCTGTTGGGCCCTGCTTTTGCGAGGGAAGAAGGTATCCCTTCCCAAGCGAAGTATTGCTCCAATGCATCGACCTTCCATTTCGCTCCCGCGCACCGCCTGCCTGGCGGTCATGATTGCCGCCACGCTTCCCGCCGGGGCCCAGAGGAAGCCCCCCGTCGAAACCCAGGTCTGGATCGATGTCGCCACGCACGACCGCGCAGGCATGCCCGGGCTGGGCGCAGTTGGCGGCGTTGCCGGGCGCTTGATGGGCATGATCCAGGGGCCCCGGGAATATCCGCAATCGCGCGACATTCCCTCCGGAACCGGCCACCTCCTCGATATAGCGCTGTACAACAGCCGCATGCCTGGCACGGCGGCCGCCCAGCAGGTCCCCGCCGGGCTGGCCGTCGGCGACGCCCTTGCCTTGCTTCCGCCAGCACCGGGCCGGCCCAGCCCACATTCCCGCGGTGACGGGCCGAATGGGGAAGGCGAGGTGGAAATCACCGTGCGCCACTACTGGGGCTGCGGTGCCAGCATCCGGCCCGGCCAGCCCCAGGTGGTCACGTTGAAGGTCAAGCAGGGCAGCGTCGACATCAACGGCCGGCTGACGCCGGGTCTGTTCGTACCCGATCACGATGTGGATGTCGGCCCGGCCTATGCGCTGTGGCCGAACAGGAAGAACAGGGAGCGCGTGTCGGAGCGCTCCTCCCTGGTCGGCCAACACCGGATCACCGGCGAGGGCGTGCCGGAATCCCTGCAGTTCGAACTGGACCGGAATGCCGACTTCATGCCGAAGATCGCGCTTTCCAGCCGCGGCGGACTGGCCGACAGCATCGCACTGGAATGGCAGCCGGTGGAGCGCGGCCGCGCCTATTTCGTCAACGCCATGGCGATGCAGGACGACCACAGCTTCGCGGTCTGGAGCAGTTCCGAGGTCGCTGGCGCCGGGCACGAACTGCTGGCCTACCTCACCGGTTCGCATATCGACGCATGGCTGAAGCAGAAGGTACTCCTGCCGCCGACGACCACCCGCTGCTCGATTCCGAAAGGCATCTTTCAACCCGCAGACACGGATCGCCCGGGTGCCGCCTCGCTGAACATGATCGCCTACGGCCCCGAAACCAACATCGCATGGCCGCCGAAGCCCTCCGACCCGAAACAGCCCTGGCATCCCGAATGGAACGTGCGCGTGCGCACCAAATCCACCACCACGGCGATGTTGGGCATCGACCTGGCGGGGGCGACCGCACAGCCCGGGGAAGACGGCAGCAGGCAGGAACCGGCCGCGCCCAGCAAAGGCAGGCGCCTGCTCAATGCGCTCAAGAATCTCTGAGCCGTCCCGGGATCCGCCGCCATGCTGCTGAACGTTGCCATCGACACCCCCCTGCACGCCGACATCCCCTCGACCATGGACCAGGGGATGGGCGCAGGCTCCCCCGTCAGCATCCGGATGGTGCTGGCCGGGCGACCGCCCTCGCAGGGCATCGTCGAGTGTTTCCGTCGCGAACACGCGGTGCTCCCCACGCTCCGTGCGGGACAACTGCTGCTGCGTACGCACCTGCTCTCGGTCGACATCTGCGCGCATTCACGCCTGCAGGCGGACACGCCACCGGACGATCGCCTGGAACTTGGCCAGGTCATGCCATGCGCCACGGTTTCGCGGGTGGAGCAATCGCGTCATTCGGCCTTCCGCGAAGGCGACTATGTGCTGGCCCAGAGCGGCTGGCAGACCCGTGAAGTGGTCGATGGACACACGATCAAGCGCAAGCTCTATCCGAGGGTCGCTCCACTGAGCAGTGCGCTGGGCGTGTACGGGCTCCATGGCTACATAGCCTGGCTGGCCGTGCGCAACGTGTGCCGCCCGCAACCTGGCCAGACCGCGGTGGTGGCAGCGGCAGCGGGGCCCATTGGCGCCACCGCCTGCCAGCTGCTGCAAGCCCGTGGCGCGCGGGTCGTGGCGGTGACCCGTGGCCCGGCGAAGTGCGCGCAGGTACGCGACTGGTTCGCGCCGGCGGCCGTGCTGGATATCGAAGACCCCGCTTTTGCCACGATGCTTGCCGCCGCGTGCCCCGATGGCATCGACATCCTCGTCGAAAACGCGGATGGACGCTGCCTGGACGCGGCGCTGCCGCTGATCAACGAAGGCGCGCGGCTGCCACTGTGCGGCGCAATGGACGACCAGGGCCCCTGCAACAACGGCGGTCGCCTGCCCGCCTTTCTCAACATGGTGATGGAGCGCCGGGTGGAGGTCCGTTCGTTCACCGATCGCGCCTTGGCCGGAGTGCACACCCGGCACCTGTCCGATCCGGACTTCATCAGCGAAATGGGGCTGCTGCTGCGCAATGGCCGGCTGCGTTGGATGGAAGAAGTGATGGAAGGCCTGGACGCCCTGCCGAGCGCGCTGGCGCGGCTGGTGCGACACGAGAACATGGGAAAGCTGCTGGTACGACTGGACCAGGAAGGCGACGTGGCACTCCCGGTGGTGGCACGCCCTGCCCGACCGGCCAGATTCGAACGTATCCGCAACAAGACAGGCGCAATGCCTGATTCACCACAGGAGAAAAAACGATGATGACCGCGGCATTGACGATGCTGTTGCTCGCCGGGGACCCACCCCTGGCGCAAGCCCCGACGGCACCAGCCCAGGAGGTGCGGGTGGACGTGATGACCTGCGCCCAGCTCAAGGCCGAAGGCCAACGACAACTGGCCATCATGCAGGACGCACGCTACAACGATCTCGATGACGATCTGTCCGATGAGGCCGACATGATCAGATTGGGCGAGCGCCAGGGCAAACGTGGCATCGCGCTTGGAGCGTTGCAGGCAGCCGCGGGTCTGGCGGGAAATGCCGTTGCCGTGGCGCAGGCCGGCAGGGCCGCCGACATGATGACCGACATCGACAAGATGGATCGCGACGTGATCCTCACCCGCGGCCATCTGCGCTACAAGTCCAACGAGAGAACCGAAAACCGGGCGGGCGAGCACTTCGAGGCGATTACCGAGCAGTATCGAAGGCGTGGCTGCAAGCCCTAGCTAGCCCCCCAGTTCGCGGGCGAGCGCCTCGGCCCTGGCGCGACCTTCCTCCTGCGGCAGCAAGGCCTCGCGCATGACCGGCAGGGCCTGCGCCAGCAGGGAGCGGGCTTCGCCCTGCCTGCCCTGTTCGGCGAGATAGTCCGCCAGTTCCGCGCGGGCGATGGCCAGGTCAGGCGGGCATTCGGCCTGCGCGCTGCGATGCACGGCCTCGCGCTGGCGGGCGATGGCGGCAGGCAGATCGCCGCGCTGGCGCTCCAGCGCGGCTTCGATGCGCAACAGTCTGGTGAGCTGCGACGCCAATGCCGGCGCGTTGAGCCGGGACAGGTGATCGCGCGCTTCGGCCAGCAGCTGCAGGCCGCGATCGGTCTGGCCCATACGCTCGGCCACGCTGGCCAGCCGCTGTGTCGTCCGTGCCACTTCCACCGAATCCTCGCCATCCAGCCGCCGCGCGCGTTCGCGCAGGTCGCGCAGCAATCCGTCGGCCTTGGCGTTTTCGCCATTGGCGGCGAAAGCCATGGCGTGCACCCGCTCCAGGCTGCGCCAGATCAGGTCGTCCGCCGACACCTGGTCGCGCACCAGGGTCTCCATCGCCTGGGTGGACAGCTCCAGTGCGGCGGGATAGTCGCCGAACGCCAGTTCGACCACGGCCATGCTGCCCAGGTGCGAGGCGATGTTGCGCGGCCCGTCGTTGCCGTGCATGACGTCGCGGTTTTCCTTCAGCAAGGCCAGCGATTCGCGGTAGCGTCCCTGTCCCAGCAATGCATCGCCGAGATCCATGACCAGTGCCCGCGCGCCGGTGCTGCCGGTGCCACCGGTGCGCTGCAGGCTGGCGATGGCTTCGCGGGCGACACGTTCGGCTTCGATGTAGTGCTCGTCCATCAGCAGGCCGTTGACCAGGTTGCGGCGCAGCATCAGCCGCAGCGGCGAATCGACCGGCACCCGATGCGCATCGGCGAAGGCCAGTCCTTCGCGGGCCACGGCCATCATCCGCTGGCGGTCGCTCTGGAAAATCGCGATCACGCCGAGATCCGAATACACGTCCAGCACGATCTCCACCGGCGGGTCAGGCAGTGTCTTCGCCAGCGCCAGCGCGCGCTCCGCCTGCTGGCGACTGGCGCCCCAGCCGTGTTTTTCGACATGGCCCAGCGTCAGGTGCGCCAGCGTCCGCAGCTCCTGTTGCGCATCGCCTGGCGCGAAACGTCGACGCAGCGCGGCAGCCTGCTCGGCTGCGGCGAACGCGGGCGCGGTCTTCTCCAGACCGTCCAGCGCATCGGAATAGGCGACCAGATCGTCGGCCAGCGCGATGGCCTCGTCGCGTTCATGCGGCTGCACGCCTTGCAGGCCTGCGTCGAGCAGCTCCACCGCCTGCAGGTTGTCGCCCAGCGAGGCGTACAACCGCCCGAGCGTGCGCTGTACCGGCTGGCGCAATTGCGGACTGGCGGCATCGGGCTGGCTCAACCGCACCCGTGCGCGATCGAGCAGTTCGCGCACGCCGATCTCGGTGCCCAGCGCCTGCGCGGGATTGGCCAGCGCCAGCGTGTCGGTCAGGAAGCCAAGCGCAGCACGTGCATTGGCGCTTTCGCGCTGGGCCACGCGCGCCTGTTCGCGCGCCTCGTGCGCCTGCCACGCCGCGATGCCCGCACCGATCAGCAGGGCGAGGGCGATGGCCGCTGCCGAAACGGCCAGAGCACGGTGGCGGCGCAACCACAGGCGCACATGCTGCAGGGTATCCAGCCCTGCGACGGAGACCGGGCGGTCATCCAGCCAGGCGCGCAGGTCGGCCGCCAGCCCTTCCACGGAAGAACAGCGCGCCTCCGGATCGCGGCGCAGGCAGGCGTGCACGACGATACCCAGGCCACCATCCAGTGCGCGCGCCAGCGACGCCGGTGTTTCGCCCCTCAGCATGGCCGATTCGACGCCAGACCGGGCGGCACTGCGGGTGATCGGCTCTGGTTCCCGGGTCAGCGCCTGCACCTGCTGTGCAAGCGGCATATCGGCGTCCAACCCGAAGGGATGGCATCCGGCCAGCAGCCGGTACAGCACCACCCCGAGCTGGTACAGGTCAGTGGCGGTGGTGACCGGCTGCCCATCGAGCTGCTCTGGCGAGGCGTAGTGCAAGGTCATCGCCCGGTCGCCGGTCGCGGCGGAGCTGGCCTGCTCCAGCTCCCGGGCGATGCCGAAGTCGAGCAGCTTGACCCGCCCCTCCGCCGTCACCAGCAGGTTCGATGGCTTCAGATCCTGGTGCACCACCAGGTTGCGATGCGCATGCTGCACGGCATCCAATACCTGCAGGAACAGCTCGACGCGGGCACGCAACCCCAGTCGACGCTCGTCGCACCAAGCATCGACCGGCATCCCGTCGACTCGTTCCATGACGAAGTAGGGATCGCCATCCGCGGTGATTCCACCATCGATCAACCCGGCGATGTGCGCGTGTTGCAACCGCGCCAGCACCTGGCGTTCGCGCAGGAAACGTTTGCGGCCGGCAACGGAAAGCCCGCTCCCGTGCAGGTGCTTGAGCGCGGCCTGTTGGACATACGCGCCATCGGCGCGCTCGACCGCATGCACCGTGCCCATGCCGCCACGACCGAGCAGGCCGACGATGCGCCACGCGCCAATGCGCCCGCAAGGTGCGCCGATGTCGGCCTTCTCTCCGGCATCGGCAACGATTGCCCCCATCCATTGATCGAGATCGCCGGAAAACGGTTCGGCCACGCCGGCATCGAACTCCAGCAATGTCTCTACCCTGGCGCGAAGCCGCTCATCCCCCGCGCACAGTTCCCGCAGCCTCGACCCGCGCTCCCCCGGGTCGAGGCTGACGATCTGATCGAAGATCGCCAGCGCCGCCCGGTGCTGCGCGATGTCATGGCCGCTCACTTGCCCAGTTCCGCCAGCAGAAAGGCACGGGCCTTGCGCCAGTCGCGGCGCACGGTCCGCTCGACGACATCCAGGATCGCAGCGATCTCGCTTTCGGAATATCCGCCGAAATACCGCAGCTCGACGACCTGGGCCGCGCGCTCGTCAATCTCCCGGAGCGCCGTCAACAGCTCATCCAGGGCCAGTACCTCGAACACCGCGCGTTCGCCGGACGCGAGCTGCCCGGTCAAGGTCAACGGATCACCGGCATCGCGTTTCTGCGCGTTCGCCTGGCGCACATGGTCCACCAGCACATGACGCATGGCCCGGGCCGACATCGCCAACAGGTGGTGCCGATCCTTGGCCTTGAGGGCCGCATTCCCGACCAGCCTGATATAGACCTCGTGAACCAGGATCGTCGTATCCAGCGTCCGGCGACGCCGGCGCAACTGCTGGTGCGCAGCGAGCTTCAGTTCCTCATAGATCGCGGCATAGGCTTCCCCGAGCGCGCCGGAATCGCCGGCCTGGGCCCGCGCCAGCAACCGGGTGACCTGTCCTTCATTCCGCTCACCGTCCACTCGCGCCTCCATCGCTCTCGTCTGCCGGGTTTTGCCTGCTGCCATTATTATCCGCCCGGAGCTCCGATCCATGGACCCGGTCTCCAGCCCCATCACGCCACAGTGAATGGGCAGCGCGAAGCCCGGCAGACGGCCCGGGCATGGTGATAGCGGTTCAAGCCCGCTCATGGCCTGCGCATTCGCCCACGGCGAACGAAGCGAATAAGCTACCCATCCTTCATTCCCCGGCCGGCTTCACCCATGCCCTACCTGCAATTGTCCGCCCCCTGCACCGAAGCCCTGCAACCACGCCTCGAACGCGCGCTGGAAGACGTCGGCGCGCTGGCGGTGACGTTGCAGGATGCACACCTCGACGCCGCTGACGAGCAGGCGATCTTCGAGCCCGGCGTCGGTGAAGTACCGCTGTGGGACGAGATGACCCTGACCGCGCTGTTCGATGCCGATACCAACGCGCTGCTGCTGCTGGCCGCGCTGGAAGCGTTCGACCCGGAACTGGACTGGAGCAAGGCACGCTTCGAGATGATCGAGGACCAGGACTGGGAGCGCGCCTGGCTGGACCAGTTCCAGCCCATGCAGTTCGGCCGGCGCACCTGGATCGTGCCGTGGGACCATGAGCTGCCCGAAGCGGCGCAGGCGGCCGATGCCGCGGTGGTGCGGCTTGATCCTGGCCTGGCCTTCGGCTCGGGCACCCACCCGACCACCGCGCTGTGCCTGCGCTGGCTCGACCAGTTGTCCGCCGACGGCGAACTGGCGGGCCGTACCGTGCTCGATTTCGGGTGCGGCTCGGGCATCCTCGCCCTGGCCGCGCTCAAGCTGGGCGCCGCCGCCGCGGTGGGCGTGGACAACGACCCGCAGGCGCTGACCGCCACCGCCGACAACGGCGGGCGCAACGGCGTGCATATCGCCGCGTACCTGCCCGCGGACGAACCGGTGGCGACCTATCCGGTCGTGGTTGCCAACATCCTGGCCTCGGCGCTCGACGCGCTGGCCGAACTGCTGGCCGCGCGCGTCGCACCGCACGGCCGCATCGCCCTGTCCGGCATCCTGCATGGCCAGGAAGGCGAACTGCTGGAGCGTTATGCCCCCTGGTTCGAGCAGCTCGAAGCCGTGCAGGACGGCGACTGGATGCGCATCACCGGCGTACGCCGTGCTTGAATGACGGCCGCGCCCCCGACTGCCCCGCCATGAGCGAAGAAACCACGCCGCCCCATCCTTCGTTGGCCACGCTCCTGCAGGATGGGGCGGCGCCCCGGTCCGATGAACCGGCGGCTACGGACGTCGATGCCGGCGCTCCGCAACAGGAGGCCCCCTCCGCGGCCGCGCAGGACGACGCACCGGCCGGCATCGGCGGCGACGCGGCCATGGAGCAGGACGAGGACATCCCGAGGCACGGAGGAGGTGTCGCACCAAGCTTCCTGCGCCGCCCGCCCGCAGGCTCGACTCCCGCCCACCGCACGCCGCGCTGGCAGTGGCTGCTGCTGGGCGCCCTGGCCCTGCTGCTCGCCGTCCAGGTGGTGATCGCCGACCGCGCCACGCTCGCGGCCCGCGCCGGCTGGCGGCCGGTCGTGAGCGGGCTGTGCGCGGTCCTGCGCTGCACCTTGCCGGCCTGGCACCAGCCCGAGGCCTACACCATGCTGCAGCGCGAAGTCCGGCCACTGGCCGGGCGCCAGGGCGTGCTGCAGGTCCAGGCCAGCTTCCGCAACGACGCGCGCTGGGCGCAGGCCTGGCCCGCGCTGTCGCTGTCGCTGTCCGATGCCGATGGCCGCGTGATCGGGCGCCGCCTGCTGCAACCGCAGGACTATCTGGACGCCGCGCATGACCCGGCGCAACGGCTGGAACCAGGCCAGAGCGCGCAGGTCTCGTTCCTGCTGCGCGAACCCTCGGCGGCCACCGTGGCTTATACCTTCGAGTTCCGCTGACCGTGCCGGCCGGCATGGCAGCCCCCTCGCCCACGCGCTAGACTCCCCTCCCCATGCCGGGTGCGCCGCGCCGGCTCCGCTGAATCCGGGAATCCCCTTGAACGCTGCCCTACCCCGTCCTGACAACAGTCGTGGCGCTCCGAAGCCGCCGCTGCGCGAACACGTCGCCCAGTCCGTGCGACGCTACCTGCGCGATCTGGACGGCTGCGACGCCGACGATGTCTACGAGATCGTGCTGCGCGAGATGGAAATCCCGTTGTTCGTGGAAGTGCTCAACCATTGCGAGGGCAACCAGAGCCGCGCAGCGGCCCTGCTCGGCATCCATCGCGCCACCCTGCGCAAGAAGCTCAAGGAATACGGGCTGGCCTGAGACGCGCCGTCGCTTCGCGCTGTCGCCCCACGGTTTGCCTCGCAAACCTCGGCCCCCGTCTTTTGCCATCCACACCCCGCGCCTTGACTCGCCGCTGGCGGCTCGCCCCTCGGGCCGGCTTCGCCGTTCGCGCTTCGCGCGGTGGCGTGCCCCTGACTCAGGGGGCTTCGCTCCAGGCCCATCCTCGATGCCTGTGATGGGTGCCGAACGTAGGTCGGCACTTTCCTTCAGCGCCTGCCAGACAACCCGGCGCTGCGCGCCTCCAGCCGAATGAGCGACATGCAATGCCGGCCGCTGGCCGGCCTTGCATGTCTCCGTCACCGCTGCAACCAAACCCGCAAGCCGCGGGCCGCTACAATACCGGCCCGCTTCCGCTTCCCTCCTCACCCCCATGTCTGCTGATCTGCTGCCCGTGCGCCGGGCCCTGCTGTCCGTTTCCGACAAGACCGGCCTGATCGATCTGGCCCGCGCGCTGGCCGCGCGCAACGTCGAACTGCTGTCCACCGGCGGCACCGCCAAGGCGATCCGCGAGGCCGGCCTGCCGGTCAAGGACGTGTCCGACGTCACCGGCTTCCCGGAAATGATGGATGGCCGGGTCAAGACCCTGCACCCGATGGTGCACGGCGGCCTGCTGGGCCGCGCCGGTACCGACGATGCGGTGATGGCCGGGCACGGCATCGCGCCCATCGACCTGCTGGTGCTGAACCTGTATCCGTTCGAGTCGGTCACCGCCAAGGCCGACTGCACCCTGGCCGACGCGGTGGAGAACATCGACATCGGCGGCCCGGCCATGCTGCGCAGCGCCGCCAAGAACTTCGCCCGCGTCGCCGTGGCGACCAGCCCGGACCAGTACGACGCGCTGCTGGCCGAATTGAATGCCAACGACGGCAAGCTGTCGGCCGCCAAGCGATTCGAGCTGTCGGTGGCCGCGTTCAACCGCGTCGCCCAGTACGACGCGGCGATCAGCAATTACCTGTCCGCGGTCAGCGACACCACCGCTGCGGTGCCGGTGCGCGAGGAATACCCGGCGCAGATGAATTCGTCCTTCATCAAGGTCATGGACCTGCGCTACGGCGAGAACCCGCACCAGAGCGGCGTGTTCTACCGCGACCTGTACCCGGTGCCGGGCACGCTGGCCACCTTCGTGCAGCTGCAGGGCAAGGAACTGAGCTACAACAACCTGGCCGACGCCGATGCCGCATGGGAATGCGTGCGCCAGTTCGAGGTGCCGGCCTGCGTCATCGTCAAGCACGCCAACCCGTGCGGCGTGGCCGTGGCCGCCGATGTCGGTGCTGCCTACGAGCTGGCCTACAACACCGACCCGACCAGCGCCTTCGGCGGCATCCTCGCCTTCAACCGTACGCTGGACGCGGCCACGGCGAAGACCATCCTCGACCGCCAGTTCGTCGAAGTGCTGATCGCCCCTGACTACGAGCCTGCCGCGCTGGAGTACGCCACGAAGAAGGCCAACGTGCGCGTGCTGCGCATCCCGGCCGGCGACGCCCGCAACAACTACGACACCAAGCGGATTGGTTCGGGCCTGCTGATCCAGAGCGCCGACAACCGCGGCATGACCGCCGACGAGCTGAAGACGGTCACGCAGCGCGCGCCGACCGCCGCGGAGCTGCGCGACCTGCTGTTCGCTTGGCGCGTGGCCAAGTACGTCAAGTCCAACGCCATCGTCTATGCGAAGGACGAACGCACCATCGGCGTCGGCGCCGGCCAGATGAGCCGCGTGTATTCGGCGCGCATCGCCGGCATCAAGGCTGCCGACGCCGGGCTGGTGGTGCCGGGCTCGGTGATGGCATCGGATGCGTTCTTCCCGTTCCGCGATGGTCTGGACGCCGCCGCCGAAGCCGGCATCACCGCGGTGATCCAGCCTGGCGGTTCGATGCGCGACGCCGAGGTGATCGCCGCGGCCGACGAACACGGCATCGCCATGGTGTTCACCGGCGTGCGCCACTTCCGCCACTGAGGTCCCTCACCCATGAAACACCTGCTCCTCGCTCTCCTGCTGCTGGCATTTCCCGCTGTCGCCGGCGCGGAAACGCTCCGCAGCGAGGCCGATACGCTGGCGCTGTCGCGGAAGATGATGGACGTGGCCATGACCCAGCCGCCGGGCGCCGCGTTCGCCATCCTCAAGCCCTACTGGCCGATGGACCCTGCCGAGATCGACGGGCTGACCAGCAATGCCAGCCTGCAGTGGCAGGTGATCGAAGCCCGTTTCGGCAAGCCGCTGGGCTATGAGCTGGTCAAGACCGAGCGCATCGGCCAGTCGTTCGTGCGCTATGTCTACCTGCAGAAGTTCGAGAAGCATGCCCTGCGCTGGCGCGTGAGCTTCTATCGCCCGCGCGATGCCTGGATGACGAACAATTTCGCATTCGACGACCAGCTCGAATCGCTCTACGTCGAGAACTGAACCATGCGGCCACGGCGTCGACTCCGGCAAGCAGGCACACCCTCCATCGCCGTGGGACCGCCATCGATGCGCCCGACCCTCCGCATGCTTGCCGCGATCCTGCTGCTGCCGCTGCTGGCGGCCTGCGGCAAGGGCAACCTGGACGATGCGCAGCAGCAGGCCATCGCCACGCTCGGCAAGCAACTGCCGGCGCCCTACCGCGATGGGCTGGTGGTCGAATCGGTACACCGCCATGGCGATGACCTGGTGCTGGTGATCCACTTCCCCGACGCCACTGTGGCCATGGCCAAGGCCCGACCGGAGGTGTTCGAGGCACTGCACCAGGACGAACAGAACGCGATGGCCGAGTTGTGCACGGACAAGGCGCTGGCGCCGGTCTACGCCGCCGGCGGCGGTGTGCGCCGACGCTTCGTCGACGCCGACGGCGCGGTGTTCTTCGAAGCGACCCTGAAAGCCTCCGACTGCTCCTCTCCTTGAATTCCCCACAGGAACTGACCCCATGAAGATCCTCGTCATCGGCTCCGGCGGCCGCGAACACGCCTTGGCCTGGAAGCTGGCCCAGTCCGCACGCGTGAGCGAAGTGATCGTCGCCCCGGGCAATGCCGGCACCGCGACCGAAGACAAGTGCCGCAACGTGGCGGTCAAGGTCACCGACATCGCCGGCCTGCTCAAACTGGCACAGGACGAAGCCGTGGGCCTGACCGTGGTCGGTCCGGAAGTGCCACTGGTGGCCGGCGTGGTCGATGCGTTCCGCGCGGCGGGCCTGCGCATCTTCGGGCCGACCGCCGCCGCCGCGCAGCTGGAAGGCAGCAAGGCCTTCGCCAAGGACTTCCTCGCCCGCCACGGCATTCCCACCGCGTTCTACGCCGTGCACACCGACGTCGAGGCAGCGCTGGCCTACCTCCACGAGAAGGGCGCGCCCATCGTCATCAAGGCCGACGGCCTGGCCGCCGGCAAGGGCGTGATCGTGGCGATGACGCTGGACGAGGCCGAGGCCGCGGTGCGCGACATGCTCAGCGGCAACGCCTTCGGCGATGCCGGTGCGCGCGTGGTGATCGAGGAGTTCCTCGAAGGCGAGGAGGCCAGCTTCATCTCCATGGTCGATGGCCATACCGCATTGCCGATGGCCACCTCGCAGGACCACAAGCGCGTGGGCGATGGCGACACCGGCCCCAACACCGGCGGCATGGGCGCGTACTCGCCGGCGCCGGTGGTGACGCCTGAAGTGCATGCGCGGGTAATGCGCGAGGTGGTGGAACCGACCGTGGCCGGCATGATCGCCGACGGCGTGCCGTTCACCGGTTTCCTCTACGCGGGCCTGATGATCGATGCTGACGGCGCGCCGAAAGTGATCGAATTCAACGTGCGTTTCGGCGACCCGGAAACCCAGCCGGTGATGCTGCGCCTGCAGTCGGACCTGGTCGACCTGCTCGAAGCCGCCATCGACGGCGCGCTGGCCGGCGTGGAAGCGCAATGGGACCCGCGCCCGTCGCTGGGCGTGGTGATGGCCGCCCGGCCGTATCCGGAAACCCCGGTCACCGGTGATGTCATCAGCGGCCTGGCCGATGTGCCGGCCAGCGCCAAGGTGTTCCATGCCGGCACCGCGCTGGATGCCGCCGGCGACGTGGTCAGCGCTGGCGGCCGTGTGCTGTGCGTAGCCGCGCTGGGCGACAGCGTCGCCGACGCGCAGCAGCGCGCCTACGCCGGCGTTGCGAAGATCCACTGGGACAACGAATTCCACCGCAACGACATCGGCTGGCGTGCCATCGCCCGCGAGCAGCAGTAAACACGGCGACGGACGAGGAAAGGGCGGCCGCTGGCCGCCCTTTCCTTTCATGGCCTGCACACCTCAGCGATGCACGCTGCCGATGCTCGCGGCCGGGTAACGCGCGCCGGCGGCCGCATCGGCCGGGAATACCGCGTCGATCCGCGCCAGGTCGTCGGCATCCAGCGCCACGTCCAGCGCGCCGAGGTTCTCTTCCAGGTACGCCAGCCGCTTGGTACCGGGGATCGGCACCAGGTCCTCGCCCTGTGCCAGCACCCAGGCCAGCGCCAGCTGCCCGGCACTGATGCCCCGGGCGGCGGCAAGCGCACGCACCTGCTCCACCAGTGCCAGGTTGCGGGCGAAGTTGTCGCCCTGGAAGCGCGGCGAGCGGCGCCGGTAGTCGTCCGCGTCGAAGTCCTCCGGCGTGCGGATCGCGCCGGTCAGGAAACCACGGCCCAGCGGCGAATACGGCACGAAGCCGATGCCCAGCTCGCGCACCGTGGCCAGCACGCCGTTCTCCTCCGGTTCGCGCGACCACAGCGAGTACTCGGTCTGCAGCGCGGCAACCGGATGCACCGCATGCGCACGGCGGATCGTCTCCGGCGCCGCCTCCGACAGCCCCAGCCAGCGCACCTTGCCCTGCTCGACCAGCCGCGCCATCGCGCCGACGGTATCTTCGATCGGCACCTGCGGATCGACCCGGTGCTGGTAGTACAGGTCGATGTGATCCACGCCCAGCCGCTTCAGGCTGGCCTCGCAGGCGGCCTGCACGTATTCGGGCCGCCCATCGACGCCACGCGCCTGTGGGGCGGACGGATCGAGGCGGATGCCGAACTTGGTGGCCAGCACCACCTGGTCGCGGCGGTCGGCGATGGCGCGCCCGACCAGCGCCTCGTTGGTATGCGGGCCGTACATGTCGGCCGTGTCGAGCAGGGTGACGCCGCGCTCCAGCGCGCGATGGATCACCGCGATGGCCGCGGCATCGTCGCCACGGCCGCCATAGAACGCGCTCATGCCCATGCAGCCGAGGCCGAGCGCTGAAACGGTGGGGCCATCGCGGCCGAGGGTGCGGGTCTGCATGGCGGTGCTCCAGATCGGGGAAGGTCACTGTAGAGGTGGGGCTTCCGCCGATAAATCCGGATAATCTGCAACCTCAATGAAGCACGACTTCACAATCGACCCATCATTGCTGCCTGCGCTGGCTGCCTTCGCCTGCGTCGCGCGCCATGCCAGCTTCAGCCGCGCGGCGATCGAACTGGGCATGTCGGCCTCGGCGGCATCACAGTCGGTACGCAGCCTGGAGCGACGGCTGGGCGTGCGCCTGCTGCACCGGACCACGCGCCGGGTCGGCCTGACCGAGGCGGGCGAGCGCCTGCTGCGCGAAGCCGCGCCGGCGCTGGCGCGCATCGGCGGCGCGCTGCAGGCACTGGAGGAAAGCCGCGACATCCCTGCCGGGCGCCTGCGCGTCACAGCGCCGCGGATCGTGGTGGAACAAATGCTGCTGCCGCATCTGCCGGCCTTTTCCGCACGGTTTCCCCATATCGAGGTGGAACTGGCGGTGCAGGCGGCGCTGACCGACCTGGTGGCCGAGGGGTTCGATGCCGGCATCCGCCTGGGCGAATCGCTGGCCGACGGCATGGTCGCCGTGCCGCTGGGGCCGCCGCAACGCCTGGTGGTGGTCGGCGCACCCGGCTACCTGCGCCGGCATCGTCCGCCGGAAACACCCGAGGCGCTGGCCACGCACGCCTGCATCCGCTATCGCCGCAGCGATGGCCGGCTGATGCCGTGGGAGTTCACCCGCGACGGCCACGATTTCAGCGTCGAGGTCGACGGCGGGCCGATCTTCAACGACAGCGGACTCGGCCGGCGCATGGCCATCGCCGGCCAGGGGCTGGCGCAGGTATTCGAGGCCGCCGCGGCCGACGATATCGCCGCTGGCCGGCTGCTGCGCGTACTCGACGCCTGGCAGCCACCGTTCCCGGGCTTCCACCTGTACTACCCGTCGCGCGCGCAGCTCGCGCCGAAGCTGCGGGTGTTCGTCGATTTCATGCGCGAGGCCAATGCCCCGCCACCGTAGAGCGGCGTTTTTCCTCGGGGGCATTCCCTGCTCCCGCGCATCAGGCATTGCTCCACTGCCTTGCTGCTTTCATGCCCGCACGGCAAGCTGGCGCATCCCCACGCTTCGCGATCCACGGCACCGGCATGCGCCCCACCGAACGCCTGTTGAACCGGCTCTGGGCCCATGAGAAGGCCAGCTACGGACTGCGCGTATCCATCGCGCTGTCCACGCTGATGGCCGTGTGCTGGTACCGCGGCGACCTGCAGCCGCTGCCTTCGCTGTTCCTGGGGACCATCGCCAGCGCCGTGGCCGAGACCGACGACAACGGCTGGGGCCGCAGCAAGTCGGTACTGCTGTCGTTGCTGTGCTTCACCGCCGCCGCCGCGGCGGTCATCCAGTTGTTCGCCTGGCCGCTGCCCTTCGTCGCCGCGCTGGCACTGGCCGCATTCGCCCTGACCCTGTTAGGCGCGCTGGGCGAGCGCTACGCATCCATCGGCCAGGCCACGGTGACGCTGGCGATCTACACCATGATCGCCATGGACCAGCACCACGATGCCGGCCCGGAAGCGGCCTGGCGCGATGTGGCGCAGATGCTGGCCGGCGCGGCGTGGTATGGCGCGCTGTCGATCCTGTGGACGGTGATGTTCGCCAACCGGCCGGTGCGCGAGCGGCTGGCGCGGCTGTTCGGCGAACTGGGCCGCTACCTGCAGCTCAAGGCCGACCTGTTCGAGCCGGTGCGGCATGGCGATCTGGAAGCGCGGCGGCTGGCCCTGGCCGAACAGAACGTGCGCGTGGTACAGGCGCTCAACGCCGCCAAGACCGCCATCCTCAGCCGCTTCGGCCGTTCCGGGCGGCCCGGCGTGCAGTCCGGGCTGTATTTCCGCCTGTACTACATGGCGCAGGATTTCCACGAACGCGCCAGTTCCTCGCACTATCCCTACGAGGCGCTGACCGAAGCCTTCTTCCACAGCGACGTGCTGTACCGCTGCCGCCGGCTGCTGTCGCTGCAGGGCGGCGCCTGCATGGCGCTGGGCCAGGCCATCCGCCTGCGCCAGCCATTCGACTATGGCGAGCGCAACCGCCAGGCCGGGCAGGACCTGGAACACTCGCTGCAGTACCTGCGCGACCAGCACAACCCGCGCTGGCAGCGCCTGCTCGGCTCGCTGCAGCTGCTGGCGACCAACCTGTCCAGCATCGCGCGGCAGTTGTCCGAAGCGTCGCTGGCAGACACGCCGCTGGAAGGCATCGACACCCGCCTGCGCGATTCCTCGCCGCACACGTTGCGCGAGATGGCCACGCGCCTGCGCCAGGCGCTGACGCCCGGCTCGCTGCTGTTCCGCCACGGCGTACGCATCGCGCTGGCGCTGATCGCCGGTTATGCGGTGCTCAAACTGGTGCACCCGAGCAACGGCTACTGGATCCTGCTCACCATCGTGTTCGTGTGCCGGCCGAACTTCGGCGCCACCCGGCTGCGGCTGGTGCAGCGCATCGGCGGCACGCTGGTGGGCCTGGGCGTGACCTGGGCGCTGATGCAGCTGTTCCCGGGCACCACGCTGCAGCTGCTGCTGGCGCTGGCCGCCGCGCTGCTGTTTTTCGTCACCCGCACCGACCGCTACGTGATCGCCACCGCCGCGATCACGACCATGGCGCTGCTGTGCTTCAACCTGCTCGGCGACGGCTTCGTGCTGATCTGGCCGCGCCTGCTGGACACGCTGATCGGCTGCGCCATCGCCGCCAGCGCCTCGCTGCTGATCCTGCCCGACTGGCAGGGGCGGCGCCTGCACCGGGTGATGGCGCAGGTGATCGCCACCAGCACGCGCTACCTGGACGAGGTGCTGGGCCAGTACCGCAGCGGCATGCGCGACGACCTGCCCTACCGCATCGCCCGCCGCGACATGCACAACGCCGACGTCGCGCTGTCGGTGGCGCTGTCCAACATGCTGCGCGAGCCCGGTTACGCGCGTGGCAACCTCGACGCGGGTTTCCGCTTCCTGGCCCTGTCCAACACCCTGCTCGGCTACCTGTCCGCGCTTGGCGCGCACCGCGCGCAGGCGGCGGTGAGCGACGATCCGCTGGTCGGCGACGCGCAGCGCTGCCTGCAGCAGGCGCTGGCCGGCCTGTCCGCGGCACTGTCGGAACGACAGGCGGCACCTGCGGCCGAGGTCGACGAGATCGCGCTGGCCGATGCGCTGGAACAACTGCCCGAGGACATCGACGACAAGTCGCGGCTGGTGCGCACCCAGCTGGCGCTGATCCTGCGCCTGCTGCCGCGCCTGCGCGCCGCCGCCGACGAAGCCGTGGGCGGCAGTGCGCAGGCCACGGCCCCCGTCGCCTAGCGTTGCGCCGACGCGCGCGGCAGCGCCAGCAGCGCCACCACCGCCAGCGCGATGCCCAGCATGCACACGCCGGTCCAGCCAAACCGGGTCCAGGCCAGCGTGCCCAGCGCCGAACCGGTCGCGCCGCCGATGAAGTAGCAGGTCATGTACGCCGCGGTGATGCGGCTGCGTGCGCCTTCGTCCAGCCGGTAGATCGTGCTCTGGTTGTCGATGTGCACCGCCTGCACCGCCACGTCCAGCGCCAGCACGCCCGCCACCAGCGCGGCCAGCGAGACCGGCGCCAGCAACAGCACCAGCCACGACAGCAGCAACAGGAGCAGGCCGCCGCCGGTCACCTGTCGGCCAAGGCCGCGGTCGCTCAGGCGGCCGGCACGGCTGGCCGCCAGCGCACCGGCGGCGCCGACCAGCCCGAACAGGCCGATGGTGGCGATGGAATAGCCATAGGCCGGGCCGGACAGCAGGAAGGCCAGCGGTGTCCAGAACACGCTGAAGCCGGCGAACAGCAGCGCGCCGAGCAGCGAGCGCCGGCGCAGTACCGGCTCGTCGCGCAGCAGCGCCAGTACCGAGGCGATCAGGCGCGGATACGGCAGCGTCGCCCGGGGCCGGTAAGCCGGCAGCATGCGGGCCAGCGCCACCACCATGAGCAGCAGTGCCACGCCGGCCACCCAGTACACGGTATGCCAGGAACCGATGCCGGCCAGCACGCCCGACGCCGTGCGCGCGAGCAGGATGCCCAGCAGCAGGCCGGCCATGATCGTGCCCACTACCCGCCCGCGCCGCTCGGGCGCCGCCAGCGTCGCCGCATGCGGAATGATCACCTGCGCCGCCACGGCGGACAGGCCACTGAGCGCGGTGCCGGCCAGCAGCTGCGCGAAATGGCCGGCGCTGGCGCTGATCGCCAGCCCCGCCGCGGCCAGCACGAACAGCGCCACGATCAACCGGCGCCGCTCCAGGCGGTCGCCCAGCGGCACGATCAGCAGCAGGCCGGCCGCATAGGACAGCTGGGCCACGGTCACCACCCAGCCGACCTGGCCGGCGCCGAGGCCGAACGCATCGCCCAGCAGCTGCAGCAGTGGCTGGGCGTAATAGTTGCTCGCCACGATCAGGCCAGTGGCGGCGGCCAGCAGGAATACCCGCGACTGGGTGAGCACGCTGGAAGAAACGGAATCGGAAGACATCGCGGTGCCGGGGGAGGGAAGAAACAGGCGGCCAAGTCTGTAGGCGCGCCATGGATGACACAAATGCATTGTCATCATCCTTTGCATCTGCTTGAGTGATGGCATGTTCACCCTGCGCCAGCTGGAATTCGTCGTCGCCGTGGCCGAGGAAGGCGGCTTCACCGCCGCCGCGGCGCGCTGCCATACCGTGCAGTCGGCACTGAGCCACCAGGTGGCGCGGCTGGAGGACGCCTTCGGCGCGCGCCTGTTCGAGCGCGGCCATCGCCGGGTGCGGCCTACCGCGGCCGGCGAGGTGTTCCTGCGCAACGCCCGGCTGACCCTGCAGGCCGCCGCCCGCCTGCAGGAGGAAATGGCGCTGGCGCTGGGCACGGTGCGCGGGCGCATCCATATCGGCCAGATCACCGCCCTCACCGTGGTCGACGTGCCCGCCCTGCTGGCCACCTTCCGCAACGCGCACCCGGCCGTGGACGTGCACCTGCGCGTGGGCATGAGCGAGGAACTGCTGGCCGAGCTGGCCGAAGGCCGGCTGGACGTGGCGCTGGTCGGCGTCGGCCCGCAGGTGCCGCTGCCGGCGCAGCACCGCCTGCTGGACGAGGAAGGCCTGTCGCTGCTGCTCCCGCCCGGGCATGCGCTGGCGGCGATGCGGCGCGTTCCGCTGCAGGCGCTGGACGGCGTGCCGCTGGCCGCGCTGGTGCCCGGCGCCGGCGTGCGGCGGATGATGGACGACGCCCTGCTCGAACGCGGCGTCGCGCCGCAGCTGCAATACGAAGTCAGCCATGGCGAACTGCTGCGCCAGCTGGTGGCCGCCGGGCTGGCGGTGGCGGCGATCCCGGACAGCATGGCGGCGCGCATGCAGGGCGTCGACGTGCGCCCGCTGGCCGAGCCGTTCCGCTTCCGCACCTGCGTCGTGTGGCGCGCCGATCCCACGCCCGCCGCGCGCGCCCTGCTCGGGCTGCTGCCCGCCGCCGCGACGCACGGGGGCCCTGTCGAACCTGCTAAGGTGCGCCGCAAACCAAGGAACCCACGTGGCCGGCCATAACCAGTTCGCGCTGCTCGGACAGCGCCGCTTCCTGCCGTTCTTCGTCGTCCAGGCGCTGGGCGCCTTCAACGACAACGTGTACCGCCAGGCCATCATCGGCCTGCTGTTCTTCCTCGGCGTGAGCACGAAGGAGCGCAGCATCTACGCCATGCTCGCCCCGGCGATCTTCATCCTGCCCTACTTCCTGTTCTCGGCGCTGGCCGGGCAGTTCGCCGAAAAGCTCGAAAAACAGCGGTTGATCGTCATCACCACCACGATGGAAATCGTGATCATGTCGCTGGCCGCGCTGGGCTTCCTCACCCAGAGCATGCCGGTGCTGCTGGTGGCGCTGTTCTGCACCGGCCTGCAGTCCACCCTGTTCGGGCCGGTGAAGTATTCGGTGCTGCCCTCCATCCTCAAGCCGGAGGAGCTGACCGGCGGCAACGGCCTGGTCGAGATGGGCACCTCCCTCTCCATCCTCGGCGGCATGATCGCCGGCGGGCTGATCTTCACCCTGGCCGGCAGCCACGGCCCGATCGTCGCGGCGGTGGCGGTGATCGTGCTGGCGGTGGCCGGCAATACCGCCGCGCGGCTGATCCCGAAGGTGGATGCCGGCGCGCCGGAGTTGAAGATCAACTGGAACCCGTTGTCCGAATCGCTGGTCGTGCTGCGCATGGCCAGGAAGCAGAAGGCGGTGCGCAACGCGGTGCTGGGCGTGTCCTGGTTCTGGTTCGTCGGCACCATCCTGACCTCGCAGCTGCCGACCTATGCCGAGGTCAACCTGGGCGGCGGCTCGACCCTGTACATCTTCGCCCTGGCGCTGTTCTCGGTGGGTACCGGCACCGGTTCGCTGCTGTGCGAAAAGCTGTCCGGGCGCACCGTCGAGATCGGCCTGGTGCCGCTGGGCGCGTTCGGCATGAGCGCGTTCCTGTTCGACCTGTACTTCGCCCGCACCGGCACGGTGGCGGTGAGCGGGTTGGACGTGACCGGCTTCCTGCACCAGCCTGGCAGCCTGCGCATCGTCGCCGACCTGCTCGGCATCGGCCTGTTCACCGGCCTGTTCGTGGTGCCGCTGTTCGCGCTGATCCAGAGCCGCACGCCGAAATCGGAGATGTCACGCGTGTTCGCCGCGCTGAACATCCAGAACTCGGGCTTCATCGTGCTGGCGGCGATGGCCGGCCTGCTCACCCAGAGCGTGCTGGGCTGGAGCGTGCCGCAGCTGTTCCTCGCGCTGGCCATCGCCAACGTGCTGGTGGCCGCGTACATCTTCAGCATCGTGCCCGAGTTCCTGATGCGCTTCCTGAGCTGGGTGATGGTGCGCACGCTGTACCGCCTGCGCCCGGCCGGCATCGAGCAGCATGTGCCCGACGAGGGCGCGGCGCTGCTCGTCTGCAACCACGTCAGCTACATGGACGCGCTGATCCTGTCGGCGGTGGTGCCGCGCCCGGTGCGCTTCGTCATGTACTACCGGATATTCAACATCCCGGTGATGCGCTGGATATTCCGCACCGCCAAGGCCATCCCCATCGCCAGCCCGAAGGAGGACCCCGAGCTGATGCAGCGCGCGTTCGACGCGATCGACGCCGCACTGGCGGAAGGCGAGCTGGTATGCATCTTTCCAGAGGGCGCGCTGACCCGCGACGGTACGATCGCGCCGTTCCGCTCGGGCGTGGAGAAGATCCTCGCCCGGCGCCCGGTGCCGGTGGTGCCGCTGGCGCTGAAAGGCATGTGGAGCAGCATGTGGAGCCGGCGCGACACGCGATTGGGACGGATGCGGGTACCGCGCCGCTTCCGCGCCCACGTCGAAGTGGTCGCAGGCCCGGTGGTCGACGGCGCCGCGACCGACGCGGCGGCGCTGGAGGCCCGGGTAAGGGCGCTGCGCGGCGACGATGCCTGACCTGCTTTACCGCCTGCGTGACAAATCGCTACGCTAGCCAGCCCCGACGCGGCTGCAGGGAACGCGCGGCACCCGCCGATACCGAGGAAACATGGACATCCCACCGCCCCCTCCCGCCGCTCCACCGCCGCAGCAGGTGCACCACTACTACCACCCGCAGAAGTCCGGCGGCGTGGCGGCCCTGCTGGAAGTGCTGCCCGGCCTGTTCCTGCAGACCTTCGGCATCGGCCACATGTACGCAGGCAATGTCGGCACCGGCCTGATCATCATGTTCGGCTACTGGGCGCTGACCTTCGTCAACGTCCTGCTGTGCTTCGTCTTCATCGGCTTCATCACCTGGCCGCTGTGCTGGGTCGCGGCCATGATCCTCTCGTCGCTGACCGCGGCGAACGCCTGCAAGTCACGCTGATCGCAACCCATCGGAGAACGCATGAATACCGTCAATCCCACCAGCAGCATCCCCAACCACCTGGCCTGGTCGATCATCGCCACGGTCCTGGCCACCTGCCTGTGCTGCCCGCTGGGCCTGGTGGGCATCGTCGCCATCGTGTTCTCCAGCAAGGTGAACAACCTGCTGAACCAGGGCGACATCGAAGGCGCCCGCCGCGCCTCCAACAGCGCCAAGACCTGGTGCTGGGTGGCCACCGCGCTGGCCATCGTCGGCCTGCTGTTCAACGTCATCTACTTCGCCATGGGCGGCAGCGCCGCCTACATGGAGATGCTGCAGCAATACCAGTAAACCGTGGCGCTCCTGCTCGGAACCCGCCACAGGTTCGCGCTGGCGGGGGTCGCACTGGCGATCCCCGTCGGCATCTGGCTGCTGTGGACCTTCGACCCGAATGTCGAAGGCAACCCTTTCCCGCCCTGCATGTTCCTGGCATTCACCGGGTACTACTGCATCGGCTGCGGGCTGACGCGCGCACTGCATGCACTGGTGCATGGCGACCTGCTGCGCGCATTCTCGATGAATCCACTGGGACTGACGACGCTCGCCCTGATCCCGTTGATGATGCTCTGGTCCGCGGGCTGGAATCCGCGCTGGCTGAGGCCGCTGATGAAAGTGGTGATGGAGCCGAAGCTGTGGCTGATTGTGCTGCCGGTGTACTGGGTCGCCCGCAACCTGCCCTGGTATCCGTTCACCCTGCTCGCGCCGGGCTGAAAAGCCGAGTCCTGCGGCGGCACTTCCACGCGCGGCGGCGCGCCATGCTCCATGCGCGCCTCCCTGCCTGCGTGGCGCGGATCGCCGGCAACCTGCCACGGCATTCGTTCGCCGTGTTCGCACCGGGCTGAAAAGTCGCGCCCGGCGGCGGCACTTCCAAGCGCGACGGCAGGCCATGTCCTTGCACGCCTACTTGCCTGCGTGGCGCGATCACCTCGTAGATGCGGGGCTTGCCCCGCATGAAGCTCTCCCGGTGAAGCCCCGTGCCGGGCAAGAGCCCGGCATCTACATCTGCGTCGCGCTCATCCCACCCAGCCGGCGATGATCAACAGCGCCAGCAGCGCCATCCACAACAGCAGCATGCGCCAGACCATGCTCATCGCATCACGCAGTTCGGGATGGCGCTCGGCGTGCGGCACCAGTCCAGCCTCGCGCGCATCGGCTGCGTCCTCGGCCAGTTCCATGCCGACGCCAGCGCGCGCGGCCTCGCCGAGAAACCCCAGGTCCAGTGACCAGCGGTTGCCGCCGGCGCGGCGCCACGCCGAGAACACGGTGTCGAAATTGCCGACCAGCGCCATCGACAACGTCATCAACTGGGCGACCGGCCATTCCAGCAGGGCCAAGGCCCAGGCGCCCATGTCGCGGGCTTCGGCGGCCACGGTGGCCGCGATCGGTCCATGAATCGACTGCGCCAGCAGCCGGTACAGCACCGCACCCAGCGGACCCAGCAGCAGGAACCAGAACAGGGGCGCAAACCAGCGCCGCAGCGCGTTGTAGATGGTCGCGTCGACCAGCGTCGGCGCATCCTCGTGCAGGCTCCCGCCGGCGGACTGGAGCTGGGCCACGGCCGCGTCATGGGCGGCCGCGTCCTCGGCATCGATGACCGCCTCGACATCGCGGTCGAGGTCGCGCGGCCCCCAGCACAGCGCCAGCACAGCGATGCCGAACAACAGCGCCGGCAGCCCGTACAGGCGCCCGGCCAGCAGCCATTGCAGGACCGCCACCAGCAGCACGCAGGGCGCGACCGCCAGCAGCAGGCCGAAGCGACCGGCGTTGCCGCCGCCCTCGTGCACCTGCAGCCAGCCCAGCCAGCGTCCGAACCAGCGCCAGTCGCGCAGGGTCGCCATCGGCCCCGCCGCCAGGTGGCCCAGGACCAGCGCCGCGATCACTGCTACCAGGGTCGTGAACATGCAATTCCTCCGGGTCCCGATTGTAGGCCCGGCCAAGGCCGCGCATGTCGATGCCCAAGGCGGCCAGGCGCCGGCTTCATGCCTGCCGGCGCCGGTACCAGTCCTCGATCAGCGTGCGCGCGATCGAGATGCGCGGCGACAGCAGGATGCCCTGGCCATCGTCGGCCTGCTCGCGGCGCAGCGCGGCGCCGATCTCCTCGACCTCGAACCAGCGCGCGTCTTCCAATTCGCCATCCACCTGCGGCGCGTCGCCATGCGCGGTGGCGCGGAAGCCAACCATCAACGCGCCCGGGAAGGGCCAGGGCTGGGTGCAGAGGTAGTCGGCCTGGATCACCCGCACCCGGGTTTCCTCGAACACCTCGCGCGCCACGGTCTGCTCGAAGGTCTCGCCCGGCTCGACGAAACCGGCCAGTACCGACCAGCGACGCGGTGCCCAGCTGGACTGGCGCCCCAGCAGCAACCGGCCGTCATGCTCGACCGCGACGATGACCGCCGGGTCCACGCGCGGATAGTGCTCGGTGCCGCACTGCCCGCAACGGCCGATGAACCCCCCGCGCCCGAAAACGACGGCGGCGCCACAGACGCCGCAGAAACGGTTGCGCGAATGCCAGTACGACATGCCGCGCGCGTAGCAGAACACCCCCGATATGTCGGCCGGCCATTCGGCCGCGGCGCGGCGCAGGTCGATGCGCCCCGGCGCCTGCGTCGAGACCATGGCCGCCTCGACCACGAACCACGCGCGCTCCTGCTGCATGCCAAGGAAAATGGCCGCCCCCGGCCCACCGCCCAGTTCACGGCCGCTGGTGAGGAAAGGCTGGCCGTCCGCATCGGCGAAGGCCGTACCGTCAGCATCGAGCACCAGTACGCGGGCATCGGGCCACAGCCGGGCCAGGGCGTCGGCGTCGTCGCGCAACGCATCGGCACGATCCAGCGCGGCGCCGGCGAAGGCGTGTCCGTGGAGGGAAGAATCGGAAGCAGGCATCGTCGGCAGCCTACCGGCAAACCACCGTGGCGAGAAGTTCCCCGCATTCGTGGGGGCGCCTGAGCGCCCACGACATGGCGCGGCGCAGGCGCGCGCCGCTCAGACGGCGAAACTGCTGCCGCAGCCGCAGGTGGTGCGGGCGTTGGGGTTGCGGATCACGAACTGGGCGCCGGTCAGGCTTTCGGTGTAATCCACCTCGGCGCCCATCAGGTACTGCAGGCTCAGCGGATCGACCAGCAGGGTCACACCATCGGTGACCACCGCCAGATCGTCCTCGGCGCGGTTCTCGTCGAACTCGAAGCCGTACTGGAAGCCCGAACAGCCGCCGCCCTGGATATAGACGCGCAGGGCCAGGGCATCGTTGCCCTCGTCGCGGATCAGCTCGCTCACCTTGGCCGCCGCGGCCGCGGTGAAGTTCAGCGGGCGATCCAGGGACTGGTAGTCGGGGGCGGCCGTGGCGCCGGGCAGGGAAACGAGCGTACTCATGCGCCCAGCATGGGGACGGCCGCGCGCCGATTCAAGCCTCCGCCGCTTCAGCCTTCTCCTGCATCGCCACCGCTTCGGGCGAAGGCAGCGCGGCCATCGCCGCCGCATGCACCAGGCGGCCGTTGAGCTGTGCGCCGGCGCCCATCTCCACCACCTGGTAGTGGACATTGCCGTTGACCCGCGCGGTCGGCGTCAATTCGATGCGTTCGCCCGCGTGGACGTCGCCATCCATGCGCCCGCTGAGCACCACCACCGACGCGCGCACCTCGCCGTCGATATGCCCCTGCTCGGCCAGGGTCAGCACCGCCTTGGCGCCTTCCTCGGCGATCACCCGGCCCTCGATGCGCCCTTCCACATAAAGGCCCCCGCTGAACACCACGTCGCCCCGGATCACCACCTGCGGCCCGATCAGGGCATCCACGACCAGGTGACTGTCGCGGCTGGACTTGCTCTTGAACATGACTACTCCCCTCTGCCGTTGCCGGCGAGTTTCCAATCGAATGTCTGCGTCGCGCTCCCCCCGGGCCCGGCCAGCGAGACTCGCACACGCTGCGGGGTGAAATCCTTGGGCAGCATCACGCTGCCGTCCAGGCGCTGGAAATACCGGAATGAATAGGCCTGCCCGGGCACATCCTTCCGCTGGTGCAGGTCGTCCCACGTCACCGTGGCGAGCTTGCCGTCCTTCACCCCTTCAACGGAGAACCGCATCTGCCCCTGGCTGATCGCGCCCCGGTTCAGGTTCTGGGTCAGCACCACGCTGTAATGCCAGGTGCCGGCGGCTTCGGTGGAGAATTCCACCGAATGCGCGTTCAACCCCTTGCGCTGGCTGGTCGCGCCCACCAGGCGCTCGTAGAACGCCACGTCCGCGCGCAGCCCGGCGATTTCCTCGTCACGCTCGGCCAGCGAGGCCTGCACCTCGGTGTTGGCCGCGCGGCTGATCCTGTCCGATGCCTCCAGCGTGGCCTGCTTCTGCCGCAGTTCCTCGATCTCGGCGCGCTGGGCGGCGCTGGCGCGCTCGCTCTGGCGCAGGCGCTCGCGCACGCCGCCGGCATCCGGCGAGGCGTAGCGGGCGGCCAGCCAGCCGACCAGCAGCAGCGACAGCAGCCAGGCGACGGCGAGGACGACCAGCCGTGTCCAGGCCGGCCGCTGCGATGTCCCCCGCAGGGTGATCTGGAAACGCGACGGAGATCGGTTGCTCATGGCGATACATACCGGTGCCGGATCCTGCACGAAGCGGCACCTTCGCTCCGGTTGAAACGGCTGGGCAGTGTAAACGACTCCCGCCGCGGCCCGGCGGGAACTGGCAATCGCGGGGGGCATGGCCGATAGTTGCGATCCTGCTCACAGTTCCCGCGGGAGTCCGCGACCATGACCGAAGCCCACGTTTTCGTCATCGGCATCCTGCTGGCCTGGCTGGCCGGCATCCGCGTGTACCTGACCGTGTTCGGCGTCGGCCTGGCCGGCCTGCTGGGCTGGGTCGACCTGCCGCCGGCACTGCAGGCCACGCAGTCGTGGTGGGTGCTGGGCACGTCGGCCGCGCTGGCGACCACCGAGTTCTTCGCCGACAAGATCCCCGGCGTGGATTCGATCTGGGACCTGCTGCAGACCCTGGCGCGGGTACCCGCCGGTGCCTTCCTGGCAGCGGCGACCTTTTCGCAGGACGGACAGCTCAGCACCGGCGCGCTCGCCGCCGGCGCCGGCGTGGCGCTGGCCAGCCACGGATTGAAGGCCGGCACCCGCGCGCTGCTGAACACCTCACCGGAGCCGGCCAGCAACTGGGCGGCATCGGTGGCCGAGGATGGCGTGGTCATCGCCGGCCTAGCCCTGGCGCTCGCCCATCCCTGGCTGGCGCTGGTCTTCGTGCTGGGCGCGAGCCTGCTCGGCGCGTTGACTGTATGGCTGGTCTGGCGCGCGCTCTGGCGCGGGATGAAGCGCCTGTTCGCCGCGCCCCCGCCGCCGGCCCAGGCGCCGGCGATGACGAGGGATCATTCGCTGCCACCGGCCCCTTGACCGCATAATCCACGGCATACGGGGAGCACCGATGGCAAGCAACGACACACCTACTTCCTCCGCCCGCCTGTCGCGCGCGGAGGTTCCGCCCGCGGACTACTGGCAGCGCTGGAGCGTGGAGAACGCGCCGCCGGCCGAAGCAGTCACGGCGCATATCAGCGCAGCACCCGCCGGCACGGCCACCGCGCCGGAACCGGGCCAGCCCTCCGCCGCCGAGACTCCCTACCGCGTGCTGATCGTCGAGGACGACCGCTCGCAGGCGCTGTTCGCGCAGAGCGTGCTGCATGGCGCCGGCATGCAGGCCATCGTGCAGATGGAGGCCGAAGGCGTGCAGCAGGCCATCGTCGAGCACCGCCCCGACCTGATCCTGATGGACCTGCACATGCCCGGGCTGGACGGCATGCGCCTGACCGCGCTGATCCGCCAGAACCCGCACCAGCAGCTGCTGCCGATCGTGTTCCTGACCGGCGACCCCGACCCCGAGCGCCAGTTCGAAGTGCTCGACAGCGGTGCCGACGACTTCCTGACCAAGCCCATCCGCCCGCGCCACCTGGTTGCCGCGGTGGCCAACCGCATCCGCCGCTCGCGCCAGCAATCGCAGGGCGCCACCGCCGGCCCGGCGCTGAACAATCCCGAGACCGGCCTGCCCACGCGGCACAACCTGATGCTGCAGCTGGACGCGGCGCTGGCCGCGGCCGAGCACGGCGGCCTGATGTTCATCGAGATCGCCAGCGCCCTTGGCCTGCGCGAACGGTATGGCTATGCCGCCTTCGAGCGCCTGATGATGCAGGCTGGCCGGCGCCTCGCCGAAGCCGGACGCCCACATCTGCTGGCACGGCTTAACGACAACAGTTTCCTGCTGCTGGCCCGCGGTATGGACGAGGACGCGATCGACGCACTGGCCCGCTCCGTGCGCCAGGCGCTGTCCGCGCATCCGTTCCTGGTGCGTGAGGACGAATCCCTGCACCTGCGCTGCGCCATCGGTCACGCCCGCCTGTCGCAGGGCTTCGAGGACGCCGGCGTCGCGCTGGAGGCGGTCGAGCGCGCCGCCCTGCAGGCGCGCCTGGTCACCGACGGAGTGGCCGCCTACCAGGGCAGCACCGATGCCGCCGCGCAGGAACACCTTGCCCTGCTGGAGGGCCAGATCGAACTGGCCTACCAGCCGATCGTGGCCGTCGCCGGCAGCGATACCGCGCAGTACCAGGTCCTGCTGCGCCTGCGCCGCAACGACGGCACCCTGCTTTCGGCCGGCCAGGTGATCCCCGCCGCGGAGGCGGCCGGGCGCATCGGCGATCTCGACCAGCAGGTGCTCGACCACGCGTTGGGCCTGCTGCACCGCTACCAGCACGCCGTGCCGCCGATGCGCCTGTTCGTGTCGCAGTCGCTGCGCACCCTCGCCCGTGAAGCGTTCGCCGACTGGCTGCTCAAGGCCATCGCGGACCGGCAGATCGCCGGCAGTTCGCTGGTGATCGACGTGCGCCTGGCCGACGCGCTGGTGCACGCGGTGACGCTGCAGCAGTTCTGCGAAAAGCTGACGCCGGCAGGCGTGCAGCTCTGCCTGAGCCAGTTCGAACCCGGCGACGAAGCCAACGCGCTGATGACCCAGCTGCCGCTGGGCTTCGTGCGCATGGCCGGGCGTTTCGCCGGCAGCCACGGCAGCCAGAAGCTGCGCGACGAACTGCGCGGGGCGATCGACGCCGCACACCGCGCCGGGCTGCAGATCATCGGCCAGCAGATCGAGGATCCGCAGGCCGCCGCCGCGATGTGGATGAGCGGCATCGACTTCATCCAGGGCAACGTGGTGCAGTCGGTCGGCAGCGAGCTGGACTTCGACTTCCAGAACACGGTGCTCTGACATGCAGGCGGCGAACCGCTGGGCCATGGCCGCCGCGATGCTCGCGGTGGCCGCTGGCGCGGCGTCGTGGCTTCCGCCGCCGGTGCCGGCGCAGATCGTCACCACGGCCCTGGCCGCGCTCGCCTGCCTGTGCGCGCTGCTGGCCGCGCTCGCCGCGCGCGCACTGGCCGATACCTCCGAAGCGTTCGCGCAGCGCTCCCGCGACAACGAGCGCGAACTGCAGCGCCTGCGCCAGGAACAGCAGCGCCATGCCCGGCTCGAGCAGCAGATGCTGCAGGCCAAGCAGGACGCCGAGGCGGCGATGCTGGCCAAGGGCGAGTTCCTGGCCACGATGAGCCACGAGATCCGCACCCCGCTCAACGGCATCATCCCGATGCTGGAAATGGTCGCGCAGGGGCCGCTGGCCGCGGAGCAGCGGGAGATGCTCAACACCGCCAGCGAGAGCTCGCGGGCGCTGTTCCGCATCGTCGACGACATCCTCGACTACTCCAAGCTCGAAGCGCAGCGGCTGGAGCTGGAGATCACCACCTTCAACCTGCGCGAACTGCTCGATTCGCTGCTGCAGCTGATGCAGCGCTCGGCCGAGTACAAGGGGCTGGACATCACCCTGGTGCTCGATCCGGCGGTGCGCCTGGCGGTGCGCGGCGATCCGGTGCGCCTGCGGCAGATCCTCAGCAACCTGATGGTCAACGCGATCAAGTTCACCCAGCGTGGCGGCATCCAGGTGCATGTGCGGCGGATGGGCGAGACCAACGCGCAGCACCTGCTGCGCTTCGAAGTCCGCGACACCGGCATCGGCATCGATGCCGACCAGCAGGAGCGCCTGTTCAGCGCTTTCACCCAGGCCGACGCCTCCACCACCCGCCTGTACGGTGGCACCGGCCTGGGCCTGGCCATCTGCAAGCGCATCATCGACCTGATGCACGGCCGGATCGGCCTGGACTCCATTCCCGGGCAGGGCTCGACCTTCTGGTTCGAGATTCCGCTGCTGAAGGTGATCGGCGACCTGCGCGCACCGGCCCACGGCATCCAGCCGCGCGTGCTGCTGGTCTCCACCGACGCGCACCTGCGCCAGCGCCTGGAACTCGTCCTGCCGAACTGGGGGTTCGAAGTGCGCAGCGTGGATACCGTGCAGGAAGCGCTGGACCTGCTGCGCTCGGCCGGCACACCGCAACATTGGCATGCCGTCGTCGGCGACCTGCCCTCGCTGCGCCTTGGCGTGGCGGCGCTGCAACGCGCGGGCGGCGACCACCGCCTGGTCTGGCTGCACGGCGATGCGCCGCTGCCCGCCGAACTGCACGACAGCCCGCGCGTGGTGTCGCGACAGGCATCGGATGCAGCGCTGCGCGCGGCACTGTCCGAGCCGGTCAGCGCGACGCCTTCCGCCGGCCAGCTTCCGCCGGCAGCGGCCATGCAGGCGGCAGCTTCCCCGATGCCGCAGGGCGACGATGCCGGGCTGGCCGGCGCGCGGGTGCTGCTGGTCGAGGACAACCCGGTCAACCTGCTGGTGGCGCAGAAGCTGCTGGCCGTCATCGGTTGCGAGGTGGACACCGCCATCAACGGCCAGCTCGCACTGGACAAGCTGCACGCTGCGCCTTACCAGGCGGTACTGATGGACTGCCAGATGCCGGTTCTGGACGGCTATGCCACCACCCGCAACTGGCGCGGGCACGAAGTGGCCACGGACGCCGCGCGCCTGCCCATCATCGCCATGACCGCCAACGCCATGGCCGGCGACCGCCAGCGCTGCCTGGATGCGGGAATGGACGATTACCTCTCCAAGCCCATTTCGCGCGAGGGCCTGCAGGCCTGCCTGCTGCGCTGGTGCCGGCCAGCGACAGGCACCGCTGTCGAAAGCCCGCCAGCGACACCTGCCGAGATCGAGGAGGCACCGGCATCGGCGGCGCAGACCACCGCCCTGCCCGTGCTCGACCGCGAGGTATTGGACGAACTGCGCGAGATCGCCGGCGCCGAGACCGCGACCATCATCGACGTGTTCCTCGACGACACCACTCCGCTCGTGCGCCAGCTGCAGGAAGCCGCGGTCGTGCCCGACCTGGACCAGCTGCGCGAACTGGCGCACAGCCTCAAATCGGCCAGCGCCAACGTCGGCGCCCTTGCCCTGTCGGCTGCGGCACGCCGCGTCGAATTGGCCGCGCGTGCAGGCAGGCTCGAGCGCCCGGCGGTGATGGTCGCACTGATCATCGCCGAGTTCGCCCGTGCGCGACTGGCGCTGATCGGCTATCAATCGGACATGCGCAGCGGACAGGCGATGCGGGCCTGAACCTCCCCGTCTCTTCACGCTCGTCGTGAAGGGGAATGCCTGCGGAAAGAGGCCACGTGACCACAAGGCGTGGCCCGTCGTGCAAAGGGAAAACGCCAACGGACGGATACGAAGCAGGCCGCTTTTGCGGCGGCCTGCTTCGGAATCCGCGCACTTGGCGCGGTCATGAATTCCGCGGCGCCACGCATGGCGCCTGCGCGACTGCTCAGTCGTCGAGCTTGGTCAGCAGGTAGTTCGGCTCGCCGATGCGTTCGATCAGATCGAGCTGCGTCTCCAGCCAGTCGATGTGCTCTTCCTCCGAATCGAGGATCTTCACGAACAGTTCGCGGCTGACGTAATCGCCGATGCTCTCCGCATAGGCCACAGCCTCGCGCAGCACCGCCACCGCCGAGGTCTCCAGCGCCAGGTCGCAGCGCAGGATCTCGACCGGGCTCTCACCGATGCGCAGCTTGCCCAGCGCCTGGAAATTCGGCAGCCCTTCGAGGAACAGGATGCGGTCGGACAATGCGTCCGCATGCTTCATCTCGTCGATGGATTCCTTGTACTCGTGCTCGGCCAGTTCCTTCAGGCCCCAGTTCTTCAGCATCTTGGCGTGCAGGAAGTACTGGTTGATCGCGGTCAGCTCGTTGTAGAGCACCTTGTTGAGGAATTCGATGACCTTGGCGTCGCCTTTCATTGGATGCTCCTGCACGCGTTGAACGCGCGCACTGTACCGTCACCCGCACAGGGATGAAGGAACGCGAATCGTACGCATTGATCCCGTCATGCGATGGGAAGACTACAGCCTGTCTCCGCGGGTCACGGCCCGACTGCCGCGGGACGTTGCTCCTGTCCAGAGGAACAGGAAACGCTCTCTGCGCGCGAGAGAGCAATAAGTGGAACACCAGTGTCCAGCGCATACCGGTATCAGCGAAGCGCGGAATGCTCGTGTCTAGAGAACCGCCGACCGTCCACATCCACCGCAGCCTGGCTGCGGTGGAGAACCAGGCTGAAAGCTCAAGCCACCTTGGCCAGGCCAAGCATCGGCAAGGGCAGGTCGTGCACCGCGCGGGCCTTGGCCAGCAGTTCGCCCGCCATTTCCAGGCAGGAACCGCAGCTGGAGCCGCAGCCAGTGCGCATCGTCAGCTCGGCGACCGAACTGACGCCATTGTCGGCGGCTTCGCGGATCTGATGGTCGGTGACACCGTTGCAGATGCAGACGTACACGGAGGCGTTCGGCAGGACCGGCCGGGAGTGGCCGGTGACCATTTCAATGGAAACGAGAACGATTGTCAATCATAAGAATGAATCGTTCTCGATCAGCCACCTGCTAGGCCGTCGGCCCGTCGCCCTGCACCTTCTTCGGCCAATAGCCCCGTTTGCGCGGACGCTTGCGCGGGCGCTCATGGCCCGCCGCATGGCCGGGCATCCAGGCCTCCTGCGCACCCTTCGGCATTGCCGTCACGCCTTGCCCGGCGATCCCACGCGCCAACGGCGCCAGATGCCTCAACGCCCGCGCATAGACCCCCCGCTTGAACATGACCACATGCTCGACGGGATACCAGAAATCCACCCATCGCCAATGGTCGAATTCGGGAGCTTCGGTATGGTCCAGGCGCACATGGGTCTCGTCGCCGGTCAGGCGCAGCAGGAACCAGACCTGCTTCTGGCCGATACAGACCTGCTTCTCGGTACGGCGGATGGCGCGGCTGGGCAACCGATAGCGAAGCCAGCCCGGGGTCGCCCCGAGCACTTCGACATGTTCAGGCAACAGGCCGGTTTCTTCCTGCAGCTCGCGATACATGGCCTCGACCGGTGTCTCGTCGGAATTCATCCCGCCCTGCGGAAACTGCCAGCCATCCCGGCGCACGCGTCGTGCCCAGAACACCTGTCCGTCTTCCCGCATCAGCACGATGCCGACGTTTGGTCGATAGCCGTCCGGATCGATCACGATGCGGACTCCTAAAAAATTTCTACTGGCTTGGACTCTGCCATGGCTGCCGCAATGCCACAAGCGCGGAAAAAAGAGTTGACAGGCAAGCCAGCGATACGCAGAATTGCGGGCTCCCTGAGGCTATGTAGCTCAGCCGGTTAGAGCACAGCACTCATAATGCTGGGGTCGGTGGTTCGAGTCCACCCATAGCCACCAAGGGAGCGGGAGCCCAGCTCTCGACAGCCACAGCCCCGTCGCCAAGCGGTAAGGCATCTGACTCTGACTCAGACATTCGGAGGTTCGAATCCTTCCGGGGCTGCCAGATACCGAAGACCAGATTGAAATATCTGGTCTTTTTTTATGAAGCATGCCCACCCCTCCCGGGTAGATGGCCTCCACCACCGGAGCATGCGATAATCCCGATCCACCTAGCCCCGTCGCCAAGCGGTAAGGCATCTGACTCTGACTCAGACATTCGGAGGTTCGAATCCTTCCGGGGCTGCCAAATGCGAAAGGCCTGATCGAAAGATCAGGCCTTTTCTTTTTGCCGCCACCTCCATGGCGACACTCCTCCCAGCCATTGGCGSCCCCCCCCCCCCCCCTTTCCGGCGGACACGACATACCGGAACCCGCGCGGACACCCGCGCACGGAAACCCCCACCCTGGAACGACAAAAGCCCGGCCGAAGCCGGGCTTTTGCTTTCCCAGCGGGACCCCGAAGAATCCCGGACCAGGCGCGATGGATCAGCGCTTGGAGAACTGGGTGGCGCGGCGGGCCTTGTGCAGACCGACCTTCTTGCGCTCGACTTCGCGGGCGTCGCGGGTCATGAAGCCGGCCTTGCGCAGCTCGGACTTCAGGCCTTCGTCGTACTCGACCAGGGCGCGGGCGATGCCCAGGCGGATCGCACCGGCCTGGCCGGTGGTGCCGCCGCCGGCGGCGGTGACGATGACGTCGAAGCTTTCGGTGTTCTTGGTCAGCTCGAGCGGCTGGCGCACGATCATGCGCGCGGTCTCACGGCCGAAGAACTCGTCCAGCGGACGGCCATTGACGGTGATGTTGCCCGAACCCTTGCGCAGGAACACGCGGGCGGTGGAGGACTTGCGGCGGCCAGTGCCGTAGTTTTGAGTGATAGCCATGATTAGATATCCAGAACCTGCGGCTGCTGTGCGGCGTGCGGATGCTCAGTGCCGGCGTAGACCTTGAGCTTGCGGTACATCTGGCGGCCCAGCGGGCCCTTCGGCAGCATGCCCTTGACGGCGATCTCGATCACGCGCTCCGGGTGGCGCTCCAGCGCCTGGGCCAGGGTCTCGGTCTTCAGGTTGCCGATGTAGCCGGTGAAGCGGTGGTACTGCTTGTCCTGCAGCTTCTTGCCGGTGACGACAATCTTTTCTGCATTGATGACAACCAGGTAGTCGCCGGTATCGACGTGCGGGGTGTAGACCGGCTTGTGCTTGCCACGCAGGCGGCGGGCCAGCTCGGTGGCCAGACGGCCCAGGGTCTTGCCCGAGGCGTCGACGAGATACCAGTCACGCTGGACGGTCTCGTTCTTTGCGGTGAAAGTGCTCATGAAAGAACTCAGGTTAGGTCGGGCTCATTGCGGCGGTGCACTGCCGGAACTCTGCCACGCGTTGTGAAGGTGAAACACAAGAGGCGGGATTGTACTGGCCGTGGCCGGCCCATGCAACCTGCCGCCTGCCCGGCCTTGGCAGCCCCCGGGACAGCGGCGAGAATCCAGCTACCCCATCCCGCCTGGACGCCATGATCACCGACCGCGCCTTCACGCCCCTGGACCGCTTGTTGACCGAAGCCCAGCGCGCCTTGGACACGGTCTTCGGCAATCCGCCCGCCAGCCGCCCCAATCCGGCCGGCGACACGCCCGATGTCGTGCTGGAATCGGATGAAAAGCGCCATGCCGCGGGCCTGATGCGCATCAACCATGTAGGCGAGGTCTGCGCGCAGGGCCTGTACTTCGGCCAGGCGGCCGTCGCCCGCGATCCATCCACCCGCGCGCACCTGCTGGAGGCCGCACAGGAGGAGACCGACCACCTGAGCTGGTGCGCGGACCGCCTGCGCGAGCTGGACAGCCGCCCCAGCCTGTTCAACCCGCTGTGGTATGCCAGCAGCTACGCCATCGGCACGCTCGCCGGGCTGCGCGGCGATGGCTGGAACCTGGGTTTCGTGGTCGAAACCGAACGCCAGGTCGAGGCCCACCTGGACGAACACCTGGAAACCCTCCCGCCCGCCGACCAGCGCAGCCGCGAGATCCTCAAGGTCATGAAGATCGACGAGGCGCGCCACGCCGACCATGCCGAACACGCCGGCGCACGCATCCTGCCACCACCGATCCCGGCAGTGATGGCCATGGCCTCCAAGGCAATGAAGACCATCGCCTACCGGCTCTGATCCCTCTTCATGTCCTTCCTCCCGATCTTTCTGGAGCAGAGCCCCCTTTTTCAAGGAGGCGCGGCGGCAGCCACGGAGGCAGGCAGGCCCGGAGTCGGGGCCCAAGGTCTGCAACGCAAACCCTGAGGGTCCTGGCCGCGACGCGGACGGGACTACACCTGCCCGCTCTGACACCCTCTCCCTGCTCCTACTCCAGATCCCTCTGGAGCAAAGCCCCCTTTGTTAAGGGGGCGCGGCGACAGCTGCAGGATAGGCAGACCCGGAGTGGAGCCCAAGGTTTGCAACGCAAACCTTGGGGGTCCTGGCCGCGACGCGGCCAAGGACTACGACACCATCTTCAACCCGATCACGCCGGACACGATCAGGCCGATGCACAGCAGCCGCGGCCAGGAAGCGCTGTCGCCGAACAGCAGGATGCCGAGCGCCGCGGCACCGACCGCGCCGATCCCGGTCCAGATCGCATAGCCCGTGCCGATCGGGATCGACTTCAGCGACTGCGACAGGCACCAGAAACTGACCACCATCGCCGCCAGCGTGCCCACGCTGGGCCACAGGCGGGTCCAGCCCTCGGTGTACTTCAGGCCGATCGCCCAGATGACTTCGAACAGACCGGCTACCAGCAGATAGATCCAGGCCATGGTATTGCTCCTTGGTTTCGGGACAAAAAAGAAGCGGCCCGGTGCGTGAGCACCGGGCCGCCGTCGGCTGTGGTCCATGGATCGCGCCATGGGGCGGGCCGTCCCGCCGTGTGTTTCAGGGGTGCGAGGCTAGCAACCCGCACCCGAACCGCATGTAACCGTCACTCGGCCAGGTTGCGGCCGTGGAACAGCTCCTCGATCTCACGGCGCAGCAGCGCCTCGATCTTCATGCGTTCCTTGAACGACAGGTTCTTGGCCTTCTCCTCGAACAGGTACTGGTCAAGGTCGAAGTCCTTCAGGTGCATCTTCGTGTGGAAGATGTTTTCCTGGTAGACGTTGACGTCGAACATCTCGTAGCGCGACTTGATGTTCTTGGCCAGGAAGTTCTGGATCGAGTTGATCTTGTGGTCGATGAAGTGCTTCTTGCCCTTCACGTCGCGGGTGAAGCCACGGACGCGGTAGTCCATGATCACGATGTCCGATTCGAGGCTCTCGATCAGGTAGTTCAGCGCCTTCAGCGGCGAGATCACGCCGCAGGTGGCGACGTCGATATCGGCGCGGAAGGTGGCGATGCCTTCCTGCGGGTGGGTCTCGGGGTAGGTATGGACGGTGATGTGGCTCTTGTCCATGTGCGCGACCACGGCATCGGAGATCAGCTCCTTGCCGGCGGCCTTCTTGTCGATCACCGGCTCCTCGGAGATGAGGATGGTCACCGACGCGCCCTGCGGATCGTAGTCCTGGCGGGCGATGTTCAGGATGTTGGCGCCGATGATCTCGGCCACATCGGTGAGGATCTGCGTGAGGCGATCGGCGTTGTATTCTTCGTCGATGTACTCGATGTAACGCTGGCGCTCCTCTTCGGTACGCGCATAGCAGACGTCATAGATGTTGAAGCTCAGCGCCTTGGTGAGGTTGTTGAAACCCTGCAACCTCAGGCGAGGCAACGGCTTGACCACGGCGGTCGGTCCTGTGAATGGTGGGAAAGGGGGCAATTATGGGGCAAACCGCCCCCCGGCGAAACGTGCACGGCCAGCCGGCGTTTGCCCCTTATGGTCGGCCTCGCTAAGCTTGTCCGTTAAGACAAGTTCATAAAACACGCACATGAACGTCATCATGAGTCCAGGGATCGCCAATACCGTGCCAACCGTGCGCCTCGCCTCCAGCCCCTTGACCCTGGACATCGCCACCATCGACCGGTTCCTGGCCCATAGCCATCGCCGTCGCTACCCGACCCGTACCGATGTGTTCCGCCCGGGCGACCCGGCCGGCACCATGTATTACGTGGTCAGCGGCTCGGTCAGCATCATCGCCGAGGAGGACGAGGACCGCGAACTGGTGCTGGGCTACTTCGGCGCGGGCGAGTTCGTCGGCGAAATGGGCCTGTTCATCGAGTCGGACAAGCGCGAGGTCATCCTCCGCACCCGCACTCCCTGCGAGCTGGCCGAGATCAGCTACGAGCGGCTGCACCAGCTGTTCCTGGGCCCGCTGTCCAGCGATGCGCCCAAGCTGCTGTACGCCATCGGCTCGCAGATTTCCCGGCGCCTGCTGCACACCAGCCGCAAGGCCAGCCGCCTGGCATTCCTGGACGTGACCGACCGCATCGTGCGCACCCTGCACGACCTGGCCCGTGAGCCGGAGTCGATGAGCCACCCGCAGGGCACCCAGCTGCGCGTGTCGCGGCAGGAGATCGCCCGCCTGGTCGGCTGCTCGCGCGAAATGGCCGGCCGCGTGCTCAAGAAGCTGCAGGCCGATGGCATCCTGCATGCGCGCGGCAAGACCATCGTGCTTTACGGGACGCGTTGATACGTATTCACGGATCAACCCCGAGGTTTGCTTCGCAAACCTTGGGCCCCGGCTTCTGTTTTGCCCTTCCCCGGCCCGGCGCAGCGCGCCGGTGGTTCGGATGGCCTGCGCGGCAGTGCCGCGCAGGCAGGCCATCTTCACCCCTGCGCCTGCCGGCGCGCACCCTTTAAGGGGCTATTTCGGCGGAAACACTGCTTCGCCAGCCTCAAAGCGGGGCAGCTACGTCCCGCTCCTCATCTCCTTGACGCATCCGCCCCAAGCCAGCAGGCTCCACTGATGGAATTTGGAAGCGAGTTCTACTGGTTCATCCTGATCGGGATAGGGGCGCAGCTGGTCGATGGCGCGCTGGGCATGGCGTTCGGGCTGGTGTCCTCGTCCGTGCTGTTGAGCATGGGGCTGCCGCCGGCGGCGGTAAGCGCCAGCATCCATACCGCCGAGGTGTTCACCACCGGCGCGTCCGGCGTATCGCATCTGGTGGCCGGCAATGTCGACCGGCGGCTGTTCCTGCGCCTGGCATTGCCCGGCGCAGCCGGCGGCGCGCTCGGCGCCTATGTGCTGACCCAGCTGCCGGGCGAGATCATCCGCCCCTTCATCTATCTGTACCTGCTGGCGCTGGCGATCTTCATCCTCGCCCGCGCGGCGGGCCGTTTCACGCCCAGACGCGAAGTGCAGCGGGTACCGGTGCTCGGCTTCTTCGCCGGCCTGCTCGACGCCAGCGGCGGGGGCGGCTGGGGACCGGTGGCGACCTCGACCCTGCTCGCCCGCGGCGGCCAGGCGCGCACCACCATCGGCACGGTGAACGCGGCCGAGTTCATCGTCACCATCGCCATCTCACTCACCTTCCTGCTGTCGATGGGTATCCAGCACGCCAGCATCGTCGCCGGCCTGCTGGTCGGCGGCATGATGGCCGCGCCGGTGGCGGCCCTGCTGGTCAAGCGCCTCAAGGAGCGCTGGGTGCTGATCGCGGTGGGCGTGCTGGTGCTGTCGATCAGCCTGTTCCAGATCGGCCACGCACTCCACGCTTGGCTGGCCTAGACAGGCCACGTCGCCGTTCCAACGGAAACATGAGGCAGGCCAGCCAGTGACCGGCCTGCCCAGGAACCCTCAGGCCTTGTCGCCGCCGCGGTCAACGCATCCCCAGTTGAACACCGGCGTTCCGGCCGGGAGCACCCTGCGGAAATAGTCCACGCGCGAGTGCTTGGGGTTGACCACCACCGGCGCCCTCGCCGCCTTGAGCAGCGGCAGGTCGGCGGTGCTGTCCGAATAGGCGATGGCGATGTCGCCGTAGCCACGCTCGCGCAGCATGCGCATCTTCTCTTCGTTGTGGCAGTGGCGGGTGGCGCCCATCGCGCCCAGACGCGGCCCTACTTCGCTGCCGATCACCGGCACGTCCTGGTGCGCGACGAAGGCGAGGATGGCCCGCGCCAGTTCCGGCGGCGCGCCGGTGGCGACCACCACCCGGTCGCCGGCGCGGCGATGCGCGGCGAACACCTCCAGCGCCTGCGGCAGCAGCCGCGCGCGGATGTCGGCCTCGTGGGTGCGCACGTACTGGTCGATGATGCCGTTGAACTCCCGCGCCCGGTGCAGCCCGAACGTCGCGATCCACACGTAGCCGGAAATGCCGAAGCGGCGCGTCGGCAACAGCGCCACCAACGGGCCGAACACCGGCGTGGCCAGCAGCGCCGCCAGCATGCGCAACGGATTGCGCCGGATCAGCCAGGCGAACAGATGGCTGCCGGAATCGCCGTCGTACAGGGTGTGATCGAAATCGAAGACGACCAGTGGCGCGTCGTCGCGGGGAACAGGATAGGACTCGCTCATGCGCTGAAGAATAGCTGACGCAGTCCCTCGCCCGGCTCTTCCACGCGCATGAAGGCCTCGCCGACCAGGAAGGCGTTGACGCCGGCGTCGCGCATGGTCTTCACGTCGGCCGGGCCGAGGATGCCGCTCTCGGTGACCAGCAGGCGGTCGCGCGGCACCGCTTCGCGCATCGACAACGTGGTCTCCAGCGATACCTCGAAGGTGCGCAGGTTGCGGTTGTTGATGCCCACCAGCGGCACCGGCACCTGGATGGCGCGTTCGAGCTCGTCGATGTCGTGCACTTCCACCAGCACGTCCATGCCCAGCGTCATCGCCAGGTCGGACAACTCGGCCAGCTGGCGGTCGTCCAGCGCCGAGACGATCAACAGGATGCAGTCGGCACCGAGCACGCGCGCCTCGACCACCTGGTAGGGATCGATGACGAAATCCTTGCGCAGCACCGGCAGCGTGCAGGCCTCGCGCGCCTCCTGCAGGTAGGCGTCGGCGCCCTGGAAGAAATCCACGTCGGTCAGCACCGACAGGCAGCTGCCGCCGCCGAACTCGTAGCTCACCGCGATCTCGGCGGGACGGAAGTCCGGGCGGATCACGCCCTTGGACGGGCTGGCCTTCTTGACCTCGGCGATGACCGCCGGATCGCCGTTGGCGATGGCCGCCTGCAGCGCATTGGCGAAGCCGCGCACCGGCGACGCATCGGCCACGCGCGCCTTCAGCTCGGCCAGCGGCACGCGGGCGCTGCGCTCGGCCACCTCCTGCGTCTTGCGGGCGAGGATGGTGTTGAGGATGTCGCTCATGGTTCTGCTTTCCTGGAAGCGGTAAGGCGGATTGGATGGCCGGAGAAGGATCAGCCGGCCAGCGCGCGGCTGGCGGCGACGTACTGCTGCATGCGCGCGCGGGCACTGCCATCGGCGATGACCGCGCGCGCGCGCGCCAGGCCGTCGGCGATGCTGTCGGCCACGCCGGCCACGTACAGCGCGGCGCCGGCGTTGAGCGCGACGATGTCGTTGGCCGGGCCGGGCTGGTTGTCGAGCACGCCGCGCAGCATGGCGATGGACTCTTCCGGATCGGCGACCTTGAGGTTGCGGCTGGCCGACATGGCGATGCCGAAATCCTCCGGGTGGACCTCGTACTCGCGCACCTTGCCGTCGCGCAGCTCGCCGACCAGCGTACCGGCGCCGAGCGAAATTTCGTCCATGTTGTCGCGGCCCCACACCACCAGCGCGCGCTCGGCGCCGAGTTCGCGCAGCACGCGCGCCTGGATGCCGACCAGGTCCGGATGGAACACGCCCATCAGGATGTTGGTGGCACCGACCGGATTGGTCAGCGGGCCAAGGATGTTGAAGATGGTGCGCACCCCCATCTCGCGGCGCACCGGCGCCACCACCTTCATCGCCGGGTGGTGCATTGGCGCGAACATGAAGCCGATGCCGGTCTGCTCGATGGCGCGCGCCACTTGCTCCGGGCCGAGCTCGATCACCGCGCCCAGCGCCTCCACCGCGTCGGCGCTGCCCGACTTGGACGACACGCTGCGGTTGCCGTGCTTGGCCACCTTGGCGCCAGCCGCGGCCACCACGAACATCGAGCAGGTGGAGATGTTGAAGGTGTGCGAGCCGTCACCGCCGGTGCCGACGATGTCGACCAGATGGGTCTTGTCGGCCACCGCCACCGGCAACGCGAACTCGCGCATCACCGTGGCCGCGCCGGCGATCTCGCCGACGGTTTCCTTCTTGACGCGCAGTCCGGTGAGGATGGCCGCGGTCATGGTCGGGGACACCTCGCCACGCATGATCTGCCGCATCAGGTCGACCATCTCGTCGAAGAAGATCTCGCGGTGCTCGATGGTGCGTTGCAGGGCTTCCTGCGCGGTGATGGTCATGACAACTCCAGGATCAGGAAATAACGATGTAGTCGCTCTGGCTGCGGATGCCGGCATGGGCGCCGTGAACCAGGTGCACGTGCAGGCCGCCGATGGGGCCGACGGGCAGGCAGCCGTCCACCTCGAACAGGGCGTCGCGGTGCGGCTTGATCCATTCCGCCCCCGCCTGCGCCAGTGCCTTGCGCTTGGCCTCGGCCGCATCGGCGGCGACCACCAGCAGGTAGCCATGGGCCTCGCCGAACTCGCCGGCGACATAGCCGCCAAGATTGACGAAGTACAGCCGGGGCATGCCGGCGGCCGGCATGTCGGCGGACAGGCGTACCTGCCACTGCTCGACGCCATCGACGGTCATCCACGAATCCAGGTGCAGGCCGGCCAACTCCCCAAACCATTGTTCGCGCAGCTGTGGGTAGGTCTGCTCGATGCTGGTGCCGACACCGAACACCACGTCGTGCACTTCGGTATTGGCGCGCGCATGGCGGCCGCCGAGCATCACCACGAACAGGCGCAGGCCGGCATCGCTCATGGCATCGGCCTCGCGCCCAAGGCCAGGCGCACGCCGAAGCCGATGAACAGCACGCCGGCCACTTTGTCCAGCCACTGCATGCCGCGCGCCGCCCAGCGGCTGCTGCGCATGCGGTCGGCCAGCAGCACGTAGAGCGCGTTGACCGGCAGCGCGTTGACGGTGAACACGATGCCCAGCACCGCGAATGCCAGCGTCTTGTCCTGCACCGACGGGGCGATGAACTGCGGCAGGAAGGCGAGGAAGAACAGCACCACCTTCGGGTTAAGCACATTGGTCAGGAAGCCGCCGGCGAACACCTGCCACCATGAACCGGCACCGCTGCCAGCCGCATCGACGCCGGCCTGCAACGTCGCCGATCCCGCCCTGCTGCGCAGCAGGCGCACGCCTACCCACAGCAGGTACGCCGCGCCTATCCACTTGATCGCGATGAACAGCGTCGCCGACGTCGCCAGCAGCATGCCCAGTCCCAGCGAGGCCAGCGCCACATGCACCAGGCAACCGGCGCTGATGCCGGCAACGGCGGCAAAGCCGGCGCGACGACCACCGCGCAGCGAGCGGCTAACGATGTAGAGCACATCCGGACCCGGCGTCAGGTTCAGCACCCAGCCGGCCAGCATGAACAGCAGCAGTTGCGCCGGCTCGATCAGCACGTGCGGTCCAGGAAGTTCTTCATCAGCGCGTGGCCGTGCTGGGTCAGGATGGATTCGGGATGGAACTGCACGCCTTCCACCGGATATTCGCGGTGGCGCAGGCCCATGATCTCCTCCATCGAACCGTCGGCATTCTCGGTCCAGGCGGTGATTTCCAGTTCGGCCGGCAGCGCGTTCTTGTCCACCACCAGCGAGTGATAGCGCGTGGCCTCGTAGCGGTCCGGCAGGCCGGCGAACACGCCCTTGCCTTCATGGCGGATCGGCGAGGTCTTGCCGTGCATGATGTTGCCGGCGCGGATCACGCGACCGCCATAGACCTGGCCGATGCCCTGGTGGCCCAGGCACACGCCGAGGATCGGGATGGACGGCCCGAGCCGGCGGATCACCTCCAGCGACACGCCGGCGTCGTCGGGCGTCTTCGGCCCCGGCGACACCACGATGTGCGAGGGCTGCAATGCGGCGATCTGCTCGACGCTGAGCGCGTCGTTGCGCACCACCTTCACCTCGGCGCCCAGCATCTGCAGGTACTGCACGAGGTTGAAGGTGAAGCTGTCGTAGTTGTCGATCATCAACAGCATGGCTCAGTTTCCATCGCTAATCAGGAAGATGGCGTAGACGTTTTCGGTGTAGGTGATGGGTGCGGCCGTGAGCAGCTCGCCCGCTGCAGGTGCAGCCGCAACCTGGTTGCGGCTACCGGACACCTGCACCCGATCCAACGAGCCGCCACGCTCGTAGAAATCCCCGCCGCTATTGGCGTTCGGCCAACTGCCGGCCTGCACGCCGTAGGCAAAACTGGGGGCAACGTCGGAAATCGTATAGAGGCCAATAATCTTCGCCCCATAGGCATCCGCCAGCCCCTTGGCCGACGCGCGCGTCTGCGCTGCCGCTTCGGCCTTGAGCTCGGCACGCAGGCGTAGCTCACCCGAATACATCGGGGCGGCGGTGCGCACCTGAATCTCCTTGCTGGCCTTCAACTCGGCAAGAAAGTCCCGCAACTGCTCTGGATTCTCGAAGGCGCCTTCCAGGTCACGGCTGACAGCCGTGCCCTGGAACACTTCCTCATCCTCCTTGTAGCGTGTGGACGGCTCGATGCTCAGGTTATCCATGCGCACCGTCTCCGCGATGGCACGGTGCTTGGCGAACAGACCCATGATCCGCTCGGCATTGGCTTGAACCTTGCGGCGAGCGATATCGGTCTGCATGTCCACCGATTCCAGCGCGATCTTCACCACGAAGCGATCCGGAATCACCTTGCGGCTTGCGTCCCCCTTCACCAGCAGATGCGGCTGAGAGGGAATGGAGTTGGCCTGCGCCCACGCCTGCGGGACCATGGCAACCAACATCGCTGACCACAGCAACATGCGGGAAAACTTCATGCGGCACTCCTTGTCATGATGAGAGGAACATCTGCATTCGATGCAAACAGCTTGCGGGACAAGGCCTACAGCCCCTTTGCCGCCTGCGCCACCGCGCGGAACAGCGCGCGCCCCTTGTTCATGGTCTCGTGCCATTCGGCGTCCGGGTCGGAGTCGTAGACCACGCCGCCGCCGGCCTGCACGTACAGATAACCGTCCTGGATGACCGCGGTACGGATGGCGATGGCGGTGTCGGCGTCGCCGTGCCAGCCGATGTAGCCGACCGCGCCGGAATAGACGTTGCGCTTGACCGGCTCCAGCTCGCGGATGATCTCCAGCGCGCGGATCTTCGGCGCGCCACTGACTGTGCCGGCCGGGAAGGTGGCGCGCAGCACGTCGCTGTAGCTCAGGCCGGCCTTCAGCGTGCCGGTGACCTCGCTGACGATATGCATGACGTGGCTGTAGCGCTCGATCACGAACTGCTCGCCCACCCGGACCGTGCCCGGCTCGGCGACGCGGCCGACATCGTTGCGGCCCAGGTCGATCAGCATCACGTGCTCGGCGCGCTCCTTGGGATCGGCCAGCAGTTCGACCTCCAGCGCCTTGTCCAGCTCCGGTGTGGCGCCGCGCGGGCGGGTGCCGGCGATGGGGCGCACGGTAACGATGCCATCGCGCAGGCGCGCCAAGATTTCCGGCGACGAGCCCACCACCTGGGTGCCGCCGACATCGATGAAATACATGTACGGCGACGGATTCAGCGCGCGCAGCGCGCGGTACACGTCGATCGGGCGGGCACGGAACGGCACGCGCAGGCGCTGGCTCGGCACCACCTGGAAAATGTCGCCGGCGCGCACGTAGTCCTGCGCCCTGCGCACCACCTCGTGGTACTGCTCGCGGGTGAAGGAGGATTTGAAGTCCTGTTCGTCGATGGCGTCGGACACCTGCGCCTGCGGATAGCCGGCGCCGGCCTGGCGCAGGCGGTGCGCCAGTTCGTCGAGGCGGCGGTTGGCGCGCGCCCACGCCTGCGGCTGGGTCGGGTCGGCGTGCACGATCAGGTACAGCCGGCCCTTGAGGTTGTCGAACACCGCCAGCTCTTCGGACAGCATCAGGTAGATGTCCGGCGTGCCGAGTTCGTCGGGCTTGTCGCCGGCGCCCAGGTGCGGCTCGATGTACTGGATGCATTCGAAGCCGAACCAGCCGACCAGGCCGCCGGTGAAGCCCGGCAGGCCCTCGAACTGCGGCACCGAGTGCTGCGCGCGCAGGACTTCGACCTCGGCCAGCGGGTCGGCGACCTCGCGGCGCTCGATCACCTCGCCCAGCTCGCTCACTTCCAGCGTATGGCCGCGGAAGCTGTAGATGCGCCGCGCGGGCAGGCCGATGATCGAATGGCGGCCGAAACGCTCGCCTCCTTCGACCGATTCGAACAGATAGGTGTGCGGACCGTCGGCGAGCTTGAGGTAGACCGAGAGCGGCGTGTCCAGGTCGGACAGCACTTCGCGGACGACGGGGATGCGGGTATGGCCTTCAGCGGCCTGCTGCTGGAACTGCTCGAACGTGATCAAGACGGTCTTCCTTCCGGAAATCGGTGGTGGCGGTACGGACGACGGCAACGGGCCACCATCGCCACCAGCGGCGAGCGGAAGAAAGGGAACGCTTGGTCGTCAGATTGGACACCGCGCAACTGTACCGCAAATGGGCGCCGGCGGGGGCCGCGGCACCCCCACGGAACACTTGCAGAGGCAACCGTCCGCGCCCGCCCCGTGGGGCTTTCGGGCCGCCATGCCGCGGCTGCCGATCACTTCAATCCGCAGCGGGCGGATGCCGGCGCGGCAGGTGGAGTGTCACGCACAGCCCCGGATTGCCGCCGGGACCGGCGTCGCCGTCGGACAGGACAATGGTGCCGCGATGACGGGCGACGATGGCGCGCACCAGACTCAGGCCCAGCCCGGTACCGGGCTGGCCGCGATCAGCCTGCAGGCGCTCGAAACGGTCGAACACGCGCTGGCGGTCGCCCTCGGGAATGCCGGGACCTTCATCGCGGATGCTCAGTTCGGCCTGTTCGCCCGCAGCGGCCATGGCAAGGGTGACGGTGCCGCCAGCGGGCCCGTACTTGAGCGCGTTGTCGAGCAGGTTCACCAGCACCTGGAACAACTGGTCCGGATCGCCCATCACCTGCAGCGGCTCGCCCAGGACGCGCAGCCGCATGCCGCGCTGGGCGGCGACCGGCTGGTAGAGCTCGGCCACGTCGTCGACCAACCGGCCCATATCGACGACGGAAGCATCGCCGGCGGTCGCCAGCTGCGCCTCGATCCGCGACAGGCGCAGCAGCGCGGAGAAGGACTGCAGCAGGCCATCGGTTTCCGCCAGCCCCGCATCCAGTTCGGCCAAGGCCGCCGACGAGCCGGCGATGGCCGGCACGTCGCGCATCGATTCGAGCCGCGTGCGCAGGCGGCTCAGCGGCGTGCGCAGGTCGTGGGCAATGTGGTCGGTGGCGTGGCGGACCGCGTCGAGCAGCGCCTGGATCCGGTCCAGCATGCCGTTGAAGCGCAGCGCGACGCGGTCGAACGCATCGCCGCTGCCGTCGCTGTGCACGCGCAGGTCCATTTCCCCGGCGGCCACGCGCTCGGCGGTACGGTCCAGGCTGCCCAGGCGCCGCGCCACCCAGCGCGAGGTCCAGCGCCCGACCATCGCCCCCATCACCGCCGCGGCCAGCAACGCCGCCAGCGCCGAATGCAGGATCAGGCGCAGGAAACCGTCTTCCGAACGCATGCGCAGCCCGGCGACGAGGTATTGGCCGTTGTCCAGCAGCTGCTGGTGCGCGATCACCCGCGGGTCGTCGTCGGATTCCTCGTCGATGAACTCCAGCCAGTGCGCGCGCGCATTCCAGCCGGGCAGGGCCGCCAGCGTGCCGGCGATGACCTTGCCGTCGGCGTCCAGCAGCAGGTAGAGCATGTCCGGATCGTCCGGGGTCTCGATGCGCCCCACCAGTTCCTCGCGCAGCCGCGCGTAGCCGGCGTGGCGGTAGAGATCGCGCAGCCCGGCCGCGTCGGTGCGGACGACCTCGTGCGCGTCGCGCTCGAGCAGGGTCGACACCGCGGCGTAGATGCCGGTGCCGAGCAGGATGAAAGACATCAGGAAGGCGATGGACACCGCCAGCGCCAGCCGCGAGGTGGTGGAGCGCAGCAGGCGCATCAATCACCGAGCCGGTAGCCGGCACCGCGCACCGTATGCAGCAGCGGCAGGGCGAAGCCATGGTCGATCTTCTGCCGCAGGCGGCTGATGTGCACGTCGATCACATTGGTCTGCGGATCGAAGTGGTAGTTCCACACCGACTCCAGCAGCATGGTGCGGGTGACCACGCGGCCGGCGTTGCGCATCAGGTATTCGAGCAGCATGAATTCGCGCGGCAGCAGTTCGATGGCGCGGCCGCTGCGCGACGCGGCGCGGCGCAGCAGGTCCAGTTCCAGGTCGGCGACCTGCAGCCGCGTCGACGGCGCGGCCTGCGCCGTGGCCGGGCTGCGGCGCGACAGTCCGTCGAGCCGGGCGCTGAGCTCGGCGAAGGCGAAAGGCTTGACCAGATAGTCGTCGGCGCCGGCGCGCAGGCCTTCGACGCGGTGGTCGACATCAGCCAGCGCGGTCAGCAGCAGCACCGGCACCGCATTGCCGGCGCCGCGCAGCGTGCGCAGCACGGTGAGGCCGTCCAGGCCGGGCAGCATGCGGTCAAGCACGATGGCCGCGTAGGCTTCGGTCGTGGCCATGAACAGGCCGTCGCGACCGTTGTCCACACAGTCGACGACATGCCCGTCCTCGCGCAGTCCCTTGGCGATGAATGCCGAAATCTGCGTATCGTCCTCGACGACCAGTATGCGCATGGAGGCGTGGTTGTGGCCTTGGTGGAGGAAGCATAGCGCCGGCGGCGACGCGACTGGCCATGCCGGCGGTTCCGGCTCAATGCGTCGCGGCGGGGACGGCGGGCGGGTTGCGGCTGGCCGTGGCCGGTGCGCGGCGTTCGCACTTGCCCAGGGCGCTGCGCTTGAGGCAGCGCGGCGGCGCCTTCGCCACTATTGGCGGCGGCCTTGAAGAGGGGGAGTTGGAGTCGGGAACCGACGGCGCGGCAGGCCCTGCGATGGCGGCCTGCGACAGCGCGCCGCCCAGGACGGCGAACAGGACGACTGCCATCGCGCGATGCAGGCAGTAGGTATCCGCGTTCATTGCCCTGCCCTCCGTCACGCTGACCGGACCGGACGCAGGTGGGTCACGCCGGCCGACGGACCGGCGTGACCATCCCGAGCCAGGAACTTACTTGCTGCCCGCACCCGAAGTCGGGGCGGCTGCCGCCGGCTTGGCCGTGGCGGCATGGTGATGATGCTTCTTGCCGTGGTGCTTGGCGGCCGGCGCGGCGGCGGTCTTGGCGGCGGGCGCCATCTGTGCGGCCGGTGCCGCCGGGGTGGCGGGCGTGGCCGGAGCGGTCGACTGGGCGGCGAACGCAGTGCCGGCACCCAGGGTCAGGCCGACGGCGAGGAGAAGGGCGGAGGTCTTCATATGCGTGATCCTTTGGGCTGGCTACATCGTGGAGGTTCGGGATGGATGGCGTTTCCAACCATCGGGGACAGATTGCGCCGCGCCGGCTAACGGGAGCGTGGCGCACGCATGAACGCTCTGTAATGTCCACCGCCACGGCGCGGCAATGCCGCCGTCATCGTCGTGTCATCGACCGTGCGGAGAATGGAAGGCCATAGCAGGGATGATGGATGGAGGCAGGATCAGCCTCCCACGAATTCCCCTGGCCGTGGCGGCGACGCCACGGCCTTTTTTTGATCCCTTCGCAGGAGCGCACTTGTAGGAGCGCACTTCAGTGCGCGAAGGGGCTTCGCCGGGAAAGCTTCATCGCGCACTGAAGTGCGCTCCTACGGGGACGATGGGCGACTTCAGCCTTCTGCGAACCGCCGCAATGCATCGCCCTGCAGCCGGTACACGGTCCATTCGTCCTGCGGCAGCGCGCCGGCGGCGCGGTAGAAATCGATCGCCGGCGTATTCCAGTCCAGCACCGACCACTCGAAACGGCCGCAGCCCTGCGCCACCGCCAGCCGCGCGATGTGCTGCAGCAGCGCCTTGCCCGCGCCGCATCCGCGATGTTCCGGGCTGACGTACAGGTCTTCCAGGTAGATGCCGTTGCGGCCCAGCCAGGTGGAGTAGTTGTAGAAATACACCGCGTAACCGATGGCCTGACCGGCGCGCTCGCAGACCAGCGCCTGCGCCTTCGCATCGGCACCGAACAGGCTGGCGCGGATGCCGGCTTCATCGGTCTGCACCGACGATTCGGCTCTCTCGTAGATCGCCAGCTCGCGGATGAAATGCAGGATCAGGCCCGCATCGTCGGCGGTAGCCGGACGGATGAGCAGGCCGGCGTCCACGCTCAACCCCGCGCCGCGGCGACGTTGCCACGCATCTGCGCGATCACCTGCACGTAGTCCGGGGCGTTGAAGATGGCCGAACCGGCGACGAAGGCATCGGCACCGGCCGCGGCGATCTGCCCGATGTTGTCGGCCTTCACGCCGCCGTCCACTTCCAGGATCACCGGCTTGCCGCGCTTGTCGATCATCGCCCGCACCGCGCGCAGCTTGTCCAGCGTGGAGGGGATGAAGGCCTGGCCACCGAAGCCGGGGTTGACCGACATCAGCAGCACCAGGTCCAGGTCCTCCAGCACCCAGTCCAGCACTTCCACCGGCGTGCCCGGGTTCAGCACCAGACCGGCCTTGCAGCCGTGCGACTTGATCAGCTGGATGGTGCGGTGGACATGCTTCGACGCCTCCGGGTGGAAGCTGATGAGGCTGGCGCCGGCTTCGGCGAAGTCCGGCACGATGCGGTCCACCGGCTCGACCATCAGGTGCACGTCGATCGGTGCGGTCACGCCGTGCCTGCGCAGCGCCTGGCAGACCATCGGGCCGATGGTCAGGTTGGGCACGTAATGGTTGTCCATCACGTCGAAATGGACCCAGTCGGCGCCGGCGGCGATGACGTTGTCGACTTCCTCGCCAAGCCTGGCGAAATCGGCCGAGAGGATGGACGGGGCGATGATGCAGTTGGACATGACGGAGCCTTTCAGCGCTTGCGCAGGGATTTGATGCGGTCGTAGGCGGCGTTGATCTGCCGGGCCTTCCTCTCGGCCTGGGCGCGCAGTTCGGGCGCGGCGCCGGCCACCTTGTCGGGGTGGTACTGGGAAATCAGGCGGCGGTAGGCCAGGTCGATCTCGGCGTCGGTGGCCTCGCGGGTGACGCCCAACTCGCGGTAGGGCAGGTCCTTGCCCAGCTTGAACCAGTCGTTGTCGAACGCATGCCCCAGCAGCATGCCCACCACCGCGCCGAACAGCGGGTTGGGCCTGAACAGCAGGGCGCCGGCGATGAATCCCAGCAGTTTTCCGTACCAGCGCATGGGTGGGGCTGTGGCCTTGACAGATCGGACACGTATTTTATGCCACAGCGGCCCCGGACGGCCTTACACTAGGCCGCCCGCCGTCCGCCGCGGGCCCCCCGGGTCCTGTGCCGACGGCTTCATCGCCAAGTTCCAGGAGTGCCCGTGCCGACCACGCTGCTGCAATCCGATCTTCCCGGCCTGCCCTTGCGCCACCGCGGCAAGGTGCGCGATGTGTTCGATATCCCGCGCGAACGTCTGCCCGCCGACACGCCTGCCGGCGATTACCTGCTGATCGTGGCCACCGACCGCCTCTCCGCGTTCGACGTGGTGCTGCCCGACCCGATTCCCGGCAAGGGCGAGATGCTGTGCCAGGTGTCGAACTTCTGGTTCGGCAAGACCGAGCACCTGATGCCCAACCACCTGACCGGCATCGACGTGGCCAGCGTGCTGCCCGAGGGCGTGGACCCGGCGCTGTACGCCAGCCGCGCGGTGGTGACGAAGAAACTGAAGCCGGTGCCGGTGGAGGCCATCGCCCGCGGCTACCTGATCGGCAGCGGCTGGAAGGACTACCAGCGCACCGGCCAGGTCAGCGGCATCAAGCTGCCCGACGGCCTGCAGCAGGCCCAGCAGCTGCCCGAGCCGATCTTCACCCCATCCACCAAGGCGGCAGTGGGCGACCACGACGAGAACATCGACTTCGACGCGATGGTCAAGGCGGTGGGCGCGGACCTGGCCGAGAAAGTCCGCGATGCGACCCTGCGCATCTACAAGTTCGCCGCCGCCTATGCGGCCGAGCGCGGCATCCTGCTGGCCGACACCAAGTTCGAGTTCGGCACCGACGCCGATGGCCGCCTGTACATCATGGACGAGATGCTGACGCCGGATTCCTCGCGCTACTGGCCGGCCGACGAGTATGAGGTCGGCACCAGCCCGCCGAGCTACGACAAGCAGTTCGTGCGCGACTACCTGGAAACGCTGGACTGGAACAAGACCGCCCCCGGCCCGGAACTGCCGGCCGAGGTGATCTCGCGCACCCGCGACAAGTACGCCGAAGCCCTGCAGAAACTGGCCGGCATCCACATCGACTGACCACCGGCGCGCCCGCCCGGGCGCGCCCCACACGCCCTGCCGGGAGAAGAGGCAGCATGGACATGAGCGCCGCACGCCCCATCGACCGCTGGTTCGCCAGTTACTCCGGCGACCACCGCAACTCCGTCAACCAGGCCATCCATGTGATCGCCGTGCCGGCCATCATGTGGTCGGTGATCGCCCTGCTGTGGTGCATCCCGCCATTGCTGCCGTGGTTCCAGTACGGCATCTGGGCGGCGCTGGCGATGTTCGGCGCATGGGCGTACTACAACCGCCTGTCGCGGTCGCTGGGCATCGGCATGCTGATCCTGTTCTTCGTCTCCGGCTGTTTATGCCGGCTGCTGGAGGATCGCATCGGCCTGCGCGGCCTGCTTTTCTCCGGCATCGGCGTGTTCGTGGTGGCGTGGATCGCGCAGTTCATCGGCCACCACATCGAAGGCCGCCGGCCCAGCTTCCTCACCGACCTGACCTATCTGCTGATCGGTCCGATCTGGGTACTGGCCAAGCTGTACCGCCAGTTCGGCTGGAAGTACTGAACGGCGCGTTCCATCGGAGGGGCTCGGGAATGTGGATGCGGGGCTTGCCCCGCATGCGACATGGGGCGAAAGCCTCCTGCGCGGCGGGCCTGCACCTACTGGCCGAACATGTCCCGGGTCGGCAGGAACGGCCGCGGCGCGTAGCCGAAGTCGCGCTGCGCCGGGCCGATGTCGAACACCAGCGGCTCGCGCATGCGCGCCAGCGCGGCGGCATTCATGCCGCGCAGACGGCCGGCCGCATGGGCCAGCGCCAGCGCGGCACGGAACAGGGGCGCCGGTACGCGCAGCAGTCGCGGCGGCGGCTGCAGCGATGCCAGCACCCGCCACACCATTTCCGCATAGCCCAGGCGTTCGCCGCCGCCCAGCGCATAGGCGCACCCTGCCGTGGCCGGATACTGCGGCACCTGCATCGCGGCGTCGGCCAGGTCCTGCACGTGTACCGGCTGGCGCAGGCCATCGGCTCCGGAAGGCAATACGAACACGCCGGCGCGTGCCGCCATGCGTGCGATCGCGCTCAGCGTGGCATCGCGGCCGGCGCCGTAGACCAGGGTGGGACGCAGCACGGTCGCCGCCACGCCGCGCTCGCGCGCAGCAGCGAACAGCGTGGCCTCGGCCTCGCGCAGGCGGCGGGCGACGTCGCGCTCGGCCGGTTCGCTCGAATCCTCCTTGACCTCGACGCTGGTGGAACCGAACGCGACCACGCGCGGCGCGGCGATGCCCGACGCCGCGTACCAGCGCGCGAAATGATCGAGCGGACCGCAGCTGAACACCGCGTCGAACGGACCCTCGCCCCGCCAGTCGCCGGACAGATCGCCCTGCCGCCACGCCAGCCCCGGCGCGGCCGCGCGCGGCGCACGCGATACCGCGCAGACCTGCCAGCCCGCGGCCAGCAGCCCGGCCAGCAGCCGCTCGCCGATCTGTCCGCTGCCGCCGAACACCAGCGCGCGGCGCGGCGCGTTTCCGTCGTGTCGCCCTGTTTCCATGCGCGAAGCATAGGCGATGGAAACGCATCGATGCCCAACGGGTAGACTCGGCGCGAACGACCTGCCGAGGACGCCATGTCGAACTCCCGCCCCGTGCCGCCGCGCGCCATCCTGTTGGCCACCGACCTGGGCGCCCGCTGCGACCGCGCGCTGTCGCGCGCCCTGCAATTGGCACGGCAATGGAACGCGCGGCTGGTGGTGGCGTCCGTGCTGCCGCCGGCACCGGCACAGCAGATGATCGCCGGTGTGCTCGACGCGCCCGATCCGCTGGCGCGCGAGCACGCCCGCCAGGCGGTGGAATGGCGGCTGCGCCGCAACTTGGGCGCCGAGGCCGACGGCATCGCGCTGGACGTGCGCATCGGCGAAGGCCATGTCGGCCGCGCCGTGCTGCAACTGGCCGCGGAGACCGGCTGCGGCCTGGTCGTGACCGGCATCGCCAGCGACCCGGTGTTCGAACTGCCCGCGCTCGGCTCGACGGTACTGTGGCTGACCCGGCACTGCCCGCTGCCGCTGCTGGTCGTGCACCGGCGCGTGCATGCGCCCTACCGCAACCTGGCCGTGGCCACGGATTTTTCCGGAAGCGCCCACCACGCGACCCGGCAGGCGCTGGCCCTGTTCGGCGCGCCGTTGCGGCTGGCGCTGGTGCATGCGCTGGAAACGCCGGGCAGCGCGCTGCTGGCCGGCGACCGCGACACGCTGCAGGCGCAGGCGCGGCTGCGGGCGAACGAACAGGCGCGCGATTTCCAGGCCGGCCTGCCGATGGAACCGGGCCAGGTACAGGCGGTGATCGAGCCCGGCGACCCGGCCCGGCTGCTGCGCCAGCACGTGGAGGCCGAGGACGTCGACCTGGCGGTGGTCGGCACGCATGGCCGCGGCGCATTGTTCGAGCTGCTGATCGGCAGCATCGCCCGGCGCCTGGTCGCGACCCTGGAAACGGACACGCTGCTGGTCCGCGACCCGCGCTCGCTGCCGCCGCAGACGGAACCCTGAGTCCGTCCCGCCGGCGACGGCTCCGCCCCCGTCCCAGCCTGCGGCACGCCATTGCCCGGCACGCACGACGAAGGATCATCCGACGCGGTACTTGAGGGGCGTCACTGCGCGTCCGGCGCCCCGCCGGGCCGGCGTGATGCCTCGCCAGGCCTGCTCCCCGGCCATCCGGCAGCCGCCAGCCGGACGCGTGCGAAGGCATGCACGCCAGGATCACCGACACGCACGAAACCCGAACGGCCCGTTCATGTATGGGGTTCCGGTGGCAAAAAAGCGCCTGTTAGACTGCAAAACCTGCTCGCGAATCCCGCATTCCCTGCATGACATCCGTTCTCCCCCTGCTGCTCGCGCTGCCGTTCCTGATGGCCGCGCTCATCGCCCTGCACGCCCGCCTCTCCCGCACGGCGGCCGCATGGCTGGCCGGCGCGGCGCCGCTGCTGGGCCTGGCGCTGCTGGGAGCGATGACACCGGCCGTGCTCGATGGCGCGGTGCTGCGCGCAAGCTGGGGCTGGCTGCCGCGGATCGGGCTGGACGCCACCCTGCGCCTGGATGGGCTGGCCTGGATGTTCGCCGGCCTGGTGCTGGGCATCGGCGCGCTGGTGGTGCTGTACGCGCATTACTACCTCTCCGCACAGGACAGCGCGCGCCGCTTCTACAGCTGCCTGCTGCTGTTCATGGGCGCGATGCTGGGCATGGTGCTGTCCGGCAACCTGTTGCTGCTGATGGTGTTCTGGGAACTGACCAGCATCAGCTCGTTCCTGCTGATCGGCTTCTGGTCGCACCGCAGGGACGCGCGCGAAGGCGCGCGCATGGCCTTCGTGGTCACCGGCGGCGGCGGGCTGGCGCTGCTCGGCGGCGTGCTGCTGATCGGGCGCATCGTCGGCAGCTTCGACCTGGACGTGGTCCTGGCCTCGGGCGAGCTGATCCGCCACAGCCCGTTGTACCCGTGGGCGCTGCTGCTGGTGCTGGCCGGCATCTTCACCAAGAGCGCGCAGTTCCCGTTCCACTTCTGGCTGCCGCATGCGATGGCCGCACCGACGCCGGTATCGGCCTACCTGCATTCGGCGACGATGGTGAAGGCCGGCGTGTTCCTGCTGGCGCGGCTGCATCCGGCGCTGGCCGGCAGCGAGCTGTTCTTCTACCTGGTCAGCGGCATCGGCGCGGCCACCCTGCTGATCGGCGCCTGGAACGCGATCTTCCAGCACGACCTCAAGGGCCTGCTGGCCTATTCGACGATCTCGCACCTGGGCCTGATCACCCTTCTGTTCGGCCTGTCCACGCCGATGGCGGTGGTGGCCGGCGTGTTCCACATCCTCAACCACGCCACCTTCAAGGCCTCGCTGTTCATGGCTGCCGGCATCATCGACCACGAGACCGGCACCCGCGACATGCGCCGGCTCGGCGGCCTGCGCCGGCTGATGCCCATCACCAGCGCGCTGGCGATCATCGCCTCGCTGGCGATGGCCGGCATCCCGCTGCTCAACGGCTTCCTGTCCAAGGAAATGCTGTTCGCCGAGGCCCTGGCCACCGGCGGCCCGCAATGGATGCGCACGGCGATGAGCAGCGCGGCGCTGCTGGCCGGCATCCTCGGCGTGGCCTACAGCCTGCGCTTCGTCCACGACACGTTCTTCGGCAAGGGCCCGCTCGATATCGCGGTGGTGCCGCACGAGCCGCCGCGCTGGATGAAGGTGCCGGTGGAGGTGCTGGTGCTGATCTGCCTGGCGGTCGGCATCGCGCCGGCGCTGACCGTGGCGCCGGTACTGCAGGCCGGCGCGCAGGCCATCCTCGGCCCGGCCATGCCCGCCTACAGCCTGTCGATCTGGCACGGCTTCAACCTGCCGCTGGCGATGAGCGCGGTCGGTGTCGCCGGAGGCATCGCCCTGTACTTCGGCCTGCGCCGCCTCACCGATCTGTACGCCGCCGCCAACCGCCCGGTCGGCAAGCAGCTGTTCCAGCGCGGCATGGACGCGCTGTTCGGGCTGGCCCAGCGCCTCACCCATGCGCTGGCCAACGGCAGCCTGCAGCGCATGCTGCTGGCGCTGGTGCTGGTGGCGGTGGTCGTGGCCGCCGCGCCGTATGCCACCGCGCCTTCGCTGCCCACATGGCCGGCCGCGCAGCCGATGCCGCTGCTGGGCTGGGCGCTGTGGCTGGTGATGCTGGCCTGCGCGCTGGGCGGGCTGTTCCTGTACCGGCAGCGCCTGCTGGCCGTGATCGTGATGGGCGGCACCGGGCTGATGGTGTCGCTGGCCTTCGTGTTCCTGTCCGCGCCGGACCTGGCCCTGACCCAGCTGATGGTGGAGACGGTGACGCTGGCGCTGATGCTGCTGGGCATGAACTACCTGCCGGCGCAGTCGCCGCCCGAACGCGCGGCGTGGCGCAAGCGCCGCGACGCGCTGATCGCCATCGTCGCCGGCGGCGGCCTGGCCGCGCTGGCCTACGCGATGATGACCCTGCCGCCCAACACCATGTCCGGCGAGATGCTGCGGCGCGCGCTGCCCGAGGCCTATGGGCACAACGTGGTCAACGTGATCCTGGTCGACTTCCGCGGCTTCGACACCTTCGGCGAGATCACCGTGTTCGGCATCGCCGCGCTGGTGGTGCACGCGCTGCTGCGCCGCTCGCGCATGGCGCCGGAGCAGATCATGCCCGGCCCGCCGATCAAGCTGCCGGTGCCGGCCGACCTGGCGCAGATCATGTTCCCGCTGACCCTGACGGTGTCGATCTTCCTGTTCCTGCGCGGCCACAACGCGCCGGGCGGCGGCTTCATCGCCGGCCTGGTGCTGGCGGTGCCGCTGCTGATCCAGTACGTGATCCAGGGCACCGTGTCGGTGGAATCGCGCTTCGGCTTCGACTACATCCGCTGCATCGGCCTGGGGCTGCTGGTCGCCCTGCTCAGCGGCGTGGCCTCGATGCTGTTCGGCGTGCCGTTCCTGACCAGCGGCCACCTCGACCTGCACCTGCCGTTGATCGGTGAGGTGCCGCTGGCCAGCGCGATGGGCTTCGACACCGGCGTGTATCTGGTGGTGTTCGGCGGGGTGATGCTGATCCTGTCGATGATGGGCACCATCAAGCCATCGCGCACGCGCAATGCGCGCCACGGCGAGATCGACATCCACCGCCGTTCGGCGCGCACCGGGGAGATGCACTGATGGAACTGGCCCTGGCGAGCGCGATCGGCGTGCTCACCGCGATCGGCGTGTACCTGCTGCTGCGCGCGCGCAGCTTCGACGTCATCCTCGGCATGACCTTCCTGTCCTATGCCACCAACCTGCTGATCTTCAGCGCCGGGCGTCTGGTCAGCGGCAAGGCGCCGGTGCTCAGGGACGGCGTGGCCTCGGACCTGGCGCACTACACCGATCCGCTGCCGCAGGCGCTGGTGCTGACCGCCATCGTCATCGCCTTTGCCATGACCGCGGTCAGCATCGTGCTGGCGATGCGCAGCCGCAGCGACAACCACAGCGACCACGTCGACGCGCACGAACCCGATGAAGGCCAGGGGGGCGGCGCATGATGAACCACCTGCCGATCCTGCCGATCCTGGTGCCGCTGCTCGGCGCGGCGCTGTCGCTGTTCGTCGAGCACCGCCGCTACGGGCCCAGGGTGCAGCGCGGCGTGGCATGGGCCAGCCTGGCGCTGCTGGCGCTGGTCGAGGCGCTGCTGATCGCCGCCACCGGCCAGGGCGAGGTGATGGTCTACCTGCTCGGGGACTGGCCGGCACGGCTGGGCATCGCCCTGGTCGCCGACGGCCTGTCGGGTTGGATGCTCGGCACCACGCTGCTGCTGGCCGCGGCCTGCCTGCTGCACGCCTGCACCGGCTGGGACCGGCGCGCGCCGCACTTCCATGCGCTGTTCCAGTTCCAGCTGGTCGGCCTCAACGGCGCCTTCCTGACCGGCGACATCTTCAACCTGTTCGTGTTCTTCGAGGTGCTGCTGATCGCCTCCTACGGCCTGCTGCTGTCTGGCGGCCGCGGCCTGCGCCTGCGCATCGGCCTGCACTACGTGGTGTTCAACGTCTCGGCCTCGACCGTGTTCCTGGTCGCGCTGGGCATGCTCTACGCCACCCTGGGCTCGCTCAATATGGCCGAAATCGGCCAGCGCATCGCCGAACTGCCGCCCTCGCACCTGAAGCTGGCCAAGGCCGCGCTCGGCCTGCTGCTGGTGGTGTTCTGCGCCAAGGCCGCGCTGCTGCCGCTGTACCTGTGGCTGCCCGAGTCCTACGCGCGCGCGCCGGCCGCGGTGGCGGCGCTGTTCGTGATCATGACCAAGGTCGGCCTGTACGCCGTGCTGCGGGTGGGCACGCTGTGGTTCGGCGAAGGCGCCGGCGCGCTGGCCGGCTACGGTGCCGGCTGGCTGCTGTGGGCCGGTGCGGCGACGCTGCTGCTGGGTGCGCTCGGCGCGCTGGCGGCGACCCGGCTGCGGGTGCAGGTGGCCTACCTGGTGGTGGTCTCGGCGGCGACGCTGTTCATCGCCTTCGCGCTGGGCAACGCCGGCACGATCTCGGCCGGCCTGTACTACCTGCCGCACAGCACCTTCACCGCCGCCGCCCTGTTCCTGGTCGCCGACCTGATCCGCCGCCGCCGCTTCCGTGCCGGCGAACGCGGCGAGCGCGAACTGGCCGCGGCGCTGCCGGGCAAGACCGTGCCCGGCCTGCTGTTCCTGGTCGGCGCGGTGGCGGTGGCCGGGCTGCCGCCGCTGGCCGGCTTCCTGGCCAAGGCCGCACTGCTGTCGGCCGTGCCGCCCGCTTACACCGGCATGGTGTGGGCGGTGGTGCTCGGCGGCAGCCTGCTGGTGATCATCGGCCTGGTGCGCAGCGGCATCCGCCTGTTCTGGCACGTGCCCGGCGAGGACGACGCGCCGCCGGCCCCCGATCCCGACGTGCCGGCGCGGCCGTTCGAAACCGCCGCCACCTCCCTGCTGCTGGCCTATGCGGTGGCGATGAGCGTGTTCGCCACGCCGCTGATGCGGCAGACCGACGCCATCGCCGCGCAGCTGCTGGCGCCGCAGCAGTACCTGCACGACGTGCGCGGCACCGCGCCGCAGTCGAGGCAGCCATGAGCGCGCGCCGGCCCCTGCTGCGGCGGCTGTTCCCGTCGCCCGCGCTGTCGATCACCGTGGTCGCGTTCTGGATGGTGATGTCGGCCAGCTTCGACCTCGGACAACTGCTGCTGGGCATGCTGCTGGGCGTGGTGATCCCGCTGTTCGCCGCGCGCCTGGACCGCGAGTTCGCCCGCATCGGCACGCTGCGGCCGCTGCCGCGGCTGGTGGGCGTGATGCTGTGGGACATCCTGCTGTCCAACTTCCGCGTCGCAGCGCAGGTGCTCGGACCCGAGCGCAGGCTCACCCCGGGTTTCATCTGGGTGCCGCTGGACATCGGCAACATCCATGGCATCGCCGCGCTCACCAGCCTGATCACGCTCACCCCGGGCACGGTGTCCTCGGCCCTGTCCGACGACCGCCGCTACCTGCTGGTGCACGTGCTGCACCTGGAGGATCCGCAGGCCCTGATCGCCGAGATCAAGTCCCGCTACGAAGCGCCGCTGATGGAGATCTTCCCGTGACCGGACACCTGGTTTTCCAGACCACCCTGGTGGTGTGCATGCACATGGTCGGCGTGGCGATGCTGCTGGCGCTGTGGCGCCTGCTGCGTGGTCCGACGGTGCCCGACCGCATCCTCGCCCTGGACACGCTCTCGGTCACCGCCATCGCCGAACTGATGCTGTTCGGCATGTACATCAACTCGGCGGTCTACTTCGAGGCCGCGCTGGTGATCGCCATGCTCGGCTTCTGCAGCACCGTGGTGCTGAGCAAGTTCGTGCTGCGCCGGGACATCGTCGAATGATGCTCTTCCTGCAGATCCTGCTGTCGGCGCTGCTGCTGTCCGGCTGCTTCTTCATCCTGGTCGGCGCGCTCGGCCTGGTGCGCCTGTCCGACTTCTTCAAGCGCCTGCACGCGCCGACCAAGGCCAGCACGCTGGGCGTGGGCTGCGTGCTGGTGTGCTCGGTGGCCTATCACATCTTCCTCGGCGAGGACCCGCAGCCGCGCGAACTGCTGATCACCGTGTTCCTGTTCATCACCGCGCCGATCAGCGCGCACCTGATGGCCAAGGCCGCGCTGTCGCTGATGATGGAAAGCCGGCCTGAAGTGCCGGGCGATGGCACCGCGCGCAAGGAACAGCTGCCGCCGCCGGAAGGCGGCGACGGCGACTGAGGGCCACGCGCGGCCACGACACGCGGCCGCGCCATTGTCATCACGCTTTCACCTGCGACCCGCAGGCTCTGGGCTCCGCGTCGCATTGCCCTTCCGCCCATGCAACCGCGCAAGACCGACCTCGCGCATGCCGCACTCCAGGCCCACCGCGCCCCGCTGGACCTGCGCCAGCGCCGCGCCCTGATCCTGTGCGACGGCAAGCGCGGCCTCGGCGAACTGCGCGTCCTGCTCGGCGACGATGCGCCGGCCCTGGTCGCGCAGCTTCAGCGCGACGGTTACCTGCACGCGGAGCAGCCGGTACCGCCGCCGGCACCGGTACCCGAAGCCGCACCCGCGGCGATGGTCCGCCGCCGTTCGCTGGTCGCCGCGCGCATCTACCTGCTGGACATGCTCGCGCTGCAGCGCAATCCGGCGGCGGCGCGCCTGCACCAGCTGCTGCAGGCCACGCGCGAGGAAACGGACACCCTGCACGCCCTGCGGCTGGCGCTGGCCCAGTTGCCGGCGATGACCTCCGACGGCTACGTGCAGCGCGTGCGCGACCGCCTGCGCGAAGTGCTGCCCGAGTCGCACCTGGCAGCGGTGCTGGAAACACCGCTGCCGACCTGAATCACGCCTGCGGCGGCGCGAAGTTGCCGCGCAGTCCGCTCCAGCACGCCTGGTAGTCGCGCTGGCGGTGCGCGGCGGCAATGGCCTGCCCGGTCGGGCGGATCACGCCGCGGGTCTCGAACATGAAGGCCATCGTGTCGGTGATCACGTCCGGTCGCGACAGGTCGGCATTGGAGGCCTTGTCGAAGGTGGCCGCATCCGGGCCGTGGCCGGTCATGCAGTTGTGGATCGAGCAGCCGCCGGGCACGAAGCCCTCGGCCTTGGCGTCGTAGGCGCCGTGGATCAGGCCCATGAATTCGCTGGCGATGTTGCGGTGGAACCACGGCGGGCGGAACGTGTCCTGCGCCACCAGCCAGCGCGGCGGGAAGATCACGAAGTCCAGGTTGCTGGTCCCGGGCGTATCGCTGGCCGAATGCAGCACCAGGAAGATCGACGGGTCCGGATGGTCATGGCTGATCGAACCGATGGTGTTGAAGCGGCGCAGGTCGTAGCGGTACGGCGCGTAGTTGCCGTGCCAGCCGACCACGTCCAGCGGCGAGTGGCCGATGTCGGCGCGCCACAGCCGGCCCTGGAACTTGGCGACCAGCTCGAAGTCGCCCTCGACGTTTTCGTACGCGGCCACCGGGGTTTCGAAATCACGCGGGTTGGCCAGGCCGTTGCTGCCGATCGGGCCCAGGTCGGGCAGTTTCAGCAGCGCGCCGAAGTTCTCGCAGACATAGCCGCGCGCCTGCCCGTCCGGCAGGTCCACGGCGAAGCGCACGCCGCGCGGGATCACCGCGATCTGCTGCGGTTCGATCTCGACCACGCCCATCTCGGTGCGCAGGCGCAGGCGGCCGAGCTGCGGCACGATCAACAGTTCGCCGTCGGCATCGTAGAAGTAGCGGCCGCGCATGTCGGCGTTGGCGGCATACAGGTGGATGCCGGCGCCGGCATGCGCCTCGGGCGAGCCGTTGCCGCCCATGGTGTACAGCCCCTCGACGAAATCGGTGGGCGCTTCCGGCAGCGGCAGCGGGTTCCAGCGCAGCTGGTCCGGCGACACCGCGCCGTGGCTGAAATCGCCATGCAGGCGCGGTTGCTCGAACGGCGTGAACTGGCCGTGCATCGCAGCCGGGCGGATGCGATACAGCCAGCTGCGGCGGTTGCTGCCGCGCGGCGCGGTGAACGCGGTGCCGGTCAGTTGCTCGGCGTACAGCCCATGGGCCACGCGCTGCGGCGAATTGCGTCCCATCGGCAGGGTGCCGGGCACCGCCTCGGTGGCGAACTCGTTGCCGAAACCGGATTGATAGGCGTTGTTGCTCTGGGACATGGCTGCGCTCGCTTGGTATGCCCGGAAGGACGGTGGTTTCAGGTCAGCTGGCGCCGGGTCGCACGTTCGGCCAGCAGCCCCAGTCCGCCGGCGAGGTCGAGAACGCGCGCGGTGTCCCTGCGGCGGACGATGAAGGCATAGAGGTTGTCGTCGAAGGGGTTGCCCCACAGCAGTATTTCGTAGGGCGTCGGACGGGCGGCCAGTTGCCCGTCCAGCCACTGGAAGTAGTCCACCGCCAGCGTGTCCCGTCCCGGGAACGGCGGCAACGGGTCGGCGAACTGCTCGCTGATCTCCTCGTGCAGTTCGTCGAGCTTGTCACCGATGGCGAGGTAATCACCCAGTTCGGCGAGGATCGCGAACTGCATGAACTCCCCCGGGCTCTCGCCGTCGATCCACTCCAGCTCCGGGTCCGCCGGCGATGCCTTGATCCTGGCCACGCAGTCGGCCAGTTCATCGCCTTCCAGGCCGTCGCAGGTCAGCAGGGTGATCAGTTCGGCCAGCATCGTGTATTCCTCGGGGAGTGGACCGGCAACGTTACAGCACGCCGCGCTTGATCTGGTCGCGCTCGATGCTCTCGAACAGCGCCTGGAAGTTGCCCTCGCCGAAGCCTTCGTTGCCCTTGCGCTGGATGATCTCGAAGAAGATCGGGCCGATGCAGTTCTGGGTGAAGATCTGCAGCAGCTTGCGCTGCTTGGTCTCCGGGTCGGCGTCGATCAGGATCTTGTTGCGGCGCAGGCGCGGCACGTCCTCGCCATTGTCGGGAATGCGCAGGTCGACCACGTCGAAATAGGTGTCCGGCGTGTCCAGAAACTCGACGCCGCGCGCGCGCATCGCCTCGACCGTGTCATAGATGTTGTCGGTGAAGCAGGCGATGTGCTGGATGCCCTCGCCCTTGTACGCGTCCAGGTATTCGTTGATCTGGCTCTTCGGGTCGGACGATTCGTTCAGCGGGATGCGCACGATGCCGTCCGGCGCCGTCATCGCCTTGGACACCAGGCCGGTCTTGGCGCCCTTGATGTCGAAGTAGCGGATCTCGCGGAAGTTGAACAGGCGCTCGTAGTAGTCCGACCACTGCTGCATGTTGCCCAGGTACAGGTTGTGGGTCAGGTGGTCGATGAAGGTCAGGCCGAAGCCCTTCGGGTTCGGCTCGGCGCCTTCCACCGGCACGTAGTCGGTGTCGTAGATGCTGCCGGCCCCGCCGTAGCGGTCCACCAGGTACAGCATGCAGTCGCCGATGCCCTTGATCACCGGCGCCGGCACCGCGCGGGTGTCGGCCAGCAGGGCCACTTCCTCGGCGCCGTTGCCCAGCGCGGCGGCCAGGACCTCGGCGGCCGGCTTCTGGAAGCGGATGGCGAAGCCGCAGGCGCAGGGGCCGTGCTTGGCGGCGAAGTCGGCGGCGAAGGAGTCCGGCTCCTCGTTCACGAGGAAGTTGACGCCGCCTTGACGGTAGACGGTAATAGCACGCTGCCGGTGGCGGAGCACGGCAGTGAATCCCATGTTCCTGAAGTAGTCGTGCAGCTGGGCGGCCTGCCCCGCCGGCGCGGCGAACTCGACGAACTCGAAGCCGTCAATGCCCATCGGGTTCTCGAAGGTGGTCACCTGCATGCCCAGGTTGGGCGCGTTGGATGCGGCGTGGACTTGGGTATTCATGGCTTGCCTCCGGAAGTGGGGCCGTCGCCGATGCCGGCGGCGGGGGACAGGAAGACGCGCGGCGAACGCGGGTCGAGACTGAGGGTTATAGTTTCACATGAAACCACCATCAAGGTGCACTGCAACATGAGCTCTTCCGACTACAGCAAGTCCACCAGCTTCCGCTCCTCGCACGTGCTGCTCGATCTCGAACAGTTCCTGCCCTATCGCATCAGCGTCCTGTCCAACCGGGTCAGCGCCAACATCGCGCGGCTGTATGGCGAGCGCTATGGCCTGTCGATCCCGGAATGGCGCGTGATCACCATCCTGGCGCTGTACCCGGGTTCGTCGGCTAGCGAAGTATCCGACCGCACGGCGATGGACAAGGTGGCGGTCAGCCGCGCGGTGGCGCGCCTGCTGGAACGCGGTTTCATCCGCCGCGAGACCCATGGCGACGACCGCCGCCGTTCGGTGCTGGCCCTGTCGGCGGCGGGCTTCGAGGTCTACGAGACCGTGGCGCCGATGGTGATGGAGATCACCCGCAAGCTGATGTCGGTACTGACCGAGGAAGAAGAGCAGGTGCTGGAGCGGCTCATCACCCGGCTGGCCGATGCCGGCCTTGCGCAGATGAGCATCGACTGAGGCACGCCCGGCGGCGGCCGGGCATCGAGGCGGGCCTGCTGTGCCCGCTCAGCTCAGGAACTTGCGGCGGGCATAGATCCACGGCGCAGCCAGCGCGGCGATGGCGCCACCGGCGAAACCCAGCGCCGCGGCCACCGCCGCCGCTTCGACGCGACCGGGCAGGGCCAGCGCCGCGATCAGCAGCAGCGCCGCCGGCAGGCCGATGAACGAGGCCAGGAAGAAGCGCCAGCGCGGCACCCAGGTATGCAGCTGCATCAGACTCGCGCTGCTCCAGGCCTCGCCGGCCCGGCTGCGCTGGATCTTGTCCACCAGCTTGACCAGGTCGACCTCATGGGCGCCCTTTCCGGCCCTTGCCAGGCCGACTTCCGCATCCACCTCGACCGGGTCGGGCCACTGCGCCGGCCATGCCTGCGGCGCGGCCACGCCATAGGCGGTCAGCAACGGGACCGTCAGCGACGGGGCGGACAGCGCGCGCAGCCGGCGGCTGTCCAGCACGCACCACACCTGCGACACCCCGGCCGCGGTCACGTGGTACAGCGCCAGTTGCTCCGGCGCCGGATACGGCAGCGCGGTGACCCGCGCAGCCAGCGATTCGACCCCCATCGCGCGCAGGAAACCGACCCGGCTGCGCCCGACCTGCGCCCAGCCCAGCCCCAGCGGCCCCAGCAGCATCACTTCGGCCGCATCGGCCGCACCGGCGCCGGCGCGCTCGTCGCCGGCCAGGAACGCACTGAGCGAACGCGGTTCGGCGACATCATCCCGGCCCCAGCGGTGCGACTGGCCCAGCAGGTACTTCAGCGGCACGCGCGCGGCGATGGTCTCGCCACGCACGCTGTCCGAGGCGAAAGGCACCACCGAGGCAACGAACGCACGCAGTTCGTTGCCCGGCACCGCACTCCACTCGGCGGGGAACAAGCCATCCAGCAGGCCTTCGCGGGCCAGCAGGTCGATGCGTTCCTTCTGCTCCACCAGCCGCGCCACCGCCGCCTGCAGCATGATGTTCGGCGGCACCGCTGCCTGCGGCAGGCGGTAGCGCGGTGGCGGCCCGTCGCCTTCGGCAGGCGGCTGTTCGTCCATCAGCGCATCCACCGTGGGCAGGCCCGTGCCCGTCGCATCGGCGGTGGCCGGAACGGCGGCTTCAGGGGTGGCATCGGAAGGAAGCGACATGGGGAATGGGCCCCGGCGAGCAAGGGAATGCTCCCGTTAGCGGCCGGCCAGCGCGGAAATGAAGCCCCGGACGGAAAACGGCGCCCTGCGGCGCCGTCTTCCCCCTCGCCCATCGCCCGGTCAGGGCGTGGCCGGCGGCGCCCATTCCTTGAGGAAGGCGAAGAACTTGCCGCGGTCGTAGCCCTTGCCCTTCTCCAGCTCGCCGGTGAACTGCGAGTGCAGCAGCTGGCCCTCGGCGTCGAGCACGAACAGGTGCGGATAGCCGGTGATGGCCGGAAAGCGCGACAGGAACGCCACGTTCTCGTTGTCCTCGCTGTAGTTGACCTTCATCCACACGTAGTGGGCGTCGCGGAAGCGGCGGATCTCCGAATCGCCTTCCATGAAGGCGTCCATCAGGTGGCACCAGGAGCACCACTCGCCCCCCACGTCCAGCACGATCCGCTTGCCGCCGCGCTGGGCTTCGACCTTGGCCATTTCCAGGTCGGCGACCGGGTCGCGCGCCGGGTCGAACTGCGCGTTGAGCGCGGCCACGGCGGCGACGTCCGCCGCGGCCGGGGTATTGCCCGAGGCGACCGGCTGGCTGGTATCGGCCACCGGCGCCTTCTGCTCGGAGGTGTCCAGCGGCTGCACCTTCTCCTGAGGCTGTGCCGGCGGCTGCGAACAACCGCCCAGCACCGCTGCAAGCAGCAGGGAGATTCCACCGGACATCCGCTTCATCGTTGCTTCCTCACTTCACGCCATGCATCAGCTTCTGCACCAGCGGCGCGATCAGGAACAGCAGCACGCCCGCGCCGAGCAGCGACCAGAAGCCGAAGGTATACCCCTTCAGGGCCGATTCGACGGTCATGCCGCTTTCACCACTGACCACCGCGGCGAAGATGCCCGACAGGTTGTTGCCGATGGCGGTGGACAGGAACCAGCCGCCCATCGCCAGGCCGACGACCTTGAGCGGGGCCAGCTTGGTGGTCATCGACAGGCCGATCGGCGACAGGCACAGCTCGCCGACGGTCTGGATCACGTAGACCATGAACAGGGTCCAGAACGGGATCTTGCCGGCGCCGTCGACCAGCGAGGACAGCGCGTACATCAGCAGCAGGAAGGCCAGGCCGTTGAAGATCAGGCCCAGGCCGAACTTGCGCGGGATCGAGGGGTTGCGCGAGCCCAGCGCGGTCCACAGCCACACGAAGATCGGGCCCAGCGCCAGGATGGCCACCGAGTTCACCGACTGGAACCAGCCCACCGGGAACATCCAGCCGGACAGGTCGCGGTTGACGATGTTCTGCGCCAGGAAGTTGAACGAACTGCCGGCCTGTTCGAAGAACATGAAGAACAGCACGTTGAACACGAAGATGATCAGCATGGCGATGGAGCGGTCGCGCGCGACCTTGCCCTCGCGGACGCCCTCGACCAGGATCATCACGCACAGCGCGGTGAACAGCGCGCCCAGAATCCAGCCGAGGATGCCGGCGTCGATCGACAGCAGGCCGTAGGCCACCGGCACGGCGACCAGCGCGCCGACCAGCACCGCGAGGGTGCGGCCGATGCCGGCCCCGGCCGGGGCGGCCCCGATGGTGCCGAGCTGACGGCGGCCGATCCAGAACCACACCAGGCTGACCAGCATGCCGAAGCCCGAGGCGATGAACACGTACTTGTAGGCCGGCATGGCCTCGGTGCCGAACACGTTCTCGGCAAGGATGCCGGTCAGCACCGGAGCGACCAGCGCGCCGGCGTTGATGCCCATGTAGAAGATGGTGAAGCCCGAGTCGCGGCGGGAGTCGTTGATCCCGTACAACTGCCCGACCATGCTGGAGATGTTGGGCTTGAACAGGCCGTTGCCGGCGATGACCGTGGCCAGGCCGAGGCGGAACACCTGGTCGTCGGGAATGGCGATCAGGAACAGGCCCAGCGACATCACCGCCGCGCCGATCAGGATCGAGCGCTGGTAGCCGATGATGCGGTCGGCGACGAAGCCGCCGAACAGCGCCGCCGCGTAGACCAGCGCCAGGTAGGCGCCGTAGAGCTTGCTGGCTCCGGCCTGGCTTTCGGAGAACTGGGCGACGATGTACAGCGTCAGCGCCCAGCGGATGCCGTAGAACGCGAAGCGCTCGAAGAACTCGGTCATGAACAGCATCCACAGCGGACGCGGGTGGCCGAGGAGGTTCTTGAACTCCGGCACGGGCGCCGGGGTCGTTGCGGAATTCGGCGCGGCAGCGCTCATGCGGGATTCCCCTGTGATTCGTTGGGCTAAAAGCAAGAAAAGTCGGCCGGAACCGGCGCGACGGGCGAGGATCACAGAAGCGCTGGCTTCACGTCAAATCCACAGCGAAGCGGCCAGATCGCCGCCGCCAGCCCGGCGTTGGCGGCCAGAAGCGGCCATCGGCCAGCGCCAGGCCGCTGAATACGCAGGCCTTTCAGGCCCCCGCCGGTGCCGCCGGTTCGCCGCCGATGCTGGTGCGCACCTCGAACAGTTCGGGGAAGAAGGTCAGTTCCAGCGCCTGCTTGAGGAAACCCACGCCGCTGGAGCCGCCGGTGCCGCGCTTGAAGCCGATGATCCGCATCACCGTGCGCATGTGGCGGAAGCGCCACAGCTGGAACTGGCTCTCCAGGTCCACCAGGTCCTCGCACAGCGAGTACTCGCGCCAGTAGCGGTCGGTGTCCTGGTAGATGTTCTCGAAGACCGGGCGCAGCGCCGGATCGCTGACATGCGGCAGGGTCCAGTCATGGCCTTCGTAGGTGGGCGGGACGGCATGGCCGAAGCGCGCCAGGTAGCGCAGGAATTCCTCGTACAGGCTCGGCGCCTCCAGCGCCTGGCGCAGCTTCGCCTGCCCGTCCGGGTCGTGCCCGAACACCAGCAGCATGTCCGCGTTCTTGTTGCCCAGCAGGAACTCGATGCAGCGGTACTGCAGCGACTGGAAGCCCGAGGACGGCCCGAGCACCTCACGGAAGCCCATGTACTCGGATGGGGTCAGTGTCTCCAGCACCGACCACTGCTCGGTCAGCTGGCGCAGCACCTGCTTGCCGCGCGCCAGCACCTTGCGGCACTGCCAGACCTGGTCGCGCTGCAGGAAGCCCATGGCCGCTCGCAGCTCGTGGTCGAGCAGCTTCAGCCACAGCTCCGAGGTCTGGTGCTGGATGATGAACAGCATCTCGTCGTGGTGCGCCGGGTTCGACAGCGGCTGCTGCGCCGACAGCAGCCGGTCCAGGCACAGGTAGCCGCCATAGGTGAGCCGGCCGTGCAGGTCGGTGTGGATACCGGCTTCGAGCTCACGCTGGTTCTGTTCTACGGTCATCGGCCTTGCCATCTGCGCGGGGCGCAAAGGGTAACGCAGCGCGGCGGCCGGCCGCCGCCGGCGCGCAAACGGAATGCCAACACTTGCAACCGCAACCGGCGCGACAATCCGTCCGCGGTCGCCGCGACAGGCTGAATGCGCAGCATCCATGCGCCGTCCGGACCGTGCATGGGCTGGCGCGCGGAAATTCGTGCTGCGGCGCAGGACGGCTTTTCCGGCCCGAGTCCTTACCATGCGCAATTCCTATCATTTGAAACCATCTGTCCAAGGTGTTGCTGCAATGACGGTTTCCGCCCAGTTCCAAATCGAATACCTGCAGTACCTGGATGCCGACGGCACCCTGGTACGCGACGACCTGCCGGCATCGCTGCGCGATGCGCGCGCGCTGCTGCCGATGTTCCGGCAGATGCTGGCCACCCGGGTGTTCGACACCAAGGCCGTGGCGCTGCAGCGCACCGGCAAGCTCGGCACCTTCGCCTCCTGCCTCGGCCATGAAGCGGCCCACGTCGGCATCGGCGCGGCCATGCGGCCCGGCGACGTGTTCGCCCCCAGCTACCGCGAGTACGGCGCCATGTTCATGCGCGGCGTGCGTCCGCGCGACGTGCTGATGTACTGGGGCGGCGACGAGCGCGGCAGCGACTACGACCGCAACAGTGATGCGGTGCGCGACTTCCCGATCTGCGTCCCGATCTCCACCCAATGCCTGCACGCGGCCGGTTCGGCGCTGTCGTTCAAGCTGCAGGGCAAGCCGCAGGTGGCGGTGACCGTGTGCGGCGACGGCGGCAGTTCCAAGACCGACTTCTACGCCGCGGTGAACTCGGCCGGCGCCTACCAGCTGCCGCTGATCCTGTGCGTGGTCAACAACGGCTGGGCGATCTCGGTGCCGCGCGCTGCCCAGACCGGCGCCGAAACCCTGGCCCAGAAGGGCCTGGCTGGCGGCCTGTTCTGCCTGCAGGTGGACGGCAACGACCTGATCGCGGTGCTGGCGGCGATGGAGCAGGCGCGCGAGCGCGCCCTGTCCGGCCAGGGCGGCACGGTGCTGGAGTTCCTCACCTACCGCCTGTCCGACCACACCACCGCCGACGACGCGCGTCGCTACCGCGACGATGCCGAGGTCAAGGCCGCGTGGCTGAAGGAGCCGCTGATCCGCCTGCGCAAATACCTGACCGCGCAGGGCGTGTGGAACGAGGAAGAAGAAAAGAACTGGATCGCCGAATGCGGCGCGCGCGTGGACGAGGAGGTCAATGCCTACCTCAACTGCCCGGTGCAGCCGGTGGAAGCCATGTTCGACTACCTGTACGCCGACCCGCCGCCGGACCTGCTGGCCCAGCGCGCCGCCGCCATCGCCCTGGAGCAGCGCCATGGATGACATGAAGCGCAGCACTGGCGCGCACGCCGGCCACGAACCCGTCAGCGACCACGGCGCCGCAGGCGCCAGCGGAGAAACCACCATGACCGCCACTCCCATCACCCTGATCGAAGCCGTGACCCAGGCGCTGGCATGGGAGATGGAGCACGACCCGTCGGTGCTGGTGCTGGGCGAGGACGTGGGCGTCAATGGCGGCGTGTTCCGCGCCACCGCCGGCCTGCAGCAGCAGTTCGGCGCGCAGCGCGTGCTCGACACCCCGCTGGACGAGACCACCATCGCCGGCCTCACCGTCGGCCTGGCCGCGCAGGGCATGAAGCCGGTAGCCGAGGCCCAGTTCGACGGCTTCGTCTACCCGATGGTCGACCACATCATCTGCCACGCCGCGCGCCTGCGTAACCGCACCCGCGGCCGCCTGCACTGCCCGATGGTGCTGCGCGTGCCGTGGGGTGGCGGCATCCGCGCGCCGGAACACCACAGCGAGGCCAACGAAGCCATCTTCACCAACGTGCCGGGCCTGCGCGTGGTGCTGCCGTCCAGCCCGCAGCGCGCCTACGGCCTGCTGCTGGCCGCGATCCGCGAGCCGGATCCGGTGATCTACATGGAGCCCAAGCGCATCTACCGCCAGTACAAGGAAGTGGTCGCCAACGACGGCGAGGCGCTGCCGCTGGACGTGTGCTTCGTGCTGCGCGACGGCACCGACGTGACCCTGGTGACCTGGGGCGCGCAGGTAAAGGAAGCGCTGGAAGCGGCCGACAAGCTGGCTGGCGAGGGCATCAGCGCCGAAGTCATCGACGTGGCCACGCTGCGCCCGCTGGACTTCGCCACCATCGCCGAATCGGTGGCCAAGACCGGCCGCTGCGTGATCGTGCAGGAAGCGCCCAAGACCGCCGGTTTCGGCGCCGAGATCGCCGCGCGCCTGGCCGAGGAGTCGATGTACGACCTGCTCGCGCCGGTCGAACGCGTCACCGGCTACGACACCCACATCCCGCTGTTCCGCCTGGAAATGAAGTACCTGCCGAGCGTGGAGCGGATCGTGGCGGCAGCCAGGCGCGCGGTGGCGGCGGGCTGACATGCGCGCGCGACTGCTCAGCGCCTACCGCAGCCAGTACCCGGTGCCGTTGCGTTTCCGTGCCGGCGAGATCGTCCAGCTCGGCGTGCGCGACGAGGAATGGCCGGACTTCGCCTGGGTACGCACCGCCGACAACCGCGCCGGCTGGGCGCCGGTGGCGTGGCTGCGCGTGCTCGACGACGGCCGCGCCGAGGCGCTGCGCGACTACACCGCGCAGGAGCTGGACGTGGACAGCGGCGAAATGGTGCGACTGCATCACGAACACGGTGGCTGGTGGTGGGCCGAACGCGCCAACGGCGCGCTCGGCTGGCTGCCGGCACGCGACCTGGAACTACTGGAAGAAACCCCCTGAAATGAGCCAGACCAAGAATTTCAACCTGCCCGACCTGGGCGAAGGCCTGCCGGACGCAACCATCGTGGAGTGGTTCGTCAAGGAAGGCGATGTGATCAAGCTGGACGAGCCGCTGGTGTCGATGGAGACCGCCAAGGCCGTGGTGGAAGTGCCCTCGCCGGTCTCCGGCAAGGTGCTGAAGCTGGCCGGCGCCGCCGGCGACATCGTGGTGACCGGGCACATGCTGGCCCAGTTCGAGATCGACCCGAACCTGCCGCAACGCGCCGAAGGCCAGGACACCGGCCATCACCACGGCACGCCCGCTCCGGCCGCACCGGCACCGGCACCCGCGGCGGCTCCCGCCCCGGCACCGGCCGCCGCCGAACGTGCCGACGAAGGCACCGTGGTCGGCGCGATGGTCAGCTCCAATGCCGTGCACACCGAACAGGCCGTGGCCGTGGGCGGCGTCAAGGCGGTGCCGGCGGTGCGCGCGATGGCGCGCAAGCTCGGCGTGGACCTGGCGCTGGTGCGCGCCACCGGCGCCGATGGCGCGGTGACGATGAACGACGTCAAGCAGGCCGCCGCTGCAGGCACCGCGCGTATCGGCTCGGCGCCCGCCGCCGCGCCGCAGGCGGCCGCCGCACCGGCACCGGCCGTGCGCGTGGAAGCCGCGCGCACGCCGCTGTCAGCCGCCGGCAAGCCGATGCGCACCGCTCCGCCGGGCGTGGTCGCCAAGGGCCAGCCGGAACCGCTCAAGGGCGTGCGCCGCAACATGGCGCGGGTGATGGCCGATGCGCACAGCAAGGTCGTGCCGACCACGCTGACCGACGACGCCGACATCCATGCGTGGGCGCCGGGCAACGACATGACCTCGCGCCTGGTGCGCGGGATCGTGGCGGCCTGCCAGGCGGTGCCGGCGATGAACTCCTGGTTCGACGGCGACAACCTCACCCGCACCCTGCACGCGCAGGTGGACATCGGTATCGCCGTGGACACCGACGACGGCCTGTTCGTGCCGGCGCTGCGCAACGCCGACATGCTCGACGCGCGCGGCGTGCGCGAAGGCATCAACCGCCTGCGCCAGCAGGTGGAAGACCGCAGCATCGCGCCGTCGGAACTGAGCGGCTACACCATCAGCCTGTCCAACTTCGGCATGTTCGCCGGCCGCTACGCCACCCCGGTGGTGGTGCCGCCGTGCGTGGCCATCGTCGCCGCCGGCCGCGCCCGCTTCCAGGTGACGCCGGTGATGGGCGGCGTGGAAACCCACAAGGTCATCCCGCTGTCGGTCACCTTCGACCACCGCGCCTGCACCGGCGGCGAGGCCGCACGCTTCCTGCGCGTGCTGATCGACGACCTGGCCCGGCCGAACTGACCGCCGCACGGCAACCGTTTTGCAGCAAGACTTGAGCCCGCAGCGATGCGGGCTTTTTTTGTTGCCGCCCTCCCTGGCGGCAACCCTGCGGGCCATCGACAAGCGATGTCAGGAATCGCTCCAGGCGATTCCTTTGTTGCCGCCCTCCCTGGCGGCAACCCTGCGGGCCATCGACAAGCGATGTCGGGAATCGCTCCAGGCGATTCCTTTTTTGCCGCGCTCCGCGGTGGCGGTCTTCGTGTCGCCGGCCCGGGGCTGCCGGGAAGCGCATCGATTGAAACTCCGGCCATCGCGGCGAAGCCCGGTCGAGCTACGATGCGGAATCGTCTCTACCCAATACCGCCATGACCCATTGGATCTGCCCGGACTGCAGGGAAAGCAACGAAGACGGTTTCGAGCAATGCTGGAAATGCGGCACGCGCGCCGACGGCAGCGCGGACCCGGCCTTCCGGCCCGACAACGCCGATCCGCTGGCCTGGCCGCCGCGCCTGCTCCACTGCCTGCGTTGCCCCGGCACGCCCATGGTGTTCGCCGGCCGCAAGCGCTTCCATGAGGGCTCGCAGGCCATGCCGTTCCTGCTTGGCGGCATCGGCGAGCTGCTGGTGAACCGCGAGGAATTCGACCTGCACGCCTGTCCGTCCTGTGGCAAGGTCGAACTGTTTCTTGCCAACGCCCCGCGCTGATCCGGCGCAACCCTCGCACCCGGAAGCCGCCATGCACCATCCCCGCCGGATCGTCGTGCTGTTCGCCCTGGTCTACCTCGGCATGCTGTTCGGCGGCGCGCTGCTCAAGCCTGGCTATTCGCACCTGACGCAGTACATCAGCGAACTGGGCGCCAGCGGCAGCACGCATGCACGGCTGATCAGCCTGGCTGGTTTCGTCCCGGTGGGGCTGATCGCGGCCTGGCTGCTGGTGGCCACCGCGCGCTTCGCGCCGGTCGGCGGCGCCAGCCGGTTCGGCTACTGGCTGCTGCTGTGCGAGCCGCTGGCCTGGATCGGCTCGGCACTGGCGCCCTGCGATCTCGGCTGCCCGACGGGCGGCAGCGCCAGCCAGCAGCTGCATACCCTGCTGGGCGTGTTCACGTACGGCGGAACCGCACTGGGCCTGCTGCTGTTGGCGACCGCGCCACGCCTGCGCATCGGCTTCCGCCTGCTGTGGATCGCGCTGGCGGTGACATGGCTGCTGCTGTTCGTGCTGATGGCAGCACCGGAACTGCAGCCCTGGCGCGGCCTGCTGCAACGGCTGGCCGAGTGGCTGGTCTACGGCGCCCTGTGCGGCGCCGCATGGCACCTTGGCGCACCGGCCCGTGCAACGGCGTCCACGCGCGCTTCCCCGACGCGGGCCTAGGCTCGCCGTTCCCACCGCAGGAGCGCTCCCATGGCCCATCGCAGCCGTCTGGCCGGCTTCATCATCGATTGCCAGGACACCGACAGCGACACCGCCGCCACGTTCTGGAGCGCCGCGCTCGGGCTGCCGTCCCGCCCCGCCGAGACCGACGCCGATGGCGCGCAGTACGCCGAACTGCTCGGCGCGCCCGGCGGCCTGCACGTGGAAGTGCAGCGCGTCGGCCACCCCTCGCGCGTGCACCTGGATATCGAGGCCGACGACATCGATGCCGAAGCCGACCGGCTCGAAGCCCTGGGCGCACGCCGCATCGGCTTCGTCAAGCGCTGGTGGGTGATGGAAGCGCCCACCGGCCACCGTTTCTGCGTGGTGCGCATGCACCATCCCGACCAGGGGCAGCCCGCCAACGCCTGGGAATGAGCGCGGGTCGTTGCGGCGACAATGTCCGCCTTTCCCTCCGACGGAGTCCGAGAATGTCCCTTCCCGACCTGGCCGGTGCCCGTGTCCTGATCGCCGGCGGCAGCCGCGGCATCGGCCTGGCCATTGCCGGCGCATTCGCCCGGCAGGGCGCGCGGCTGGGCCTGTGCGCGCGGGGTGCCGACGGCCTGCGGCGCGCGCAGGAAACGCTGGAAGCCGGCGGCGCCCATGTACACGTGCAGGCCTGCGACCTGGCCGATCCGGCGCAGATCGAAGCCTGGGTCGACGCGGCCGCCACCGCGCTGGGCGGCATCGACATCGTCGTCAACAACGCCTCGGGGTTCGGCAACGGCAACGACGACGCCAGCTGGCAGGCCGGCTTCGACGTCGACCTGATGGCCGCCGTGCGCACCAACCGTTTCGCGCTGCCGCACCTGCGGCGCAGCGCGGCACCGGCCATCCTCAACGTCAGCTCGATCAACGGCCGCGTGCCGACACCGCGCGCGGCCGCCTATTCCACCGCCAAGGCGGCGCTGGACTACTACACCGTCACCCTGGCCACCGAACTGGCGCGCGAGCGCATCCGCGTCAATGCCATCGCCCCCGGCTCCATCGCGTTTCCCGGCGGGCTGTGGGAGCAGCGCCGCACGTCCGAGCCGGCGCTGTACGAACGCATCCGCGACCGGATTCCGTTCGGCGGCTTCGGCGATGCCGACGACGTGGCTGCGGCCGCGGTGTTCCTGTGTTCGCCCGCTGCCCGCTGGATCACCGGGCAGGTGCTGGCGGTGGATGGCGGCCAGTCGCTGCCGGCCTGAGCGCATCCCGCGCCGGGGGCAGCCGACAGGCGTCGCAGCCGCCACTGGCCCGCCCTCGCGCCGCGCCTACGCCAGCAGTGCCGAACCTATCACCTGCACGCCCGGCCGCGGCGCCAGCGCCGCTTCGACCAGCGCATCGGCGATATGCCCGGCCGGGTTGATGCGCCACGCGCGCGGCAGCACCGGCGCCAATGCCCCCAGTACCCGTGCGGCGGCACGCTCGCCGGGGCGCGGTTCGGCGCGCTCGCCGCCGATCAGCCCCGGCCGCACCAGCGCCAGCGACGCGAATTCCAGCATGCGCAGGTCCTGCTCCAGTTCGCCCTTGACCCGGTTGTAGAAGAACGGCGAGCCCGGATTGGCGCCCATCGCCGAGTTCAAGGCGAAGACCGTGCAGCCATGGGCGCGCACGGCGCGCGCGATGGCCAGCGGATAGCCGTGGTCGATGCGCTGGAAGGCCTGGCGCGAGCCGGCCTGCTTCAGGGTCGAACCCAGCGCGCAGATCGCCGCGTCCACCTGCCACCAGGGCACCTCCGCCGGCAGGCGGTCGAAGTCCAGCAGCGGACTGAGCAGGCGCGGATCCTGCAAGGCCAACGCCCTGCGCCCCGGTGCGACGACGGCCGTGCAGCGCGCGTCGGCCAGCAACCGCTGCAGCACCTGTGATCCGACCAGTCCGGTGGCCCCGGCCAGCAATACGCGCATCCCGTTCCTCCTTCGCCCGGCTGTTCAAGCCGGCTCCTGCCATGCCGATAATGGGGGCATCGATCCCCGCCCGCGGCCCGGCCGCGCCTCCCGCCCGGAACCGCCCCGCGATGGCCGACAGCACCGACACACCGCCCCCCAAGCCTGCCGGACTGGGGCGCATCCTGTCACGCCGCCAGGCCATGGCCGAGGCACCGGCATCCGCCCCCGGCACACCTGCACCCGCACCGACGGGCGCGTCCCACGGCCACGGCGCGGCGCCGCTGCAACGGATGTTCACCCACGCGCATGCGCCGGAAGCGCTGCTGCACGCCTTCGCCCAGGGCATGTCCAGCCTGCCCGGCGAACTGGGCGACCTCGGCCGCCTGCTGCAGAGCGCCTACGACCGCCAGGAGTGGGAACGTTACGGTCGCCTGCTTCGCCAGCTGATCGACAAGTACATCCGCACCATCGAACTGGAACCCGCACACGCCGGCAACAGCGAGGCCGAGCGCCTGCGCGACATGTTGCGCAACACCCTCGGCGCGGTGCTGTCCAGCCTGCTGCAGCAGGCGCCGGAGCTGGAAACCCAGGCCCGGCGCATGGGCGAGGAACTGCGCGGCTGGCAGTCCGGGCAATCGCTGGAGCCGGTGGAGCAGCACCTGCGCGAACTCTGCCACCAGGTCGGCGTGCGCAACGACGTGCTGCACGAACAGCACGACCTGCTGCTGAACCTGTTCGACCTGCTGCTGCAGAACATCGCCGAGCTGATCGATGGCGGCAGCTGGCTGCATGGCCAGATCGGCAACGTGCGGCAGATGCTCGTCGGGCCGCTGGACCGCACCTCGCTGGAGCGCACCCGCAATGACCTGCGCGAGGTGATCTACCGGCAGGGCGTGCTCAAGCAGGGCCTCGAGGAATCCAAGGCGGCGATGCGCGACCTGATGGTCGATTTCGTCGAGCAGGTGGACGGCATGGCCTCGGAGACCGGCGAGTACCACGACCGCATCGCCAGTTACGCGGTCGCCGTGCGCCAGGCGCGCAGCCTCGCCGACCTCGGCCAGTTGCTGCAGAACGTGCTGCAGGACACCGCCCGCCTGCAGTCGCAGGCCCTGCGCGCGCGCGACCGCCTGGCCAGCGCGCGCGCCGAAGCGCTGGCCGCCGAACAGCGCGTGCAGCAGCTCGAACGCGAGCTGGAGGAAGCCGGCAGCCAGCTGCGTACCGATCCGCTGACCGGCGCCCTGAACCGGCGCGGGCTGCAGGAACTACTCGCCGACGCGATGGGCGGCGCGCAGGCGCAGCTCAGCATCGCCATGCTGGACCTGGACCATTTCAGCCAGACCAATGCCGACTACGGCCATGCCGGCGGCGACCACGCATTGCGCCACCTGGTGGCCACCGCGCAGACGCGCCTGGGCAGCCACGGCCAGGTCGCGCGCCTGGGCGGCGACGAATTCGTTCTGGTCCTGCCCGGCATGCCGCAGGACCAGGCCGACGCACAGCTGCGGCGCCTGCAGGAAGCCCTCGCCCACCGCCCGTTCCTGCACGAAGGCCAGCGCGTGCACGTCCGCTTCAGCGCCGGCATCGCGCAATGGCGCCCGGGCGAATCCGCCGACGCCCTGCTGCAGCGCGCCGACCGCGCGCTCTACGCGGCCAAGCAGGCCGGTCGCGACCGGGTGGGCAACGCCGACTAGCACCGGCGTCGGCGCTGCCCGGGCCGATACGGGCGCGCATGCATCGATACGACCGGGGCGGCACGCGGCCGCCCCGGCATCCGCTTACTTGAAGTCGCCGGCCACGAACACGCTCAGGCTGTCCGGCTTGAGGTGCCTGCGGATGGCGGCGTTGACCTGCTCGACCGTCAGCGCCTGGTAGGCCGCATCGCGCTCGATCACGAACGACATGGTGCGGTCGTAGTCGAGCAGGCCCTGCAGCAGGCCGGCCACCGCGGCATCGCTGGCGCGCGACTGTTCGCGCTGCACGATGCGCGCGGCGACGGCATCGCGCACTTCCTGCGCAGTCACGCCATCGGCGACCAGCCGCGCCAGTTCCTCGCGCAATGCGGTCTCGACCTTGCCCATGTTCTCCGGCGCGGCGATGGCCTGCACGGTGAGGCTGCCGTTGTCGTCGCGGCCGATGCGGCTGTCATCCGCGCGCAGGCCGGCGCTCACGCCGTAGCTCAGGCCTTCGCGCTGGCGGATGCGGTCGGCCAGGCGCGACTTGAGCGGGTCGCCGCCCAGGATGTCCACGGCGATGCTCAGCGCCGGCATGTCGGCGTCGGCCACGTTGAGCGATACGTTCTGCCGCGCCAGCAGCACCGCGTTGGGCTTGTCCGGCGTGGTGAAGCTTTCGCGGTGCGCGGCGCGCGGCTGGTAACGGGTGGCGATGGGCGCATACGGCACCGGCGACTTCCAGCCGGCGAACAGTTCCTGCAGCTGCGTCTTCACCGCTTCGGGATCGAAGTCGCCCACCACGCTGATCTGGCCGCTGGCGGTACCGTAGAAATCACGGTGCCAGGCGCGCAGGTCTTCCAGCTTCAGCGCCTTGAGCTTGGCCAGGGACTCGTCGAGCGAATCGGCATGCAACGGATGGCCCACCGGCCACGGATCGAAGTACGTCGCCATCGCCATCGACGCCTGCATGCCCGGCTCCTTGCGCTGCGCCTCGATGCCGGTGATGGTCTGCAGGCGCAGCTGCTCGAACTGGTCCTGCGGGAAGTCCGGCTGGCGCAGCACCTGCGCGGCCAGCGCCAGCGCCTCGGCCAGGGTTTCGCGCTTGCCGGCAAGGTGGATCTGCGCGCCCTGCAGGCTGCCGCTGATCGACGCCGCGGTCTTGAGCGCATCGAAACGGGCGACCAACTGCTCGTAACTCTGCCCTGCGGCGCCCCGCAGCAGCATCGAGCCCACCCATTGCGCGGCGGTGTCGCGCCCGGTGACCGCCTGTTCGTTGCCGAAATCGAAACTGGCATTGACCGTGACCGTCTGCCCGCGGGTCCGGCGCGGCAGCAGCGACACCTTCAGGCCATCGCCCAGCGTGAACGTCTGCGTGCGCGCGGCGATGTTCTGCGGCGTCGCCTCGAACGTCTCGCCCGCTTCCACCGCCGCCCGGCCAGTGTAGCCGTCGACCACGCTGGCGATCGCCGGCGCGGCGGGAACCTCGGCGCGGTCCGGCGCGTCGGTGGGCACGAACCGGCCGAGCGTGCGGTTGCTCGGCTTCAGGTAGGCCGCGGCCACCCGGTTGACGTCCGCGGCCGTCACCCTGGCGATGGCATCGCGCTGCACGAACAGCAGGCGCCAATCGCCGGCCGCCTGGTACTCCGACAACGCCATCGCCACCGCGTTGACGTTGTTGAGCAGGTTTTCCTGGTCGTTGGCGATGCGCTGTTTCGCCGCGTCCACCTCCTCCTCGGTCACCGGCCGGGCCACGACGGCCTCGGCCTGCCGGAGCAGCTCGGCCTCGGCCTTGCCGGCGTCGCCGTCCTTGGGCAACACCGCGATCACGTTGAACAGCCCCGGATCGCGCATGCTCCCGCTGCCGGCCCCCGCACCCGCCGCCAGCTTGGTTTCCACCAGCACCTTGTGCAGGCGCCCGCTGGGTGTATGCCCGAGCACGTTGCCCAGCACCGCCAGCGCCGCGCTGTCGGCCTGCGCCAGCGCCGGCACGTGGTAGGTGGCGGCCACCAGCGACAGGTCGCCAGTGCGGCGCACCGTCACCTCGCGCTCGCCGTCCTGTGTCGGCTCGACGGTATGGAACGCCGGCAGCACGCGCGCCGGTTTCTTCAGCGGCCCGAAATGCGCGGCGACGCGCGCCAGCGCCTTGTCGGCGTCGATGCGGCCGGCCACGATCAGCAGCGCGTTGTCCGGCTGGTACCAGGTGCGGTAGAACGCCTGCAGGTTGCCGATCGGCACGTTCTCCACGTCCGAACGCGCGCCGATGGGCAGGTTGGCGTAGTTGTGCCAGTCGTAGGCGACCGAGCGCATGCGCTTCATCAGCACGCCGGCGGGATTGTTGTCGCCGGCTTCCATCTCGTTGCGGACGACGGTCATCTCGCTATCCAGGTCGGCCTTGGCGACGTTGGAATTGATCATGCGGTCCGCTTCCAGCGCCAGCAGCCAGTCCAGCGTGTCGTCGTTGGCCGGGAATGAAGCGAAATAGTTGGTGCGGTCCAGCGAGGTGGTGGCGTTCTTGTTCACCCCGCGCTGCTGCATCTCGCCGGGGATGTCCGGGTGCCTGGGCGTGCCCTTGAACAGCAGGTGCTCCAGCAGGTGCGCCATGCCGGTCTCGCCGTAGTTCTCCTGCATCGAGCCCACGCCATAGACCAGGTTGACGGTGACGGTGGGCTTGCTCGCATCGGGGAACAGCAGCACCCGCAGGCCGTTTGGCAGGCGGTACTCGCAGATGCCCTCGACGCACGGCCCGGCCGTCACGGCGCGCGGCAGCGCCGGAGGCCCGCCCGTGGCGTACGCCGCCGGCATCAACGCGAACGAGAGCGCTACGCCCAGGGCGCAGGAAGACAGCTTCAGCATCATTTCCCCTTGTCTGATGATCGATACAACACGCCGGCATCCATCCGGGTCGGCACGCACGACACGGCATCCATGCGCCGCGAATCCAGGGATTTGAGCCGGAATACATGCGTGCATGCAACTGTCAGAGCTGACAGCGACGCATCCACCCTTCTCGGTGCGACCAGCGGAATCGCAGACAGGACATCCGGCCCCCTGCACGCTCCATCCCCCCATCACCGTGCGCAATGAGCACATGGCGCACGGACATATCCGGATCTATCGAGTGATCCGCGCCGACAAAACCGCCCGGATCTCCACGCCCCCATCCGCGCAGTCATGCTCTGCTTCGACCATCAGGCTACCTGCCCGGCGATCGCTTTTTCTGCGGATCGCAGCCAGACGCAAAAGGCCAGGCTGCCACCGGCACTGGATGGATGCCCGACACGAATGACGGACGCCGCTCAATGCGCCGGCTTGCCACCGCGCAGGCGCTGCACCAGCATCACCGCCGCCAGCACCAGCGTGCCGGCGAGGATACCCACCACCACGCTGCCGAGTGCGTTGGCCGCCATCTCCCAGGACGGCGAGGGGATCCAGCCCACCACGAGGTGGTGCAGGGCCGGTATCGCGTGCACGAGGATGCCGCCACCGACCAGGAACATCGCCGCGGTCCCGGCGATCGACAGGCCGCGCATCAGCCACGGCATCGCGCGCAGGATGGCGCGGCCCAACGCGGCCGCAGCCCGGCCGCGACGCATCAGCCACAGGCCGATGTCGTCGAGCTTGACGATGCCGGCCACCAGCCCGTAGACGAACACGGTCATCGCCAGCGCGATGGCCGCCAGCACCAGCACGCGCTGCAGGAACGGCACGTGCGCCACCACGCCCAGCGACAGCACGATGATCTCGGCTGAAAGGATGAAGTCGGTGCGGATCGCGCCGCGCACCTTGTCCTTTTCCCAGGCGACCATGTCCACGTCGGCGTCGGCGAGCGCCTGTACGCGCTCCGTATGCCGCTGCTCGTCCTCCTTGCCATGGAGGAATCTGTGCGCCAGTTTCTCCACGCCCTCATAGCAGAGGAAGGCGCCGCCGAGCATCATCAAGGGCGTGATCGCCCAGGGCAGCCATGCGCTGATCGCCAGGGCCGCCGGCACCAGGATCGCCTTGTTGAGCAGCGACCCCTTGGCCACCGCCCATACCACCGGCAGTTCGCGCGCGGCGCTGACGCCGGTGACCTGCTGCGCGTTGAGCGCCAGGTCGTCGCCGAGTACGCCAGCGGTCTTCTTGGCCGCGACCTTGGTCAGGATGGAAACGTCGTCGAGCAGGGTCGCGATATCGTCGAGCAGGGCGAACAGGCCGGCTCCAGCCATGAGGCACCGTGGGCGCTTGGGGAATGCGTGGATTGTCCCGCATCGCGGGCCGGAGCGACATGGCCGCCTGCATTCACCCGCCGACCACCGCCGGGCGGTGACACTGCCCGATCATGCCGTGCGGGAGAACGCCTTGACTGCAGCGAAACACGATCCGGCCGCTCCCACGACCGTCGGCAGCATGAGCAGGCGCCAGCAGATCCTGCGGCTGCTGCTGCGTTACCGCAACTCAGGAGTCTTCTCCGGCCTGCAGCTGGACGGCGAACTGCCGCGCAACACGAAGCTTCCCGACGATGCCGACCCGGCGCAGTTCGTCTCCGACCTGGAAGCGCTGGGCACCACCTTCGTCAAGCTCGGCCAGGTACTGTCCACGCGGCCGGACATGATCCCGCTGGAGTACGTGGCCGCGCTGGAGCGCATGCAGGAACAGGTCGCGCCCATCCCCGTGGAACAGATCCGCGCGGTGATCGAGGAAGAACTCGGCGCGCCGGTCGGCAAGCTGTTCGCCCTGTTCGACCCCGAGCCGCTGGGCTGCGCCTCCATCGCCCAGGTGCACCGCGCCGTGCTGCACGACGGCCGCGAGGTGGCGATCAAGGTGCAGAAGCCCGAGGTCGCCGCCCAGCTGCGCTCGGACATCGCCGTGCTGCGCAGCTTCGCCAGCGCCGCCGACCACCTCACCCGCGTCGGCCGCCGCGTGCGCTTCGCCGACTGGCTGGACGAGTTCGCCACGACCCTGCGCATGGAACTGGACTACGAAGCCGAGGCCACCAACCTGTCGCGCTTCGGCCAGCACCTGGCGCCCTATCCGGAACTATGGGTGCCGCAGCCGCTGTGGGACCTGTGCCGGCGGCGGGTGCTGACCATGGAGCTGGTGCATGGCGTGCGCGTGGACGCGATTCCGCCGGTACGACGTACCGAGCAGTCGATGCTGCCGTTGGCCGCGGCGCTGGTGCGCGGCTATCTCGACCAGATCTTCGTGCATGGCGAGATCCACGCCGACCCGCACCCCGGCAACCTGCGCGTGACCGGCGACCAGCGCCTGGCGGTGTTCGACCTGGGCATGGTCGCGCACGTGCCGCCGCGCCTGCGCGAGCGCCTGCTCAAGGTGCTGTTCGCCGCCGTGGACGGGCGCGGCGAGGAAGTGGCCGACGAGATCATCGGTATCAGCACGCGCCTGGAGGATTACGACGAGGAGCGCTACCTGCGCCTGACCGGGCAGATGATCGCGCGCTACGCCGCCAACGACACCCTGTCCGAGGGCCGCGTGGTGCTGGAGATCGTGCGCATCGCCACCGCCTGCAACCTGCGCACGCCGCCGGAACTGAGCCTGCTCGGCAAGGCGCTGCTCAACCTGGAAGGCGCGTGCCGGCTGCTGGCGCCGGCGCTGGACACGCGCCAGGTAGTCGAACGCCAGCTGCAGCACGTGATGCGCGCGCGCCTGGTCAAATCGTTGTCGGTCGCCAACCTCGCCAGCGAAGCGATGGAACTGCAGCAGCTGCTGCGTACCGGGCCGCGGCGCATGTCCGACATCCTCAGCCTGGTCGCCGAGAACCGACTGCAGATGAAGGTCACCGGGCTGGAGGAATCGCGGCTGATGGAGAACATCCAGAAGGTCGCCAACCGCATCGCCGCCGGCCTGATCACCGCCGCGCTGCTGCTGTCCTCGGCCCTGCTGATGCGCGTTCCCAGCCGCTTCTCGCTGTTCGGCTATCCGGCGTTCGCGATGCTGCTGTTCCTGATCGGCGTAGTCATCGGCCTGGGCCTGATCCTCAGTGCGCTGCTGTTCGACCGGCGCACCCGTGCGCGTGCGCGCGAGGAACGCGGGCACCGCTGAGCATCACCGGCGCTGCACGAGCGCAAAAGTGCCGGCAAACCGGCCATATCCGTCACACGTGGGCCCATACATCTGAATCGATGGCAGTGCGGATCGCGCCGTCACCGGATGCGACGCACCGCGCCACGGCGCTTTCAGGACGCAACGCGACACATGGAATGCCGGCAGCAACATGCCGCGCACTGTGCCGTTTCCAGCAAACATTTCAGTCAGGTTTGTCTGTGCATGATTTCTGTCATCCACGTTTCATGAGCCTGACATGGGCCTGTGGATCGCGCCGCTCCTCCCCCGCGTCGAGGCGCCTTCCGTTTCCACTACCCAAGCGACCGAATGCATTGGACCTTCTGGCTGTACCTGCCCGCGCTGTTCCTGTTGTTGCTGTCCACGCCCATGCTGGCGCGGCTCAAGGCGGGCCTGCTGTCATTGCTGCTGCTGGCATCCAGCACCTGGTGGCTGGTCGACCGGCTCAGCGGCGACGGCATCAACTCGGCCACGCTCTACCACCTGCGCAGCGACATGGAAGGTGCCGGGGTCGGTGATTTCAATGGCTACATCATCGCGTTCGTCGCGCTTGCCCTGCTGTCGCTGACGCCGCTGCTGTTGCTGCGCGTGCGCCGCTTCCGCCTGCCGCGGTACGGCGCTGGACTGTCGGCGGCCTTCGCCGCGCTGCTGGTGGCTTCCGTGGTGGGCAGCCCATTGTATGGCGATGCGCGCCGCCTTTACCAGCAGATGAAGCCGGTGGATTACAGCGCGGTGGCGCCGGAGTACGCGGTCCCCGCGCGGGCACTGGCGCGGCCGAAGAACATCGTATGGATCTACGGCGAGAGCCTGGAACGCACCTATCTGGACGAGCAGGCGTTTCCCGGGCTGATGCCCAACCTGCGCCGCCTCGCTGGCGAAGCGCTGGATTTCCGCGGCATCGCCTCGGCCGACGGCAGCGGCTGGACCATCGCCGGCCTGGTCTCGTCGATGTGCGGCGTACCGCTGACCACCGCGCAGGGCGACGAGAACAGCATGGGCCGCATGGGCCACTTCCTGCCCGAGGCGTTCTGCCTGGGCGACTACCTGAAGCAGCAGGGCTACGGCAACCACTACATGGGCGGCGCCAACGGCCAGTTCGCGGCCAAGGCCGACTTCCTCGCCAGCCATGGCTACGACGATATCCGCGACCTGGCCTGGTTCAAGGAACAGCGCATCGCAGGCAAGCATTTCTCCAACTGGGGCATCCACGACGACGTGCTGCTGGAACGCGCCTTCGACCGTTTCGTCGAACTCTCGCGCGCCGGCCAGCCGTTCATGCTCACCGCGCTGACCATGGACACGCACCATCCGGCCGGGCACCTGCCGGTGGCCTGCAAGGGCATGCGCTACCCGAGCGCGCATGGCGACATCGGCCTGCTCAAGGCGCTCAAGTGCACCGACCGGTTGATCTCGCGGCTGGTGGATCGCATCCGCGCCAGCGAGTTCGGCGACGACACCCTGGTGGTGGTCGCCTCCGACCACCTGGCCATGCCCAACGACCTGAGCGATGTGCTGGAAAACCTGCAGCGCGAGAACCTGCTGCTGTTCCTGGGCAAGGACATCGCACCGCGCCAGCTGACCGCCAGCGCCGGCACCACCCTGGATTCGGGCGCGACCCTGCTGCAGTTGCTGGACCCGGGCATCGATGCGATCGGCTTCGGCCGTTCGCTGCTGGCCGCGCCGCGCACCGCCAGCGCCAGCGTCGCCGCGCTCAAGGCCGATCCGTCCGACTACGCGCGCTACCGTGCCTTCGCCCGCTCGCTGTGGCTGGGCGAGAAGACCCGCATGCTGCGCCTGGACGACGGCCAGGTGCTGGTCGGCGTGCAGAAGGTGCAGCCACCGGTACTGCTGGAATACGACGCGCAGTGGGCGCTGGAATCGGTGTACCTGGAGAACACCTCGCGCAGGTTCGACGAGGCCGATCCCAGTCACCGCCTGGCGTACGTGGACCGCTGCACCGCGTTCGAGGACGCCTCGGCCGATGGCGACTGGTGCGCATTGCTGGTGGACAGCGACCAGGGCATGCGCCTGTACCGCGATGCGCAGTTGCGTCGCGGCATCGCCGTGGATGCGCCGCTGGCGCCGTTCCATGGCCCGCGCCCGAGCGTGCGCCAGTCGCGCATGATCAGCCGCCAGGCGCAGCACACGCGGCCGGGCCAGTACGTACTGGAGCTGTATGCCAGCCAGCGCCCGGAACGCGCGTTCTGGGTCGAGGCGGTGTCCTCGCAGCGCAAGGTGGTGGTGGCCCAGCAATGGGTGCTGCCGGACAGCGACGGCCGCATCACCCTGCCACTGGGCCTGGACGAGGAGATCGACGACCTGGAGATCCGCGCCTGGCTTGGCCATGCCGAGAAGCTCGCGGTGGACAGCTACGCGCTGGTGCCGGCGATACGCGTCCGGCCGCGCTCCTGAGTTTTGCGCAGGAGCGCACTTCAGTGCGCGAAAGGGCTCTACCGGGAAAGCCTCATCGCGCACTGAAGTGCGCTCCTACAGGGCGCTATGTCGCTGTTCCGGGTGCCTGCGGATCCACCGGCACCAGACGCACGTCGGCGGGCGTCACCAGCGCGATGCCCTGCTCGGCAGTGATGCGCAGCAGCTCGAACAGCAGGTCCGAGCGCGCGCCATAGACCGCGCGCGGGCTGGACACATAGGCGAAGCAGTTCAACGCCACCAGGCCGCCGCTGATCGAGTCGATGAACACCGACGGCGCCGGCTCGGCCAGCACCTTCTCGTTGCCCGCGAACAGGTCCAGCAGCAACTGCCGCATGCGCCCCACATCGGTGCCCAGCGGCACCGAGAACTGTATCTGGATGCGGCCCAGCGCATTGGCCATCGTCATGTTGCGGATGGTCTTGGTGATCAGCTCGGAGTTGGGGACGATCAGCGTGGATTTGTCGCCTGCCTGGATCTCGGTCGAACGCACCGAGATTCGGCGGATGTCGCCCTCCTGGTCGCCGATCTTTACCCAGTCGCCGATTTTCACCGGGCGCTCGGCGAGCAGGATCAGGCCGGAGACGAAGTTCTGGGTGATCGCCTGCAGGCCGAAGCCGATGCCCACCGACAGCGCGCTGGCCAGCAGCGCCAGCTTCTCGAAGCCGATGCCCAGCGTGGCCAGCGACCACAGCACCGCCAGCGCGATGCCCAGGTAACGGGCAACCGTGCTGATCGAGTTGCGCGCGCCGCTGTCCAGGCCGGTCCGTGGCAGCCAGGTGTCCACCAGCCATTGCTGCAGCACCTTCATCAGGCCCAGGCCGAGCACCAGCACCACCATGGCCCACAGCAGCGACGACGGACGCAGCGTCTGGCCGCCGATCTTCAGGCCGGCATTCACCGTGTCCGCCCAGGTGGACAGCGCCGCGGCGTTGCCGAACCACACCACCACGGCGGCGACGCCCAGCAGCACCACGCCGATCCGCAGCGCCGCCGACAGCAGCACGCCCACCTGTTCCAGCCGCGCGGGCTGCACGCCCGTGGACAGGCGCAGGGTACGGCCGAAGGCGCTGTCCGGGGCGAACAGCCACAGCGACAGGTCGTCGGCGAACCGGGTCAGCAGCGCCACCGCCATCACCACGACCGTGATCCACACCATCTGCTGGGCGACGAACATGGCGAAGTTGAGGTAGCCCAGCAGCGCCGCCACCAGCGCCGACAGTACGGTCAGGTGCCCGCCCAGGCGCGCCAGCACCAGCCAGCCGCTGCGCGCTGCGCGCGGCGGTTTGGCGTCGGGCGATGCGCCGGCCTGCTGCTCGGCCAGCGCGGCCTCGGCGGCGCGGCGCCGGTGCAGCCGCGCCAGTGTCACCAGCGCCGCCATGATCAGCGCTACATAACTCAGGGCGACCAGGCCATCGAGCGTGACCGTGCTCACCGTCGAGGTGCGCGCCGAACGGTTGATCTCGCGCAGCAGCGCGGCCAGCCAGGTCACCCCGGCCGCCCCCCAGGCGAACCGGCGCAGATGCAGCGCGGCCGCGTCGTCGATGCCCAGCAGCCGCCACGACGGCCGGTGCGGCACCAGCAGGCTGGCCGCCAGCGCCGCGTAGAAGGCGGCGACGAAGGTGGCCATGACGAAGATGTCGGCCACCGATTCCAGCCGCGGCGGAATCGCCGAGATCCCGCGCAGGCTGGCGACCACGACCATCGCGGCGAAGCCCGGCAGCAGGGTGCCGACCAGCAGCAGCCACACCGCCAGGCCCGAGCGGCGCAGGCGCCCGGCCGGCGCATGGTCGGATGCAGCATAGCGGCGGCCGAGGTGGCGCAGCCACAGCCGCAGCGGGAACACCATGAGCAGCGCCAGCGCCGCGCCCAGCAGCGGCGATGTCCAGCCATGCGCGGCCACGGCCGTCTTCAATCCACCGGCCGCCTGCCGGTACAGGCCCTGCAGGCGCACGAGGTCATCGGGCAGGCTGGCGGCGAACTGGCGCCACAGCGCTGGCGACAGCGGCGAGCCGACCTTGCGCCCGAGCTGCTCGCCGAACTGCTGCGCGCGCGTCTTCTCGATCGAATCGCCCAGCTGCCGCGCGTCCTCGGCCAGCAGCTTGCCGCGCTTGATGTCCGCATCGAGCTGGCTGCGCTGCTGGTCCAGCGCGCTGCGCTGGCGGGTGATGCTGCGCTCCTCGGTAGCGCCGTCGTCCAACGGCCCGAGCTGGGCGATGCGCGCGTCGACCTGCTCCAACTGCGGCGCCAGCGCGGCCACCGCCGCGTCGGCATCGCGCCTGGCCTGCAGCGCCTGTTCGGAAAGCGTCCTCAGCGTCTCCGGTGCGTCGGCGTCGTCCAGCGAACGACGCACCGCCTGCAGCGCGCGCTCGGCCTGGCCGATGCGTGCCTGCGGCGATGGTGCGTCGGCGGCCGTGTCGGCGGCGCCAGCCGCCATGGGCGATGCGCCGCTCCCGACCAGCAGGAATACCAGCAACAGCGCGCGCAGCAACGGGAAACGGTGACGGAAGAACAAGACGGCGGGTCCGCGGGCATGCGCGGAGCACCGCGCGTGTGCGGACTATAAGTCAGCCCGCGTCCACGCCCGCCAACGGCGGCGCAGTTGTCCATGCCGCATCGTTGCCCAGCCGGCGGACAGCGCCCGCGCCGCGGCCCGGCTCAGTACTTCAGGCCGAGTTCGGCCACGTGCGGCCGATGCGATTCGTAAAGCTCCTGGAACTCTTCCTCGGTGAGCTCGTCCAGCGCATACACCGCCACCGGATCCCACGCGTGGTCGGTCGGCAACGGCTGCCGCGGCCCGGCACGCAGCGAGTAGCTGTCGCCCTCGTAGTCGACCAGGTCCGGCACCTGCTCCCAGCGTTCGCGCGCAAAGCGCTCCGGGTCCCTGAGAAGGATCACGGCGTACATCGGCCTCTCCCGTTTTCGGAGCTGCAAGCCTAACGCAAGCGCGTTGCCGGAGGGCGTCGCGATGCCACGGGCGGATGCTTGGGCACATCGCATTCACCGCGGCAGGCCTATAGCTCCCTGGGTCAACCGCTGCCGGAGTTCCCCATGAATCATCCTCCCCTGCCCGCCGTGGCCAACCTCGACCTGCCGCGCTATCTCGGCACCTGGTACGAGATCGACCGCCTGCCGATGCGCCATGAACCGGAGGACGCGACCGACGTCAGCGCGCACTACACGCTCGAGGGCGATGGCGGCATCCGCGTGCGCAATCGCTGCCTGCGCGATGGCGAGCTGGAGGAAGCCATCGGCCAGGCCCGGCCGGTCGATGCCTCCAACAGCCGCCTGGAGGTGAGCTTCCTGCCCGAAGGGCTGCGCTGGATTCCGTTCACCAAGGGCGACTACTGGGTGATCCTGGTCGATGGCGGCTACACCACGGCGCTGGTCGGCAGCCCGGACCGCAAATACCTGTGGCTGCTGGCGCGCGAGCCGCGCATGGACGAGACCACGCGCAAGCACTACATCGCCTACGCGCGCCAGCAGGGCTTCGACGTGGAGCGCCTGATCCACACCCCGCACACCGGCCATCCGACCATCTGAGCCGTTACGGCGGCTGTCCGGTTCCGCCCGCCTGGCGTGAGCGCGCCGGCCATGACAGCCCTGGTTCACCGCTGCCGCGGTAGCGTCGGCGTGTCCCACCTGCCACGATGACGGCCCCAGCCAGGAGCGCCAGCGCGATGAACCGGTTCCTCATGATGCTTGCCTGCCTGCTGGCACCGGCATTGGCGATGGCGCAGCCTGTCGGCACCGCACCGGGTTCGCTGGACCTGAGCGTGCCGCAGGCGCCGCTGCGCTACCTCAACGACACGTCCTACCAGGCCGATGCCCCGGGCACCTACTACGGCGACCACAGCGGCCCGCTGCCGCGCAAGGACGCCACGGCCGCGACGGTGGTCGACGACAAGCTGCAGGTGCACGGCACGCTCAGCACCGGCATCGGTTATTCCAAGGCCTTCGGCAACAGCCACTGGAGTTCGGCCGACATCAACCTCGGCAAGAACTACAACACCGACGAGGGCAAGACCCGGCGCGTGGACCTGAACATCCATGTCAGCCAGGGCAAGGGCGCCGGCCCGTTCGGCTACGGCCCCGGCCCCTGGTACGGCGGCTGGTAAGCCTGCGCGGCGGGCATCAACCGCCGCAGCGCATCCAGGCACAGTCGATGGCGTCGAGTGCCAGGTGCAGCAGCAGGCCGATGCCGAACAAGCGCGTGCGCCGCGGCAGCAGCAGGCCGGCGTAGACGACGGCCGCCGGTGCGGTGTGCAGCGGGTGGAAGCCGATGCTGCAGCGGTCCGGCGCGTAGATCGGATCGGCCAGCAGATGGTCCAGGTCGATCACCCAGCCCAGCAGCATCAGCAGCCAGGCGCGGCCGAACCGCGGACGCCAGAACAGCCACGCCAGCAGCGCCGGCACCGCCACATGCAGGCCGATATGCAGGATCGCGCGCAGTCCCATCGCGCTCAGGCGTCGGCCAGCGAGGCCATGTCGATGACGAAGCGGTATTTCACGTCCGAGCGCTCCATGCGCGCGAAGGCGTCGTCGATGCGCTGGATCGGGATCGACTCGCAGTCCGGATAGACGCCGCGCGCGGCGCAGAACTCCAGCAGTTCGCGGGTCTGCGCTATGCCGCCGATCAGCGAGCCGGACACCTGCCGGCGGCCGCGCATCAGCGCCGCGGCGTTGACCGGCATCTGCTCCAGCGCGCCGACCACGACGATGCGGCCCTCCACGTCGAGCAGGCGCACATAGGGGTCGAGTTCGTGCGCCACCGGCACCGTGTCGATGATCAGGTCCATCGACGAAGCCGCCGCCTTCATCGCCTCGACGTCGCGCGACAGCAGCACGCGATGGGCGCCGAGCGCGCGCGCGTCGTCGGCCTTGGCCGCGCTGCCGGTCACCAGGGTGACCTCGCAGCCCAGCGCCACGCCGAGCTTGACCGCCATGTGCCCCAGTCCACCCAGGCCGACCACGCCCAATCGCGTGCCGGGGCCGGCGCCGTAATGGCGCAGCGGCGACCAGGTGGTGATGCCGGCGCACAGCAGCGGCGCCGCGCGCGCCAGGTCCAGCGTCGGCGACAGGCCGATGGCGAATTCCTCGCGCACCACGATCATCCGCGAATAGCCGCCCCGCGTGGTCTGGCCGCTGATGCGGTCGCGGCCGTTGTAGGTCATGGTCGGCCCTTGCCGGCAGAACTGTTCCTCGCCGTGCGCGCACTGGTCGCACGCCTGGCAGCTGTCGACCATGCAGCCGATGCCAACCGGATCGCCCACCTTCAGCCGCGCGACCGCGCTGCCAACCGCACTGACCCGGCCGATGATCTCGTGGCCCGGCACCATCGGATAGCGCGAGCCGCCCCAGTCGTTGCGCACCTGGTGCAGGTCCGAGTGGCAGACGCCGCAGTACAGGATGTCGATGGCCACGTCATCCGGCCGCAGCGCGCGGCGCTCGATGGCCAGCGGCTGCAGCGGCGCGCCGGCGGAGAACGCGGCGTAGGCGGGAGTGTGCATGGCGGTTCCGGGGGATGGATCACCCGGATTGTACCGGCCGCCCCCGGCGGCGGCGTTACACTGTGCGCCTTGCCGGGCAGTCGCGCCGCGGCCGTTCCGGAGTGGTGATGATCAACAACGACGTACTGCGCAGCATCCGCTACATGCTCGACCTGGGCGACAAGCACGTGGTGGACCTGATCCACCTGGCCGACCCGGCGTTCGACGTGGACCAGGCGCAGGTGCACGACTTCCTGCGCCGCGACGACGAGCCGCTGTTCGAAGCCTGCCCGGATGCGGCGCTGGCGCGCTTCCTCGACGGCCTGATCCTCCACTTCCGCGGCCGCGACGAATCGCAGCCGCAGCGCGCGCCGGAAACGCGCATCACCAACAACCTGGTGCTGAAGAAGCTGCGCGTCGCCTTCCAGCTCAAGGACGTGGACATGCACGAGGTCTTCGCCGCGGCCGGCTTCCCGCTGTCCAAGCCGGAGCTGTCGGCGCTGTTCCGCCAGCCGGACCACAAGAACTACCGGCCCTGCGGCGACCAGCTGCTGCGCAATTTCCTCAAGGGCCTGACCGCGCGCCTGCGCACCGCGTAAACCCCGCCCCTTTGCGGGAGCGGCATCGGCCGCGACAGGTTCCGCGCCGCACATCACAGGCACCCAGCAAAAAGCCCGGCATCGCCGGGCTTTTCGCATGTCGCCGTTCGCGGGCCGTTTACCAGCTGAAGCGCGGGCCGACCGACCATTCCTTGTCGCCGTGGCGGTCCATCTTGATGTCGCCGTTGATGCCCCAGTTCTGGTTCAACTTCACCTGGCCACCCAGGCGGCCGTAGAACGCGCCATCCGGGTTGACGCCGTGCTTCTTCGTGTAGTCCTGGTAACCGGCGAAGGCATACACCTCGACGTGCTCGCCGAACGCGTTGCGCAGGCCCACTTCGGCGTTGTAGCCGTCGAAGTCCAGGTTGCTGTGGTGCGGGTCGAGCTTCTGGTAGGCCACGCGAGCGACCAGGTCGGTGCCCGATGCGATGGCGCGGTTGTAGCCGGCGCCGATGCGCCACTGGTCGTACTTGGCGTCGACGTGGTCGACCTTCTGCTGGGTGAAATCACCGAACACGTGGAAGTTCGGGTGGAAAGCCCAGGAGCCCTTCAGCGCCCAGCCGTCGGCATCGGGACCGGAGATGTCGGTCTTGACGTAATCGCCTTCGACGTAATTGTAGGAAAGGTTGTCGGCAGCGGAAGCGGCGAACGGGAGGGCGGCCGCCAGGGCCAGGGCAATCAGGGAAATCTTCATGGGGGTACACCTTCAGGAATTACTGTCTGGTGGCGCGGCAGCGCGTCGGCTGCCTGCGTCCGGATGTAATTTTTCCGTTATCCACCTCAATCCTTCCTGAAGTCGCCGTTTCCCCTGGACGGCGTTTTTTGGCTTTTATTCAGGCGTTTTCTGGCACGCGCGCGTTCTGCCGCGGCTTTCCTTTCGCCAACCTTTTCGCGCCGGCCTGGTGGTGCAGGGGCGCGCCGGTGGCGATGTCGCTGAGGATGGGGCAGTCCGGCCGCTCGTCGCCGGCGCAGCAGTCGGCCAGGGTGCGGACCGTGGTCACCATGTCCTGCAGTTCGGCGATGCGTTGCTGCAGCACCGCCACGTGTTCCAGCGCCATGCGCTTGACGTCGGCGCTGTGGCGCGAACGGTCGCGCCACAACTGCAGCAGTTCGCCGATGCGCTCCACGCTGAAGCCCATATCGCGCGAGCGCTTGATGAAACCCAGCGTGTGGATGTCGCGCGGCCCATAGACGCGGTAGCCGGATCCGGTGCGTGCCACCGGGCCGATCAGGCCGCTGTCCTCGTAATAGCGGATCATCTTGGCCGAGATGCCGGTGGCCTTGGCCGCCTGGCCGATGTTCATGGCGTCTTCCATCACTTTCTCCTCGCAGCGGCGGGGTTTGTCCCGCCGGAACCTTGCCGGGAAGCCTGATTGCCCTGCCGGGCTATGGATTCGCCGCGGTGAAGCGCCGCAGCCGCAGCGCGTTGCCCAGTACGAACACCGAGGACAGCGCCATCGCACCGGCGGCGAACACCGGCGACAGCAGCACGCCCCACACTGGATACAGCAGGCCAGCCGCCACCGGGATCAGCGCGGTGTTGTAGGCGAACGCCCAGAACAGGTTCTGGCCGATGTTGCGCATTGTCGCCTGGCTCAGGGCGATGGCGTTGGGCACGCCCTGCAGGCTGCCGGACATCAGCACCACGTCGGCGGCCTCGATCGCCACGTCGGTACCGGTGCCGATGGCCATGCCGACGTCGGCCGCGGCCAGCGCCGGCGCGTCGTTGATGCCATCGCCGACGTAGGCCAGGCGGCCATGTCCGGCCTTCAGCCGGTTCACCGCATCGACCTTGCCCTCGGGCAGCACCTCGGCCACGACCTCGTCGATGCCCAGCTGGCGCGCGATGGCCTCGGCGGTGCGACGGTTGTCGCCGGTGATCATCGCCACCTTCAGCCCCAACGCATGCAGGCTGGCGATGGCCGCGGCGGTGTCGGCCTTGATCGGATCGGAAACGGCGATGATCGCGGCCAGCACGCCATCGATGGCGGCATACAGCGGCGTCTTGCCTTCCTCGCCGAGCCGCGCGGCGACGGCGGCGAACGGCGCCACATCCAGGCCGAGCGAGTGCATGAAGCGGTCCGCGCCCACTTCCACGCATGCGCCGTCCACCTGCGCACGCACGCCGTAGCCGGTAACCGATTCGAAGGCCTGCACCTGCGGCCGCGCATGCCCGGCTTCCCGCGCGGCGCTGACGATGGCGCGGGCGATGGGATGTTCGGAGCGCTCCTCCACCGCCGCCACCTGTGCCAGCACGTGTTCGCTGGCGAAACCGTCGGCGACATGCAGGTCGGTCAACACGGGGCGCCCTTCGGTCAGCGTGCCGGTCTTGTCCACCGCCACCACCGCCGCTTCCTTCAGCAGCTGCAGCGCCTCGCCCTTGCGGAACAGCACGCCCAGCTCGGCGCCGCGGCCGGTGCCGACCATGATCGAGGTCGGCGTCGCCAGGCCCATCGCACACGGGCAGGCGATGATCAGCACCGCCACCGCGTTGACCAGGGCGAAGGTCAGCGCCGGCGACGGGCCGAACAGCCACCACGCCGCGAAGGTCAGCAGCGCCAGACCCATCACCACCGGCACGAACCACATCGTGATCCGGTCCACCCGCGCCTGGATCGGCAGCTTGGCGCCCTGCGCCTGTTCCACCATGCGGATGATCTGCGCCAGCACGGTGGCGCCGCCGACGGCGGTGGCGCGCACGCCAAGCGCGCCGGTCTGGTTGACGGTGCCGCCGACCACGCGGGCACCGGTCGCCTTGGCCACCGGCACCGGTTCGCCGGTGATCATCGATTCGTCCACGTAGCTGTCGCCATCGACCACCTCGCCATCGACGGCGATGCGCTCGCCGGGGCGCACGTCGATCACATCGCCGGCCGCCACCTGCGCCAGCGGCACCTCCACCGCGCCGCCATCGCGGCGCACGCGCGCAGTCCTGGCCTGCAGCTTGAGCAGGCGCCTGATCGCTTCGGAGGTGCGGCCCTTGGCGCGCGCTTCGAGCATGCGCCCGAGCAGGATCAGGGTGACGATGACCGCCGCCGCTTCGTAGTACACGTTGACGGTGCCGGCCGGCAGGAGCCGCGGCAGGAAGGTCGCCACCAGCGAGAAGCCGTAGGCGGCCAGCGTGCCGACCGCGACCAGCGAGTTCATGTCCGGCGCGGCGCGCAGCAGCGCGGGAATGCCGGCGCGGTAGAAGCGGCGGCCCGGGATCGCCAGCACCAGCGTGGTCAGCGCGAACTGCAGCAGCCAGCTGTTGTGCATGCCCAGCGTGGCGGCGATGAACGCGTGGAAGGCCGGCACCAGGTGCGCGCCCATCTCCAGCACGAATACCGGCAGGGTCAGCGCCGCGGCCAGCAGCAGGTCGCGCCTGAGCCCGCGCAGCTCTTCTTCGCGGCGCTGCGCTTCGCGGTCGCCGTCCACGGCAGCTTCCAGCACGTGCGCCTCGTAACCGGCCCTGGCGACCGCGGCGATCAGCGCGGCCGGATCCAGCGCAGCTTCGCCCTGCACCTGCGCGCGGCCGGTGGCGAGGTTGACGCTGGCCGACTGCACGCCGGGCACCTTGTCCAACGCGCGCTCGACGCGACCCACGCACGAGGCGCAGGTCATGCCGTCGATGCCCAGTTCCAGCGGCGCCGGCGCCGGTACCTCGTAGCCGGCCTTCTCCACCGCCCGCACCAGCGCCTGCCTGTCCACGCCATCGCCATGGACGGTGGCGCGGCCGGTGGCCAGGTTCACCGCGGCGCTGGCTACGCCAGGCACGGCGGCCAGCGCGCGTTCCACCCGGCCCACGCACGAAGCGCAGGTCATGCCCACGACGGCAAGATCCTGCGTCTGTCCGCCATCGCGGGCGGGATTCTGGCTGTTCTGGCTCATCGCCGGCTCACCTGGGTTTGTCCATGATGGCGGCATCTTGAAGCTTCCCATCATGGGAAGGTCAAGGGGGCAGCAAGTAGAAACTGGAAACGCAGTGAGGGCGCATGCCCTCGGCTTTTGCCTTCACCATGTCCCTGGTTCCTGTCCCCAGTTCCCGGCCTGTTGACCTTGCCACCGTGGCAGGCCCCAGACTGCCCTCCCCTCAAGGAGAAACCGCCATGAACCTGCATATCGAGAACATGACCTGCGGCGGCTGCGCGCGCAGCGTCACCGCCACGGTCAAGGAGGTGGACCCGGCCGCCGCGATCGAGATCGACCTGAGCGCCAGGCGCGTGCGCATCGAATCGGCGCAGCCGGCCGAACGTTTCACCAGTGCGCTGGATGAAGCCGGCTTCCCGCCGCAGCTCGAGCAGGCCTGATCCCGTGGAGCGGGGCGCTGCCCCGCCCTCAGCGGCCCACCCGCTTCCACACCTCGCGCTCGACGCGGCGCCCGCCGTCCCAGCGCTCCAGCGTCCATATATCGCCTTCCAGCGTGTAGCGGAATTCATAGCTGCCGCCGCTTTCGAGCGGATAGGACGCCATCAGCGGCTGCTCCACGTAGCGCGAACCATCGCCCTCGTAGGTGCCCGAACCGCCGGCCCAGAACGTACCGTTGCTGGTGGTGGTGAAGGCGAAGCGGCCGTCGGCGAGCACCTTGGTGCCGGCCAGGCCGCGGCTGGCGTAGTCCACGCGTGCGCCGTCGCCATCGATGGATTCGCCCGATTGAAGTTGCCAGGCGCCTTGCAGGCGCGACAGGTCGGCGGCGCCGGCGGCAAAGGCGGAACCCGCGCACAGCAGCGTGGCGGCAAGCAGGCGCAAGGTAGGGCGCATCGGCATCGCGATCTCCATGGAAGCGGGAAGCGGCATTGTGCGCGGCCGTGGCGCGGCGCCACCAGCACCGGTTCATCGGCAACCTTCCCCGCCATCCCGGAGGCCATCGCGGCGGGGGCGGTATCATGGCCTCCAACCTTTCTCGGCAGCATGCGCGTGCAGACCCTCCTTACCCCGGTATCGATCGGCGAACTGATCGACAAGATCACCATCCTCGAAATCAAGGCCGAACGCATCGCCGATGCGTCCAAGCTGGGCAACGTGCGCACCGAGCTGGATGGCCTGTGGCCGCTGTGGCTGCAGCAACAGGCCTCGCGCCCGGAGCTGGCCGCGCTCAAGCAGCAGCTCAAGGCGATCAACGAACGCATGTGGGACATCCAGGACGCGTTGCGCGCCAAGGAAACCGCGCAGGATTTCGGCGCCGAATTCATCACCTTGGCGCGTGGCGTCTACGGCACCAACGGCGAGCGCGTGGCGGTCAAGAACGAGATCAACCGCGTCGCCGGCTCGGCGCTGGTCGAGGAAAAGCAGTACCAGGGCGAATAGACCGCCCGGCCTGGCGCAATGAAAAGGCCAGGTCGATGACCTGGCCCGCGCGGGATGCAGCCTGGAGGCGGCTCAGCGCAGGGTGGCCGGGGCGCTGCGCGCCTGTTCGACCGGCACAGGCGCGGTCTTGATCGACAGGCACATCGGGCAGACGCTCTCCAGTACCTTGATCGCGGGTTGATACACCGTATTGCACTTCATGCACTGGACCATTCCAGTCGTGATGGCTTCCATGAGCCCTCTCTTGGATCATTGTTCGATCCAGCGATATGGCGACGGCAGCCCGTATTTTCAAGCCACGCGGCACGCAGCGCCTGCTTCCGGCGCCCCGCCGCGCGCAGACAGCGCATGACGCGACGCAGACATGGCCGCGTGCACGATGGCCGCACCTTCCGTGCCATGCGGGTGCGCCATGCGCGTGATGACGTTGTGCCTGTTCCTGCTGTTCGGCCTGGCGCTGGCCGTCGGCGGGGGCTGGCTGCTGGCGCTGCGCGGCAGCGCGTTCTACCTGCTCAGCGGGCTGGCGCTGCTGTGGGTGACCTGGGGCCTGTGGCGCCACCGGCGCTGGGCGAGTTGGCTGTATGCGGCATGGCTGCTGGTGCTGCTGGCCTGGTCGCTGTGGGAAGCCGGGCTGTACTGGTGGCCACTGGCGACCCGGCTGGGCGTGCCGGTGCTGCTCGGACTGCTGCTGGCCTTGCCCGCAGCGCGCCGCTCGGGGCCCCATGGCTACACCGGCCCGGCCGGCTGGCCGGTACTGGGCGCGTCGCTGCTGCTGGCGGTGGTGGCGCTGGCCGGCATTCCGCGCCACCTGCACGAGATCCACGGCACCCTGCCGACAGCCGCCGTCGCCGGCGTGCCCGCGCTGGGCGACAACACGCCCCCGGCCGGCGATTGGAGCACCTACGGCCGCAGCGATTACGGCCAGCGCTATTCACCGTTGACGCAGATCACCGCGGCCAACGTCGAACGGCTGCAGCTGGCCTGGCAGATGCGCACCGGCGATGTGCGCCTGCCGCAGGACGTGGGCGAGACCACTTACGAAGCCACGCCGCTGAAGATCGGCGACACGCTGTACCTGTGCACGCCGCACAGCTGGGCGCTGGCGCTGGATGCCGATACCGGCAAGGAACGCTGGCGTTTCGACCCGGGCGCGGGCATGGAACCGCAACGCCAGCACCAGACCTGCCGCGGGCTGTCCTGGTTCGCCGCGCCAGCTGGCGGAAACACCGCCTCTGCGGGTGACGGCACCTGCGCGACGCGCATCTTCCTGGCCAGCGCCGATGCCCGGCTGCACGCGCTGGACGCGGCCACCGGCCGCCACTGCGAGGACTTCGGCGAGCACGGCGTGCTCGACCTGACCCACAACATGCCGTTCAGGCAGGCCGGCTACTACTACTCGACCTCGCCGCCGCTGGTCGCCGCCGGCAAGGTGATCGTGGCCGGCGCGGTCAACGACAACTATGCGGTGGACTCGCCGTCCGGCGTGATCCGGGCCTACGACGCGCGCAGCGGCAGGCTGCTGTGGAACTGGGACTCGGGCAACCCGACACAGACGGCGCCGCTGGACCCGGCCGACCCGACGCAGGTCTATACCGCCAGTTCGCCCAACAGCTGGGCGGTGGCCAGCGCCGACGAGGCGCTGGGCCTGGCGTATTTCGCGATGGGCAACCGCACGCCGGACCAGCTCGGCATGTACCGCAGTCCGGCCGAGGAGAAGTACGCCTCCTCGGTGGTCGCCCTGGACCTGGCCAGCGGCCAGGTGCGCTGGGTACGCCAGTTCGTGCACCACGACCTGTGGGACATGGATACGCCGGCGCAGCCGTCGCTGCTGGACCTGGACCTGCCGCAGGGACGCACGCCGGCGCTGGTGGTGCCGACCAAGCAGGGCGACGTGTACGTGCTCGACCGCCGTGACGGCCGCCCGCTGCTGCCGGTGGACGAGCGCGCAGCACCGCAGGGTACGGAGATTCCCGGCCAGGTCGTGGCCGCACGGCAGCCCTATTCGGCGTTGAGCTTCGAACCGCCGCCGCTGCGCGAAGCCGACATGTGGGGCGCCAGCCTGCTCGACCAGATGCTGTGCCGCATCCAGTTCCGCCGCCTGCGCTACGAGGGCCGCTACACCCCGCCGTCGCTGCGCGGCTCGCTGATCTACCCCGGCAATTTCGGCACCTTCAACTGGGGCGGCGTGGCGGTGGATCCGCAACGACAGGCGATGTTCGGCATGCCGACCTATCTGGCGTTCGTCTCCACCCTGGTGCCCAAGGCGCAGCTCGACGGACAGGCAATGAACACCGGCGAGCATGGCCTGAACGAGAACAAGGGCGCCGAATACGCGGTGGAACTCAAGCCATTCCTGTCGCCGCTGGGCGTGCCCTGCCAGGTACCGCCGTGGGGCACCGTCGCCGCCGCCGATCTGCGCACCGGCAAGGTCGCCTACCAGTACCGCAACGGCAGCATCCGCGATCTCTCGCCGGTGCCGGTGCCGATACGCCTGGGCGTGCCCGGCATCGGCGGCCCGCTGCTGACTGCCGGCGGCGTCGCCTTCCTGGCCGCGGCGGTGGACGACAACTTCCGCGCCTACGATCTGACCAGCGGCAAGGTGCTGTGGAACGTGCGCATTCCAGCCGGCGGCCAGGCCACGCCGATGACCTTCCTGGACAGCCAGGGCCGGCAGATGGTGCTGCTGGTGGCCGGCGGCCACGGTTCGATCGGCACACGCCCCGGCGACTACGTGCTCGCGTACCGGCTGGAGAACGGGAACGGAGGCAGGAGCGAGTGAAGCAGCGGCACGGCGCCATCGCGCTCCTGCCGCACGACGCAATCCGCGAACAGCCCACCCGGCGACGCCCGCACGGGGCAATGCGCGACGCGGGCAATCCGGCCAACAACCATGGCAGCACACCCGCGTAGATGCCAGGCTCGCCCGGCATCGGGCTTTCCCGTGAATTGCGGCAGGAGCGTGCGGGGTGGCAGGAGCGTGCCGGGCAAGCCCCGCACCTGTGGGGAGCGGACGCTCACTCCAGCATCAGTACCGGCACGTCGTACCAGCGCGCCTGCGGGAAGCGCGCCTGCATCCACTCGCGGATGTAGCGGCGGCTTTCAGCGGCGATGACTTCGTCGCTGCCGTCGTCGCGGCTGTTCCAGGCGATGCCGTGCAACGCGATGCCGCGCGCGGCGATGGCTTCCAGCGACAGCAGGGTGTGGTTGATGCTGCCCAGGCGCCCGGAGGTGACCAGGATCACCGGCCAGCCCTGCCGCGCCACGTAGTCGATGGTCAGCAGTTCCGTCGTCAATGGCACCATCAGCCCGCCGGCACCTTCCACCAGCACCGTGTCATGGCGCGCGCGCAGGCGCGCGGTGGCTTCGGCGATGGCGTCCAGGTCCAGCGCGCGGCCTTCCAGCTTCGCCGCCAGGTGCGGCGAGGCCGGGTAGGCATAGAGCGCCGGCATGGTGGTGCCGTCGCGGTCCTCGTCGAACAGGCCGCAGCCCATCAGCCGCCGGTGCAGCAGGATGTCGTCCGACGCGCCGACGCAGCCGGTCTGCACCAGCTTCTGGGTGATCACCTCGCGGCCCTGTTCGATCCACTGCCGTGCCAGCCAGCCGGTCACCACGGTCTTGCCGATCTCGGTGTCGATGCCGCCTACGAAAATCGCCTCGCCGCTCATGCACGCATGTCCTCGTCCTGCAGCCCTTCCACCAGCGCGACCATGCCGTCGCACAGCTGGCTCAATTGTTCGTCATCGATCACGTAGGGCGGCATCACGTACACCAGCCGCCCGAACGGGCGAATCCAGATGCCCTGCTCCAGCATGCGCTGCTGGATGCGTTCCAGCCGCAGCGGCGCGGTCAGCTCGATCACGCCGATGGCGCCGAGCACGCGCACGTCGGCCACCCGCGGCAGCGTGCGCGCCGGCGCCAGCCGTTCGCGCAGGAGACGTTCGATACGCTGCACGTTGCCCTGCCAATCCTGCGCCAGCAGCAGCCGGGTGGAGGCCAGCGCCACCGCACAGGCCAGCGGATTGGCCATGAAGGTCGGCCCGTGCATGAACACACCCGCCTCGCCGGACGCGATCGTGTCGGCGATGTCGCGGCGGGTGATCGTCGCGGCCAGGGTCAGGTAGCCGCCGGTCAGCGCCTTGCCGATGCACAGGATGTCCGGGGCAATGCCGGCATGCTCGCAGGCGAACAGGCGGCCGCTGCGGCCGAAGCCTGTGGCGATCTCGTCGCAGATCAGCAACACGTCGTGTTCGCGGCACAGCCGCGCCAGTTCGCGCAGGTATTGCGGGTGGTAGAAGCGCATGCCGCCGGCGCCCTGCACCACCGGCTCGATGATGAAGGCGGCCAGTTCGTCACCGTGCCCGGCGAACAGGCGTTCGAGCGGCGCGCTGTCGGCCGCGTCCCACACGCCGTCGAACGGCGTGACGGGCGCCGGCACGAAGCGGCGCGACGGCAGTGCCGCGCCGAACAGGCCGTGCATGCCGGTGACCGGGTCGCACACCGACATCGCGTTCCAGGTATCGCCGTGGTAACCCGAGCGCGTGGTGGCGATGTTGTGGCGGCCGGGCCGGCCGCGCGCGGCCTGGTACTGGATCGCCATCTTCAGCGCCACTTCCACCGACACCGAGCCGGAGTCGGCATAGAAGATCGCATCCAGTGGCTGCGGCACCATCGCCAGCAGCTGTTTGCCCAGGGCGATGGCCGGCTCGTGGGTGAGTCCGCCGAACATCACGTGCGACATGCGCCCGAGCTGGTCGATGGCCGCCTGGTTCAACACCGCATGGTTGTAGCCGTGGATCGCGCACCACCACGAGGCCATGCCGTCGATCAGCCGGGTGCCGTCGGCCAGTTCCAGCAGCACGCCGTCGGCGCGCGCCACCTTCAGCGCCGGCTGCGCCTGGCCCAGCGCGCTGTAGGGATGCCAGAGATGCTCCCTGTCGAATGGATCGGTCAGCATGTACGTGTGTCGTGCCACCGGCGCGGCGGCGTGCGGGCGCGTACCTTACCGCTTCGCCTGCATGCCCGCATCCCGGGCCGCGCCGGGCAAGGCGCCTTCGCGCCGCTGCGGCTGGGTCTCGTGGATGAACACGGTCCAGGTGTCGGCCGGATGCGGCACCCGCGCCAGATCCAGCGCATGGCCGATGGCGCCGCGGTGATAGGTGGAATGGTTGAGGATGTGGAACAGGATCTCCCGCCGCGTCATGCAGCCCTCGCGGCCGTCGGCGAAGCGGAAGCGCAACGCCTGGTCCCACTGCTCCGGCGCCATGCCGGCCAGGTGGCCGGCATACCACTGGTCCGAGGCCTCCAGCCGCGCGGCCAGTTCCTCGAACGCCGGCACCTCGGCGGTGTTGGTGGCCGCATGCGGCGCCGCGTCGCCCTGCAGGCGCGCGCGGAACAGCTCTTCCACGATCACGACATGGTTCAGCTGCTGACGCGCGAACGCGACGCCTGAAGGAAATGCCTGCGCATCCATGGCGCCTATCGCTTCCAGCGTGCGCCGCATCGCCCAGCGTTTATAGGCGAAAGCCTCGTCGAACATGCACTTCTCCGTGCCGGAAAACACCGGCATCAGCGGGGACGGCCACCAGGGCGGCCCACCGCGCAACCGGGAACAGAGGCCAGAGCCGGGATCACGCCTCGTCTTCTTCCTCGTCCTCTTCTTCCTCGTCTTCGTCGTCCTCCTCCTCGAACGCATCCAGTTCCTGCACGCGCACGAAGTTGGGCAGCGCGTCGGCGAAGCCGATCTGCGCGCCGTCGGCGATCATCGCCCGCACCTCGCGTTTCATCGCGCTTTCCACCAGCGCGAAGCACACCACGCCCTGCGCGCTCTCCTCGCCGTCTTCGTCGAACACGGCAACCCAGCCGGCGGCGGGCATGATCTGGATGATGTTGTCTTGCATGGACGGCCACCAGGATTGAGGGAGCCCAGAGCTTGCGCGAAGCGCATTGCCAACGCAATCGCGGCGCGCCCGTTCATGTCACGCGTCGCGGTCGTGGTCCTCGCCACCGCGCGCACCCAGCGCCATGCCCGCACCCATGCCGCCGCCCATCGCCCCCATGCCGCCGCCACCGCCCTTGCCCCCCTTGGCGTTGCCCTCGTCCTTGCGCCCCTTGGCCGCGCCGGCAGCCGGGCGCGTCGGCCCCTGCCGCGGAATCGCCAGATCGCGGGGAATCGGCGCCAGGTCCAGCGCCTGGCGGATGAAATCGCGCAGCGACACCACCAGCGCATCGGTATGCACCGGGCGGCCCTGCGCCAGTTCGGCGGCGGCATGCGCGGCCAGCCGCACCTGCTCGTCGGTGCCCAGCAGCAGGATGTCCGACAGCGCCGCTTCCACTGCGTCGCGGATGCGCCGGGAGCGGTCCGACGCCGTGGCGGCAAGTGCCTCTGCGCCTTCCTGCCCGCGCAGGTCGCGCAGATGCTTCGGGTCCACGCCGAGTTCGCCGGTGAACGAGCCGCCCAGCGTCTTGTAGGCGGCGATCAGCGTGCGCAGGCGCTCGTTGATCTGCCGGTTCTCGCGTTCGCGTCGCTGCTGCAGCGTCTGCATCACCAGCAGGCGGATGCCCACGCCTACCAGGGTGATGATCATCAGCCCCAGCAGCGTTGAAAGCACGGCTTGCCACGAACTGAAATCGAGACCCCGCATGGGTGCGCTCCCTGGTTGGCGATGGCGTCAATCTGCGGCGCGCGTGCCCGGCTTGCAAGCCGGCGCGGACTGGCCGGCCTTCGACGCGCGCTTGATCCTTGGCAGGTTCAGCTCGAACCAGTCAGCCAGCGCCGCCACGTGCGCGGCGACCTCCTGGCCCAGCGCGGTCAGGTCGTAGTCCACCCGCGGCGGCATCACCGGATGGGCGGTGCGACGGACGAAGCCGTCGGCTTCCAGTCGCTTCAATGTCTGGGTCAGCATCTTTTCGCTGACGCCGTTGGCCTTGCGCCGCAGCTCGCTGTAGCGCTGGGTGCCGTCGCGCAGCGCGATGAGGCACAACACGCCCCACAGGCTGGTCACGTGCGCGAACACGTCGCGCGAACGGCAGTTGCCGTCGCCAGTGAACAGATCGCCGCGGCGGACGCGCGCGGTCAGCGTTTCCCTGTCCTCTTCCCGTTTGTCCATGGCACTTACCGGCAGGTGCGTACTTCACGTGGATCGTCGCGACCAATATTCTGCCGCGCGCCACTCCGGTCAAGCCGGACGTACTGCAGGCGCCGCCACGGCGCCGGATCGTGTCCGCACCGCCGCGCGACGGAAGAAATACAGGAGATCCCCCGCATGACCATCCTCATCACCGGCAGTACCGGGCACACCGGGCGCGAGATCGTCCGCCTGCTCGCCGCGCAGGGCGCCGACGTGCGCGCGCTCACCCGTTCGCCGGCACAGGCCGGCTTCCCCGATGGCGTGGCCACCGTGCAGGGCGAACTCGGCGATATCGGACGCATGCGCGCCGTACTGGCGGGCGTCTCGACCCTGTTCCTGCTGGCGCCGAACGTCGGCGACGAGCTGCACCAGACGATGACGGCGCTGAACCTGGCGCGCGAGGCCGGCGTGCGCGGCATCGTCTATCTGTCGGTGTACCAGTGCGACCTGCATCCGGATGTACCGCACTTCGCCTGCAAGCTCATCGTCGAGCGCATGATCCGCCGGCTCGACCTGCCGGCCACCCTCCTGCGCCCTGCGTTCTTCATGCAGAACGACCTGCGGCAGAAGCCGGCGCTCGACCACGGCGTCTACGGCCATCCGGTCGGGCACCGCGGCATGGCCTACGTCGATACGCGCGACATCGCCGAACTCGCCGCCCGCGAACTGCTGCGCCGCGAGGCCAGCGCCGAACCGCTGCCGCTGGTCTGCCACGACGTGGTCGGCCCGGACAACCTGACCGCTGAAAGCATCACTACCCTCTGGAGCGCCGCGCTCGGCCGCACCATCGCCTACGGCGGCGACGATCTGGATGCGTTCGAAACGCTGATGGCGCAGCACGTGCCGGCCAGTTTCGCCTACGACCTGCGCCTGATGTTCCGTGGTTTCCAGGAACAAGGATCGCCGGCCAGCGCGGCCGACGTCGCGGCACTGGCGGACCTGCTCGGCCACGCGCCGCGCAGCTATGCGGACTTCGTGCGCGAAACCGCGCGCGGCTGGGACGCCGACCACTGAATCCGGCCACCGCGGCCAGCCGGCACAACCTCCGGCCGGCCCTGCGCCGCGCCCCGGCGGCGGTATGTCAATCCGCCATCCAGGTGCCGCCTCCCTGCGCGCAGCTGGCCGGCAACCCGGCCAGGTCGTCGGCCGAGCGCTCGTAGTAATAGCCGTCGAGATCCTGGCCGAACAGGCCGCGGCAACTGCCCTGCGATGGCGAAGGACACGCATCCATGTAGGTGATGTCGCCGGCCTTGCCGCCCATCTGCGCCGAGGTCTGGGCCAGGCCTTCGCATACGCGCTTGAGCTGCGCCTCGGTGGTCGCGCCCGCCGTCTGCACGCAATCGCGGGAACGGATGACCTGGCCGAGGAGATGGAATTCGCCGGCAATCATGCAGGCGTGCGTGGCATCGGCGCCGACCGGTGCATGCGCTGCCGTCGTGTCCGGCTCCGCAACCGCCGCCGGCGCATCCGGGGTAGTCGACGGCGCCGTGGCCGCCGGCGCGTCGTCTGGCGCACGGCATGCCGCCAGCACGACCATCGCCCCTGCCAATCCCAGCACGCCATATCGCCTTGCCATTGCCATGCGGTGCTCCTTTCCGTCGAGATGGCAGCGATCATAGCCCGCAACCGCGGGCGGCCATCCGTACCGTGCACGGAAATGTGAGGCGGTTCCATCCGGTGCGGTCAGCGGCCCTCCATTTCTCCGGCCACCGCCAGCGGACGCACGTACTGCAGCAGGCTGACCAGGGTCTTGCCCGGCTCTTCCCACGGCATCATGTGCGCGGAGTGCTCGAACCAGACACCCTTCTTGTAGGGCGCACGCACCTGCGCCAGCCAGGCGGCAGTCGGTTCCGAGGGCGTGGTGTAGTCGTGGCGCCCCATGAACATCAGCACCGGGATGGGAAATTCCTTCACGCCGCTGTAGTCCACCTGCAGGAACTCGTCCAGCAGCCGCCCCAGCGTGAACATGCTGCCGGCATCGATCGCGCAGCGTGCGGCATCGTCGTAGTCCGGCGACAGCCTCGGCCCTTGGAAAAAGTAGCCGGATTCACTGCGGTAGGCACTGAGCCCACCGTAGTACTGCGGCCACTTGCGGGCGATGACGATGCGCTCGCGGGTGATCGGCTTGTCGCCCGGGTACGGCGCGATGGATTCCATCTCGCGCACCGCCTCCGCATTGCCGCGCTCGCGTGCGGTGCGCAGGCCATAGTCGAAACTGATCCGTTCGTTGGTGCGCACGTCGATCACCTGGCCGATGCCGACATAGGCATGGAACAGGTCCGGGCGCTGCAGGGCCGCCTGCATCGCCACCACCGTGCCCCAGCTGTGGCCGACCAGCACCAGCTTGCGCTTGTGGTAGCGCTTGCGCAGGTAGTCGGCCAGTTCGATGGCGTCGTCCACGTAGCGCTGGATGCGCAGCGTGCCGGCCACCTCTTCCCGCGGGTTGAGCAGCAGCGTCCTGCCGGCGCCACGCTGGTCGTAGTTGACGACGGTGAAGTATTCCTCCAGCGGCCGCTGGAACTGCCACAGCGTGGGGATGGCCGGCGACGCCGGCCCGCCATGCACGAACAGCAGCAGCGGATTGTCGCGGTCCTGCCCGCGCACGTTCACCCATTGCTCGATGCCACCGATCTTCGCCGCATAGTCTTCCTGCACGCCATCGGGCGAGACGATATGCCCGAGGTCGGCGATGATCGCGCGCGCCGGCGCATCACTTGAGCGGTCGGGGCATTGCGCCTGCGCCAAGGCCGCCAGCGGCGACGCCAGCAACGGCAACAGGGCGGCAAGCACGCATAGCCACCTGCGTCGAATTTTCATGAACAACCTCCACGTCCGACTCATGGCATCGCCGGAATGCGATGCCCTGCAGCCTCCCCCTGACCGGCCCACGGATCAAGCAGGTCCAAAGTCACCCTTTCTTTCGTCGCACTCGAATGCAGCCGTCCTGCGGAGCGGAAACAGCGCCGGACCATGACGTTGGAAAGAAGCGGGATGATGCGGCAGGATTGGCCCGCCCCTCGGCAGGAATGCCCCGTGAACCTGGAAACCATCGAGATCAAGGCCTTCGTGCCGGCGCGCGACATGGATCTTTCTCTGCGCTTCTACCGCGACCTGGGCTTCAGCGTGCCCTGGTCGTCGGACGACCTGGCCTACCTGCATGCCGGCGATTGCAGCTTCCTGCTGCAGAAGTTCTACGTAGCCGAGCATGCCGGCAACTTCATGATGCACATGCTCGTCGCCGACGTGGAGTCGTGGTGGCTGCAGGTGCAGGCGCAGCGATTGGCCGAGCGCTACGGCGTACGCACGCTTCCACCGGAAGACCGGCCGTGGGCGATCCGCGATTTCGTGCTGACCGACCCCAGCGGCGTGCTGTGGCGGATCGGGCAGAACATCGACCCGCCGTCCGCATGAGCCTGCCTGCGGGAGACGCCCGCGGATGCAGATCCGTTGAGTGGCTGCCATAGAAAAATGTCCAGGCCGGCACAGGCGGCCATGCGGTGGCTACGGCCTACAATCGCCGCGCCCCGCCACCCTGCGCCTGCCGCTGGAGGCAGCACCCGCGTTCAACCCGCCGCGCAGGCCTCCACCGGAAATTCCCATGCGAAAAACGATCCGCCCCCTCGCCTGCCTGTGCCTGCTGGCCGCCGGGTGCGTCCAGGCCAGCTCCCCGATGGAGCATGTCGCGGGCATCGCACCGATGGCAGCGGACGTTTCCGCGTCGGTCGATGCCGGCCAGTTCGACGCGGGAACCTTCACCGCCTCCGACGGGACGGTCCTGCCCTATCGGGTACTGCGCCCCTCACGCCTGCAGGAAGGGCGCAGCTATCCCCTTGTCGTCCAGTTCCACGGCTCGGGCGGCATCGGCACGGACAACGCCCGCCAGCTCGACCCGCTCGCCAGGAGCTGGGCCCTGCCCGATCTGCGCGAACGCTACCAGGCCTATGTCCTGGTGCCGCAGTTCCCGATCCGCAGCGCGAACTATGGCCCGGCGTCGCCCGACCAGCACTCCGAAGCCTCGCCCGCGCTGGTCGCGGCCATTGAGCTGGTGCGCGCGTTCGCGTCGAAGCACCCGGTCGATCCCTCGCAGATCTATGCCACCGGATTCTCGATGGGTGGATCGGCAGCCTGGCTGGCGCCGACGCTGGATCCCGCACTGTTCGCCGCCATCGCGCCCATCTCCGGCATCGCACCGGCGGACAGCCGCGCCCCCGTGTTCAGGACGCTGCCCGTCCTCGTCTTCCACGGCAACGCGGACGACGAAAACCCGATCACCGCCGACCGGCGTTTCTTCGCCGCCATCCGGAAAGCCGGCGGACGGCGTATCCGGCTCCGCGAATACGAAGGCCTCGCCCACAGTCCGCCCGCCGACATCCAACCGGGCACGGCCTGGCGCGACTGGCTGTTCCTGCAGAAGCGGCCGTAACCCTTCCGAGGCATCGGCGCGACGCGGGCTCTCCCGGCGCCGCACAGCGACCCTCCCCTGTCATTCCCCCAGCTCGGGATCCAGCAACAGCAGCGCGGCCGCGGCCGCGGCGAAGTAGACGCGCTGGTCGCCGTCGAGCCGCCGATCCAGATGCACGCGGCCGCGGTTGAGCACATCGACCACGGCGAGCGTGGTGCCACCATCGGCGATCACATACCCGGTCGGCAGCGTGCCCGTGACCGGCGTTCCCTCGTAGCCGTACACGCCGCGCACCGTGTACTCGCGGCCCCACGGCGACTGCAGGCGGCCGCGCAGGCCGTTGCCCTCGCGGGCGACCTCCAGTACCTGCACGGCGTGGTCGTCCATCCGCAGCCCGCAGGCCAGCAGCGGCCCCGCCATCGCGGTCAGGTCGACCGTCGTCCGGTGCGCATCGTCGCCCATGCCCGCGGTCCACGCGCGCGTGCGGCACTGCACTTCCACCGGCGGTTGACCGCGCGCCACCATCGTGTAGTCGTAGGGCTTGGACGTACGACCCACGTCGAACGCGGGCAGCGGCACGCGCCAGGAGAACGTCGAACCCTCGCGCATCTGCAGGGCGCTGTATGGCCCGAACCGTACCGGCTCGTTGAACCGCCGCGGCGAATGACCACTCACCTCGTAGGCCGCCGCATCGGCGGCAAAGCCCTCGGGCATGCGCATCTGCGCGGGGGTGCAGGCAGACAACACGAGCAGCAGGCAGGTCGCGACAGGAACAGTGATGCGCATGACGGTATCCAGCATGGGCGATGACGGGATGCTAGAGGCGGCCTGCGAACCGCCACCCCTGCCATTGGTTTGCCGGTCTCCGGGCATTCAGGTGGCGTTGGCGGGCAGCTTGAACACCGTCTACCGCTTTCCGCCCTGACCGGGAGAAGGCCGCGATGGAACCGATCCGCCCCGCAGACCGCGTCAGCGGGGCAACCGGCTCACGCCAGATCCATCGAGAAATACTTGGCCTCGAAGGTCATGGCCTCGCGCTCGTAAAAGCGATGCGCGTCGGCACGCTTCACCCCGGAAACCAGACGCAGCTGGCGACATCCCTGCCGCCTGGCATGCTCGGCGACCCAATGCAGCAACGCACGGCCGTAGCCCTTGGACCGGTGCCCTTCGGCGGTGACCAGGTCCTCGATCTCCAGATAACGCCCCGTGTGCAGCCATTCACCGATACGGATGCCCGCCAACCCGCGCAGGACACCCTCGTCTTCGAGGCAGACCAGCCTGTAGCCCTGCTCTACCGCCATGCGCGGCAGGGCGGAGAGGAAGTCCTCGCGCGAAAGGCGTGGACGCAGCGTCGCCATGAGCGGGTAGCAACGCGCGATCGCGGCCGCATCTTCAACGAAAGCGATCTCCATCCATCCTCCGGAATGCCCGTGGGCTGCGGCTCCGGCCGCACCCACGCATCACAGGCGGGCAGTCAACCCCTCACCCGCACTTGCTGTACCCGCAATTCAGACAGGTCGCACAGCCATCCATCACCACAAGTGCCTTGGTGCTGCACTTGTGGCACATGGTGGCGCTGGGCGGGAAGCTGGTGCCTTCGCCGGTGACTTCGATATCTTCCTCGCGCCTGGCGGGAGCAGCGGCTACGGCGTCAGTGTTTTTTTTTGAGCGCTCCTCGAACTGCCTGCGCTTCTCGGCGATCAGCGCGCGCTGGTGGGCGCTCATTTCCGGGTCGTGCAGCAGGCCGATCGACTTCATGTGATCTTCGACGATGGAGCCCAGTTCGGCGACCAGCGACGGCATGTACACGCCGCCAGCCTTGAAGTAACCGCCCTTGGGATCGAACACGGCCTTCATCTCGTCGACGATGAAGGTGACGTCGCCGCCCTTGCGGAACACGGCGGACATGATGCGGGTCAGCGCCACGATCCACTGGAAATGTTCCATCGACTTGGAGTTGATGAAGATCTCGAACGGGCGGCGCAGCTCGTGCTCGGTGCCGGCATTGAGCACGATGTCGTTGATGGTCACGTAGAAGGCGTGCTCCACCAGCGGCGACTTGATCTTGTAGGTGCTGCCGATCAGCACGTCGGGGCGCTCGATGCGCTCGTGCATGTGCACGATGTTGCTGTCCTGGGCATCGTCCTGCGCCTGTGCGACCGGAGCCTTGGCCGTCGCTTCCCGGGCCTTGTCGTCCGGAGTGAGGACGGAATAACCCTTGATTTTCTTGTCGATCTTGACGGCCATGGTGCGGGTCCTGGTTATGCGTTGTGGTGCGGGTTGCGGGCGTCCCCGTCCGCTGCGGACGGGGACGCGGGTGCGGCCTACCTGCTGCGGACGGCCTTCTTCGCCGCCTTCTTCACGGTGGCGGCCTTCTTCGCCACCGTCTTCTTCGCCGAAGCGGCCTTGCCGGCCATCTTCTTCTCGACCTTCTTCACCGCCTTCTTCGCGGCGGCGGTCTTGCCGGCGACTTTCTTCTCGACTTTGCCGACGGCCTTCTTCACCGCAGCGGCCTTCTTGCCGACGGCCTTGGCCACCTTCTTCTCGGCGGCCTTCACCGTCTTTTTCGCCGATGCGGCCTTCTTCACCGCCTTCTTCTCGGCAGCGGCGACGGCCTTCTTGGCGGTGGCACGCTTGCCCGCCCCCTTCTTCTTCAGGTCGGCGGCCTCGGCCTTGGCGCTGGCCTTGGCGGCTTCCAGCTTCTGGCGCACGCTCGAGACGGTCTTTTTTACTTCCTTCTTCGCGGCGGCCGCTTTCTTGGCGACGGCCTTCTCGGCTTTCTTGACGGCTTTCTTCACCTTGGCGACCTGCTTTTTTGCGCCGGCCCCGACCTTGCGCGCGCGGGTCTTGACCGCGGCCACGGCATCGCCGGCGGTGGCGGCCACCGCGTCGCCCAGGTGGGCTGCGGTTTCCTTCACGTTCTCGGCAACCTGGGAAACGGTCGCCGTCACACCATTGCCATTGCTCATAAAGCCCTCCTTAAGGGCATCGGGTCCGTAACGTCGGGATGTTGAATCGAAGCCGATGAAGCGTGGAACATGCGCGGGAACCGGGTGGCGGAACCACCGTCGCCGTTCCGCCCAACGGCGGAACGGCCTGCGAAGGCGACCTCAGAACTTGCCGTAGTAGCCTTCCTTGAGGGCATCGAACAGGTTGGCGGCGGTGTGCATCTCGCCGTCGTACTCGATCTGCTCGTTGCCCTTGACCTCCACCACCTGGCCGTCTTCCAGCTCGAAGCGGTAGGTGGTGTTCTCCAGGTCCGCTTCCTTGACCAGCACGCCCTGGAAGGCGGCGGGATTGAAGCGGAACGTGGTGCAGCCCTTCAGGCCCTGCTGGTGGGCGTAGCGGTAGATGTCCTTGAACTGCTCGTACGGATAGTCGGTCGGTACGTTGGCGGTCTTGGAAATCGAGCTGTCCACCCACTTCTGCGCGGCGGCCTGCACGTCCACGTGCTCCTTGGGCGAGATGTCGTCGGCGGCGATGAAGTAATCCGGCAGCCGTGCCTCGGCGTCCTCGGCGAACGGCATGGCCCTGGTGTTGACCAGTTCGCGGTAGGCCAGCAGTTCGAAGGAGAACACGTCCACCTTCTCCTTGGTCTTCTTGCCTTCGCGGATCACGTTGCGGCTGTAGTGGTGCGCGAACGACGGCTCGATGCCGTTGGAAGCATTGTTGGCCAGCGACAGGCTGATGGTGCCGGTCGGCGCGATGGAGCTGTGGTGGGTGAAGCGCGCGCCGGTCTCGGCCAGTTCGTCCACCAGTTCCGGGGCGACCGAGGCGATGCGCTGCATGTAGCGGCTGTAGCGCGCGTGCAGCACCTTGCCCTGGATCTTCTGTCCGGCTTTCCAGCCGTCCTTGCGCATTTCCGGGCGCTGGCGGAGCATCGCGGCGGTGACGTCGAAGGCCTCCTCCATGATCGGCGCCGGGCCCTTCTCGCGGGCCAGCTCCAGGCCGGTTTCCCAGCCGGCCACGGCCATGTCGCGGGCGATGGCCTCGGTGAATCCGCACGACTCCGGCGAGCCGTACTTCATGCGCAGCATGGTCATGGTGCTGCCCAGGCCGAGGAAGCCCATGCCGTGGCGGCGCTTGCGCATGATCTCGTTGCGCTGCTGCTCCAGCGGCAGGCCGTTGACCTCGACCACGTTGTCGAGCATGCGGGTGAACACGCGCACCACTTCCTTGTACTCGTCCCAGTCGAACGAGGCCTTGTCGGTGAACGGGTCGCGCACGAACTTGGTCAGGTTGACCGAGCCCAGCAGGCAGGCGCCGTACGGCGGCAGCGGCTGCTCGCCGCAGGGGTTGGTGGCGCGGATGCTCTCGCACCACCAGTTGTTGTTCATCTCGTTGACGCGGTCGATCAGGATGAAGCCCGGCTCGGCGTAGTCGTACGTCGAGACCATGATCATGTCCCACAGGTGGCGGGCGCGGATGTGCCCGTACACCTTGCAGGCCACCAGGCCGTCGTCGCGCACGATGTAGTTCTCGTGGGTCGGCCACTCGCGCCAGACCACTTCCTCGCCGCTGGCCGGGTCGAGCTCGGCCTGTTCATTGATGTTGATCGGGAACACCAGAGGCCAGTCGGCGTCCTGGTCCACCGCTTCCATGAAGCCGTCGGTGATCAGCAGCGACAGATTGAACTGGCGCAGGCGCCCGTCCTCGCGCTTGGCGCGGATGAAGTCCTTCACGTCCGGGTGCGACACGTCGAAGGTGCCCATCTGCGCGCCACGGCGGCCACCGGCCGAGGACACGGTGAAGCACATCTTGTCGTAGATATCCATGAAGGACATCGGGCCGGAGGTGTAGGCGCCGGCGCCGGCGACGAACGCGCCGCGCGGACGCAGCGTGCTGAACTCGTAGCCGATGCCGCAGCCGGCCTTCAGGGTCAGGCCCGCTTCGTGGACCTTCTCCAGGATGCCGTCCATCGAGTCGGTGATGGTGCCCGACACGGTGCAGTTGATCGTGCTGGTGGCCGGCTTGTGTTCCTGCGCGCCGGCGTTGGACGTGATGCGGCCGGCCGGAATCGCGCCGCGGCGCAGCGCCCAGACGAAACGCTCGTACCAGTAGGCGCGCTTGTCGTCGCTGCCCTCGGCGTCGGCCAGGGCACGGGCCACGCGCTGGTAGGTGCCGTCGATGTCGGCATCCAGCGCCTCGCCGGCCTTGGTCTTGAGGCGGTACTTCTTGTCCCAGATGTCCTGCGAGGCGGGCTGCAGGGGGATAAGGTCCGATCGGGTTGGGTTGCTGACCACTTCCAGACGCACCGTGCTCATGATGGTGGGAACTCTCCTTGTGCACCTTGCGGTGCGATTTACCGTTTCCCCGGTCGGGCCGGGCTGCAACGACGACGATGCCGGCGCGTGGTCACGCGCCTGCGGGCGGGCGGGGATTGGTCCGGCGGGGGCCGGCTGTCTGCATCGCTTCCGTCGTCATTGCACGCCTTCCTGTGGGGTGCCTGCACCCCGGGCCTCAACCCTACTTCTTGGGGACGCATTTCACATCAACCCAACATCTAGTGGCTGATGGCGACGCCAAGCTTACCCACCATAGGGGTGATGTCAAACGAAAAATATGCGCCGGGGATCTTGCAATCGGCGCAGGGCTTGGCGCCCTTGCGATTGCGGCGCTGCGGAACATTTCATTGTCGATTTAGGTGGCTGCCGCCACACTCCCGTTCAGCCACTCCCGCCCCACCCGGACGCCCCGTGCGGCGTCCCAGCATGGAACCCCGGCCCTTATGCGACCGCTCCCGACCCTGCTCACCCTCGCGCTTGCCGCCGCCTTCGGCGGCTTCACCGCCAGCGCCATCAATGCCCACCTGGACAACCGCGCCGAGGCATCCACCGGCGCCCTGCTGCCCGCCACCGCGGCGCTGCCGGCCTCGGTCGCCGGCCAGCCGGTGCCGTCGCTGGCACCGATGCTGGAACGGGTGATGCCGGCAGTAGTCAGTGTCAACACCAAGCAGGTGGTGCGGGTGCGCAACCCGTTCTTCGACGATCCGTTCTTCCGCCGCCTGTTCCCGCAGGTACCGCAGGAGCGCATCAACGAGTCGCTGGGCTCGGGCGTGATCATCGACGCGGCCAAGGGCTACGTGCTGACCAACCACCACGTGATCGAGAATGCCGACGACGTGCAGGTGACGCTGGCCGACGGGCGCACGGTCAAGGCCGAGTTCCTCGGCTCGGACCGCGACACCGACATCGCGCTGATCCGCATCCCGGCCGACAAACTCACCGCGCTGCCGCTGGGCGACAGCGACCAGCTGCGCACCGGCGATTTCGTGGTGGCCATCGGCAACCCGTTCGGCTTCAGCCAGACCGTGACCTCGGGCATCGTCTCGGCGGTGGGCCGCAGCGGCATCCGCGGGCTGGGCTACCAGAACTTCATCCAGACCGACGCCTCGATCAACCCGGGCAACTCCGGCGGCGCCCTGGTCAACCTGGCCGGGCAGCTGGTCGGCATCAATACCGCCAGCTTCAACCCGCAGGGCAGCATGGCCGGCAACATCGGCCTGGGCCTGGCCATTCCCTCCAACCTCGCCCGCGACGTGGTCGAGCAGCTGATCACCAAGGGCGTGGTGGTGCGCGGCACGCTGGGCGTGGAGACGCAGAACCTGAGCGCGCAGATCGCACAGGGCCTGGGCCTGGCCGAAGCGCGCGGCGCGCTGGTCACCCGCGTGCTGTCCGGCTCGGCCGCGGCCGCGGCGGGGCTGCGCGCCGGCGACGTGGTCACCGCGATCAATGGCCAGCGCGTGGACAATGCGCAGGCGCTGCACAATTTCGAGGGCCTGCAGCCGGTGGGCCGCGTCGTCGACCTGGACGTGCGCCGCGACGGCAAGCCGCTGCAGCTCAAGGCCACGCTCAAGGAACAACCGCGCGCGGTGACCGGCGACACGCTGGACCCGCGCCTGTCCGGCGCCACCTTCGTCGACCTGCCCGAATCGGCGCGCCAGGCGGGCCTCAACGGCGTGCTGGTCAGCGAGGTGGCGCGCGGCAGCCGCGCCGCGCAGTCGGGCCTGTCCGGCGGCGACATCGTGCTGGCGGCGAGCAGCGGCGAGTTCGTCGATCTCGCCAGCTGGCGCGCGAGTTTCAGCCCGCGTCCGCAGCAGTTGGTGCTGCGCATCGTGCGCGGCGACACGCAGGGCCAGCTGGTGATGCGATGATCGACCGGCGCTCGGCAGAACCTGTTCGCGCTCCGTCGAGAGCGAAGGCCTGTGGCCCGTGGTGGAGCGGAGCATGCGCAACGCATGTGAATACGCGAGCATTGCGAGCACCGCACGCGGACCGCAGGGCGCGCGCAACAGGAGCGCGGACAGGTTCTAACGTTTCTTACACCCCATCGCTGGTATTGCTTTCCCCCTGCGCCGCCACGGTGGCGCTCCCGCCGAACGAGGAGACGAAGTGATGAGCCCCACCAACACCGACAGCATGAAGGAACACCTGGGCGATGCCGGATCGCACCTGAAATCCGCGGCGCGCGCCGCCGGCTCGGCGGTCAAGGACGCGGCCAGCACGGCCGGCGACGAACTGCGCCTGGGCAAGGCCAACGTGAAGGCGGAGCTGTCCGACAGCGCGCTGTCCGGCCTGGCCGCCGCCGAACTCTCCGGCGCCGCGGCGAAGGAGCAGATGGACGCACTGATGGACAAGGGCAAGGACCTGATCGACAGCGCCGCCGACCTGATCCGCGAGCGCCCGCTGGCCTCGTTCGGCGTGGCCTTCGCCGCCGGCTGGATCATCGCCAAGCTCGCCCGCAGCAACGACTGACCCGGGCGTGAGCGACAACGCGCCACCACCCGGCGCCACCGGCAACGGCATGGGCGAGGAAGGCAACGCGGCGCCCGGGCTGGAAGAAAGCATCCGCCAGGTCGGCAGCGCCGGCCGGCAGACGCTGGATTCGGCGACGCACACGCTGCGCTCGCTGCGGCGCCTGGCCTCGGCCGATTTCGCCCTGGCCCGCAGCGCCTTCGGGCGCGCGCTGGCCTGGAGCGGCGTGGCCATCGTGTTCGGCGCCTCGGCGTGGCTGCTGCTGGCGGCCACGCTGATCGCCTTCCTGCACTACGTCGGGCTGTCGTGGTTCGTATCCCTGCTGATCACCTCGGTGGCGAGCCTGGCGGTCACCGGCTATGCGGTCTGGCGGGTGACGTATTTCTTCCACCACACCGGCATGCACGCCACGCGCCGGCAGTTGTCGCGGCTGGGCCTGTTCGACGAACCGGCCGAGGACGATCCCGACGCCGACGTGAATGTCCCGGGGGACGGCACGCCATGAATTTCGATGCCCTGCAGCGCCGCGTGCGCCGCGCCGAAGCCGTCGTGCAGGTGCGCATGGACGAGACCGTGCAGCATTGGGACGCGCTGGAGACGACCTGGCGCCGCAGCTGGACGCCGGGCCGCATCGTCATCGCCGGCCTGGCCGGCGGTTTCGTGGCAGGCAAGCTGGAGCCGGGCGGCGCCTTCAGCGGCGCGCGCTGGCTGCAGATGATCAGCTCGGTATCGGGCCTGGTGGCCTCGGCGCAGGCGTCGATCGCCTCCCTGCATGAAGCGGGACTGGCGGCCGCGGCGGGCATGGCGGCCGGCGGAACCGCCACGGACGACGGCGCGGGCGTATCCGCGCAGCCGGAAGCCACGGCCGGCCCACCTCCGCAGGCGGCCGCAGCCGCCACCAAGCTGTCAGAATCCTGATCCGCGCGGCCGCCGGCCGCGCCCTTCCCGCTCCGGAGTGCCGCGATGCCCGCACTGCCGTCCGATCCCTGCCCGCCCGCCACCGAACCCGCCCCGCCGACACCGCGCCCGCGCGCGTCCTCGGCCGTGCTCGTACTGGCCACGCTGGCGGTCGGCTACACGCTGTGGGCCGCGCAGGACGTGATCCTGCCGGTGCTGCTGGCGATGTTCTTCGCCCTGGTCGGCAACCCGATCATCCGCCTGCTGCAGAAACTGCGCCTGCCGCGTTTCCTCGCCGCGCTGCTGGTGCTGGCCATGGGCCTGGCCGCGGCCGGCGCGCTGACGCTGCAGCTGGCCGAGCCGGCGACCGACTGGTTCGCGCAGGCGCCGCAGCAGCTGCGCCAAGTCTCACGCAAGGTACAGGACCTGGTGCGGCCGATGCAGCAGGCCAACCAGGCTGCGGAGAGCTTCGCCCGCGCCGCCGGCGGCGAGGACAACCGCAAGGTACAGGTGATCCGTACCCGGCTCGACGATCCGTACAAGGTGCTGGTGCGCACGCCGCGGCTGGCCGCCTCGGCGCTGGCGGTGGTGCTGCTGACGCTGTTCTTCATGATCTACGGCGAGAACCTGCAGCGGCACGTGATCGCGCTGCTGCCCAACCGCCAGCAGAAGCGATTCACCACCGACATCCTGCGTGCGATGGAGCGCGAGATATCGCGCTACGTGCTGACCATCACCATCATCAACACCCTGCTCGGGCTGGCGCTGGCCGGGGTGCTGGCGCTGCTGGGCATCGCCCTGCCCGAGGCGCTGCTGTGGGGCACGGTGGCGATGCTGCTGAACTTCGCGCCGTACGTGGGCCCGCTGCTCGGCATCGCGCTGATGCTGCTGGTCGGGCTGACCCAGTTCCGCGAGCCGCTGGCGGTGGCGGCACCGGCGCTGGTCTACCTGGCGCTGCACACGCTGGAGGGGCAGCTGGTCACGCCGATCGTGCTGGGCCGGCGCATGGCGATCTCGCCCCTGATGCTGGTGCTCGCGCTGATGCTGTCCGGCTGGCTGTGGGGCATCATCGGGCTGCTGCTGGCGGTGCCGCTGCTGGTCTGCGCCAAACTGGTGCTGGCGCGGCTGGACGGCATGCAGGGCTGGGCGCGATTGCTGGAATAGGCAAGGCGCGGCCCGGTCCGCTGCCGTAAAATGGCCCCGTGAACTTTCCTGTCCTAGCCATCACCCTCGACCTGGACGACACACTCTGGCCGTTCGCGCCCATCGGCGCCCGCATCGACCAGGTGCTGCACGACTGGATGCGCGTCCACAGCCCGGCCACGGCGGCGATGTACCCGGTAGAGGCCATGCGCGAACTGCGCGTGCGCACCTTCGACGACAACCCGCACCTGCACTACGACCTGAGCGCGCTGCGCCGCCTCACCCTGGCCGAGGCGCTGGAGAAGAGCGGCGCCGGCATGGACCTGCTGGAACCGGCCTACGAAGCGTTCTACGCCGCGCGCAACCAGGTGGAGTTCTACCCCGACGCGCTGGACGCGCTGCGCCGCATCGCCGCGCGCGTGCCGGTGGCCGCGGTCAGCAACGGCAACGCCGACCTGCAGCGCATCGGCATCGGCGGGCTGTTCGCCTTCCAGCTCGGCTCGCGCGAGTTCGGCGCGGCCAAGCCGGACCCGGGCATCTTCCACGCCGCCTGCGAGCGCCTGGGCGTGGCGCATGCCCATGTGCTGCACGTGGGCGACCACGCCGAGATGGACGTGGCCGGGGCGATGCGCGCCGGCCTGCGCGGCTGCTGGATCAACCGCGAATCCCACGCCTGGACCCACGCCGGCCCGCAGCCGGACCTGCAGTTCGACACCCTCACCGGGCTGGCCGACTGGCTGGACGCGCAGGATTGAGCCGATGCCGCAGCTCGGCCGCATCGAACAGTGGAACGACGGCAAGGGCTACGGCTTCGTGCGCCCGCTCGAATCGCAGGCCGGCGTCGATCATGCGGCGCGCGCCTTCGTGCACATCAAGACCATCGAATATGCCGGTCGCCGCCCGGGTAGCGGCGACCTGGTCCGCTATGAAACCCGACGCGACGACAAGGGCCGCCTGAACGCAGTGAACGTCAGCTTCGTCAATGCCGACGTGATGCGTGCGCAGGCACAGCGCCGCAACGAAACCAAAGTCACCGCACGCCAACGCCATGCCTCCAGCAAATGGCGGGATCTGGTGCATCGCCTGATCCTGGCCGGCGCACTCATCACGCTGGTCGCCGGCACGTGGCTGCACTGGTGGCCGCTTGCGGTAACACTGGCCTTTGCAGGAATGAGCGCCCTGTCGTTCATTGCCTATGCGCTGGACAAGAGCGCCGCCAACCAGAATCTGCAACGCACGCAGGAAAGAACCCTGCACCTGTTCGACCTGCTGTGCGGCTGGCCGGGCGGCCTGCTGGCGCAGCAGGTATTCCGCCACAAGACCCGCAAAACCAGCTTCCAGCTTGGGTTCTGGATCAGCGTGATATTGAATTGTGCCGCCCTCTACTGGCTGCTTCCACGTATCGGAACGGCATCGTGACAACGGGCTGCCGGCCATCGCGAGCCACCGCCCCCCACTACCAGGAATGACCCCCATGTCCGCTTCGCTGTCTCCCGCAGGCTTCACCTCCGACGCCAGCAACGCACTTCCGCTGCACGTGCTGGACAAGGCGAGCTTCGCCGCGTGGCTGGACGCCCAGCCGGCCGTGATCCGCGCCTGGCTCGGCAGCCAGCAGTTCGCCGCCGCGCCGGGCAGCGTCGCCCTGCTGCCTGGCGACGGCGGGCTGGCCGGCGCGGTACTGGGCGTCGGCGACCGCGCCGATGCCTACGCCTACGCGCATGCGCCGTTCGCACTGCCGGCCGGCAGCACCTGGCAGTTGGCCACCCCGCTGGACGCGGCCGACATCGCCAACCTGCAATTGGGCTGGGGCCTGGGCAGCTATCGCTTCGCCCGCTACCGCAAGCCGGCGCGGCAACCGGCGCAACTGGCCGCCACGCCGTCGCCGGAAGTGCTGGACGTGCTCGCCGCCTGCCTGCGCGTACGCGACTGGGTCAACACGCCGACCGAGGACATGGGCCCGCAGCAGTTGGAAGACGCCGCCCGCGAACTCGCAGACGCCCATGGCGGCGCGCTGGAAGTGATCGCCGGCGACGAACTGCTGGAACGCAACTTCCCCACCATCCACGCCGTCGGCCGCGCCTCGCATCGCGCGCCGCGGCTGATCGTGCTGCGCTGGGGCGACGAGGCCGCGCCGCATCTGGCGCTGGTCGGCAAGGGCGTGTGCTTCGACACCGGCGGGCTGGACATCAAGCCGGCCGACGGCATGCGCAACATGAAGAAGGACATGGGCGGCGCCGCGCACGCGCTGGCGCTGGCCGGGCTGGTGATGGCGCGGCAGCTGCCGGTGCGGCTGACGTTGATCGTGCCGGCGGTGGAGAATTCCATCGGCCCCGATGCGTTCCGCCCGGGCGAGGTCATCACCACGCGCAAGGGCATCACCGTGGAGATCGACAACACCGACGCCGAAGGCCGCCTGATCCTGTGCGACGCCCTGGCCTACGCCAGCGAGCAGCAGCCGGACGCCATCGTCGATTTCGCCACGCTCACCGGCGCGGCGCGCATAGCCCTCGGCCCCGACCTGCCGGCGCTGTTCGCCAACGACGACACGCTCGCCCAGCAGTGGCTGGAGGCCGGCGACCGCACCCGCGACCCGGTGTGGCGCATGCCGCTGTGGCGTCCGTACCTGCGTTACCTCCACAGCGGCATCGCCGACCTGGCCAATGCCGGCTCGCGCATGGCCGGCAGCGTCACCGCCGCGCTCTACCTGGAGCGCTTCGTCGAGGAAGGCCAGAAGTGGGCGCACCTGGACGTCTACGCCTGGAACGACGGCGAGCGCCCGGGCCGCCCGGCCGGCGGCGAGGCGCTTGCGCTGCGCTCGGCCTGGGCGATGCTCCAGGCCCGCTACGGCGGCTGAGCCATCATGGCCACCGACCGCGATTTCATCGACTACGTGGCCGAGCAGATCGCGCTCGGCCCGCGGCTCACGCAGCGGAAGATGTTCGGCGAGTACGCGCTCTACGTCGACGACAAGGTGGTGGCCTTCGCCTGCGACAACAGCCTGTTCGTCAAACCCTCCGCGGCGGCCGCCGAACTGGCGCCGCTGCTGCCGCAACGTGCGCCCTACCCCGGTGCGAAGGACTACCCGGTGGCCGACGAACTGCTGGACGACGCCGATGCGCTGCGCCGGCTGATCCTGCGTACCGCCGAACTGATGCCGCCGCCGAAGCCGCCTAAGCCTGGCAGGCGTACGCGGTAGCGCCCTCCGCCTCGGCGCAGCATCGCCATGCTGGGAGCGCCATGTGGCGGCGCTGGACAGCCACGGCGCCGGTCGGTGACGATCCCGCCAAAGGACCGGGGAATGGCAGGGATGCGCGCACTTGGCAAATTCGCACTATTGATCGTCATGACGGCTTCCGGCCTGCTCCTGTTGGTCGGAAGCGTGCCGGTGCTGGCCCATCTCCTGAACGATGTCCCCTTGCCCGAGCGAAGAGCCGTGCTGGCGTGGAGTCTTCCCCTTGCCGGTGCGCTCATCCTGGGTACCGCTCTCTGGCTTTACCGAAGGCTGGACCGACGGCAGCAGCCTGCTGAACAACGGCGGCGGAGCAGCGGCGGGAAATCGCACGACGCAAGCCGCGGCGACCTGTTGTTCGAGGCCCGCAGCGACATCGGCAAGCCACTGTTGCTGATACTCATGGTCGCCGTATTGGGCATCGGCACCTATCTGGCGGCGGCAACGCACCGCTGGGTCATGTTCGCGCTGTTCGCCGCGTTCACCGCATTTCTGCTTCTACTTGCATGGCAGCTGCTGGCCCAGTTCCTGCGTCCCGGTCCAATGCTGCGCATGGATGCACGGTGCATCGACCACGCGATGTACGGCCCCGTCCCATGGAGCGAGGTGGTCGGCATGCACCTGCAGAGCACCTACACGCGCTACGGCCAGTCATATGTACTGATGCTCGGCGTGCGTGATGCAGCTCGTTACCTGCGCAATTTGCCACCGCCCAGCCGCTGGCTGCACAGGCGCGCCCTGCAGAGCAGGGAACGCATCGGCACCCTGCCGGTTCCGCTCGACCTGCTGCGCGAGAACCCCGAACTGATCCATCGATCAGCCCGCATCCTTTGCGAGCGTGCAGGCGGCCCGTTGCTCACCTACTGGCATCCGGGCATGGGCGACAAGGATTTCGACATCGCGCTGCGCATGCGGGCGATCGAAGAGGACATGGACCGGATGGCCGAACGCATGCAGACGGTACCGGACGACGCCGATGCGGCACAGGTCGCCGAGCTCGAAACCGAGGTCCAGGCACACATTGCACGCAACGATGCCAGCGTGCAGGCGCTGCTGGCCGATCTCGATGCCGCCCGGGAGCAGAGGCAGCAGGGGCTGTAGCGGGCTACCCGCTGCCTTGACTGCCCCTGGCCTTCCCGTCGGCGTGGTTTCCGTCATGCTGCCTGCCCTCGGCGCTACAGCCAGCCCTTCTGCCGCGCCAGCCGGTGCGCTTCGATGCGGTTGGCGACGCCGAGCTTGCCGATGCATTCGGACAGGTAGTTGCGCACGGTGCCGTGCGAGAGACCGAGTTGTTCGGCGATCTCGTTGGCCGAGCGGCCTTCGCCGGCCAGGCGCAGCACCTGGCGTTCGCGGTCGTTGAGCGGATCGGCCTCGGACCAGGCTTCCACCGCCAGCTGCGGGTCGATGGCGCGGCCGCCGCGATGCACCTGGCGCAGGGCTTCGGCCAGTTTCTCCGCCGGCGCGTCCTTGAGCAGGTAGCCCTGCACGCCGGCATCCAGCGCGCGGCGCAGGAAGCCGGTGCGTGCGAAGGTGGTGACGATCACCACTTTCGCCGCCAGTCCGTGGCGCTGCACGCGCTGCGCCAGCTCCAGCCCGGTCAGGCCGGGCATCTCGATGTCGGTGACCAGCACGTCGGGCGCGAGCCGCTGCAGCTCGCGCCACGCTGCCTCGCCATCGGCGGCGCTGCCGACCACCTCGATGTCGGCCTCCAGGTTCAGCAGCGCCGACAACGCGCCGCGCACCATCGCCTGGTCTTCGGCCAGCAGGATGCGGATCATGCGCGCGCCTCGATGGCGGCGAGGTCGGGATCGGGATCGGGATCGGGCAAGGCGGCAGGCGCGGCCGCGTTCCCGTCTCCCAGCGGCACCGTCACCGTCAGCGCGGTGCCACCGCCGCGCGGCGAGTCGATGCGCAGGGTGCCGCCCAGCGCCGCCACCCGCTCGCGCATGCCGGCCAGCCCATTGCCGTTGGCGGATACGCCACCGCGGCCATTGTCGGCCACGTCCAGCACCACCGCCCCGCCATCGATGCGCAGCGCGATCGTCGCCTCGCTGGCCTGCGCGTGCCGCGCGATGTTGGTGACCGCCTCGCGCAGCACCATCGCCAGTCCGCATTCGATCCAGCCGGGCATCGGCGGCGGCGGCGCATGCCGAAGGTGCACGCGCGAGGATTCCAGCAGCAGGTGCGCGGAGGCGATTTCCGCGGCCATGTCGGCGGCGCGGAAACCGGTGACGGCGCTGCGCACCTGCGCCAGCGCGTCGCGGGCGATCTGCTCGGCCTCGGCCAGCTCGCGCTGCGAACGCGCCGGGTCGCGCTCGAACAGCTTGCGCGACAGCTCCATCTTCAACGTGATCAGCGACAGCGTATGCCCGAGCAGATCGTGCAGGTCACGGCCGATGCGCTCGCGCTCGGCGGTGGCGGCCAGCCGCCGTACTTCTTCGTGCGACAGCCGCAATGCCGCATCCTTCTCGCTGGCGGCGCGCTCGACGTTGACGATCAGGCCGATGATCACCGTCAACGCCGGTATCCAGGCCAAGACCTGCCATGGATAGCCGATCCACCACGCCAGCGAGACGAAGCCGGCGTTGAGCAGCGCCAGTTCCAGAAGATATCGGCGCACGCCGATACAGCGGTTGGTGCGCAGCATCACGCAGCCGAACACGAAGTAACTCATGCCCGAAGGATAGATGGGCAGCAGCGCCATCGACAGCGCGATCATCGCCAGGGCGAAGATCGGCGCACGGCGCCGCGACGTCACCAGGGTCAGCCCGTAGAACAGGAGGAACAGCGGGTACGACCACAGCGTGATGAGCAGCCAGCGCAGGGTGAAGCCGCCGCCGAACATCGGGGTGAGGAACACCCACACCGTCCACAGCAGGTGCACGGCGTCGATCCACGGCCACTTGCCGAGCTTGAGGTTGTCGGCCACCACCGAATCGGAAGCGGGCTTCAGCCAGGCGGGAAGGTGGCGGTGGTTCACGGGGCGGTTCCTGTCGCGCAGGCGTCGATGATGCCATCAGCCATGCCGGCGCAGGCGGCGCACGGCGATGACGAACACGATACCGGTGAATACCGCCAGCCACAGCAGGTGCGGCCAGGCGCTGCCGGTATCGAAACCGACCGCCGACTGCGCCAGCGCATTGAGGTGGTAGCTCGGCCACAGCGGCGCCTGCGCCGCCACCAGCGGCGGCAGCATCTGCAGCGGGAACCACAGCCCGGACAGGAAGGCCATCGGCAGGTACAGCAGGTTGACCATGGCCGGCGCGCCCTGGCCCTTCACCAGAGTGCCCAGCAGCAGGCCCAGCGCGCAGAACGGGACGGCGCCGGCGATGCAGACCAGGGCCAGATGCAGCATCTGCGCCGCCTGCAGCTGCACGTGCGCCAGCGTCAGGCCCAGCGTCTGCAGCAGGGTGGTGATCAGCGCGGCCATCAGCATCGCCATCGCCATCTTGCCGACCAGGTACGCGGCCGGCGGCATCGGCAGCGCGCGCTTGAGGGTGAGCAGGCCGTTGTCGCGCTCCAGCGCCAGCGACATGCCGAAACCGAACAGGCCCGGCGCCATGACCCCGAAGGTGGAATAGGACGCCAGCAGGAAGCGCGGCGCCTCCGGCGTGCCGCGCCCGGCCAGCACCACGCCGAACATCAGGAAGAACACCGCCGGAAACAGCAGCGTCGGCAGCAGGAACGACGGGCTGCGCACGTAGCGCAGGCATTCGGCACGCGTCTCCTGCAGATAGGCGGCGAGTACGCGGCGGCGCGGCATCGGCGCCTGCGCGGCGGAGAAGGAAGAACGCAGGGTATTCATCAGGCCGCCTCGCGCAGATCGGAAGACGCGACGCCGTCGTCGCGGGTCAGGTCGCAGAACGCTTCGTCGAGTCCGGCGGCCTGCACTTCCAGGCCGGACAGTGCCGGATCGGTGTCGAGCAGGCGCCGCACCACTGCTTCGGCCTGGTCGCTGGCTATATCCAGCCGCATGCCGTCGCGCTGTACCTGGCGTACGCCGGGCCAGGCGGCCACGGCATCGGCGTCCAGCGTGGAGACGCAGCGGACGCGGCGCGTTTCCACCCGCGCGCGCAGTGCATCCACGCTGCCATCGCTGACGATGCGCCCGCGCATCAGCACGCACACCCGGTCGGCCAGGTGCCCGGCCTCCTCCAGGTAATGCGTGGTCAGCACCACCGCCACGCCTTCGCCGGCCAGTGCGCGCACGGTGGCCCACAGCCGCTGCCGCGCCGGCAGGTCGAGGCCGACGGTGGGTTCGTCCAGGAACAGCAGGCGCGGCCGTCCGCACAGGGCGAGGGCGAACTGCACGCGCCGCTGCTGGCCGCCGGACAGCTTGCCGTAGGGCCTGTCGAGCAGTTCCTCGACCCCGGCCAGCGCCGCGCTTTCGGCCAGCGGGCGCGGCGCCGGGTAATAGCTCGCGGTCAGCCGCAGCAGTTCACCGACCTTCAAGGTCGGCGGCAGCGCCGCGTCCTGCAGCATCACGCCGATGCCGCGCCGTGCCGCCACCTGCTGCGGATCGTGCCCGAACAGGCGCACCTGGCCGGCATCGGCGCGCAGCAGGCCCAGCAGCAGGCCGATGGTGGTGGTCTTGCCGGCGCCATTCGGGCCGAGCAACGCCAGCACCTGGCCGGCATGAAGATCCAGATCCACGCCGGCCAGCGCCTGCAGCGCGCCGTAGCGCTTGTGCACGCCGCGCAGGCATGCCAGTACTTCGCCGTTCGCGTCCATCTCGTCGCCTCCTGTCGGGAATGGCGCCAAGGTAGCGATGCGCGCCGTCGCCCTGCAGTGCGGGCGGTCAGGCCAAGCGGGTGACACCCGTCACCTGCGCCATGGACAGGCCCTGCCTAGAATCGGTCTCCGTCGCCGGCAAGCCCGCCGGACCGGTTTGGGTTACTTTCCGTCACATCTTTCCGCTTTCTCCGTCCTGGTGCCGATGAACACCTCCGCAGACCTGCTCAAGGAACTCCGCATCGACCGTTCGGCGCCGCCGCCGTCCGGCCCGTCCTCGCCACGCCGCTGGCTGTGGTGGGTACTGGGCCTGCTGCTGGCGCTGGTGCTGGCGATCGCGGCCGGCATCTTCTTCAGCCGCGGCAAGCCGGTGGTGGTGGAGACCGCGCCGGTGGTCGCCATCGGCCAGGACAGCGCCAGCGCATCAGTGCTCGACGCCAGCGGCTACGTGGTGGCGCGGCGCATGGCTACCGTCTCGGCCAAGATCACCGGCAAGGTACGCGAAGTGATGATCGAGGAAGGCATGCGCGTGGAGGAAGGCCAGGTCATGGCCACGCTCGACCCGATCGACGCCAACGCGCAGCGCGCGCTCAACGCCGCCCAGCTCGATGCCGCGCGCAGCCAGGTCGACGGCCTGCAGGCGCAGCTGCGCCAGGCCGAGGCCGACGCGCAGCGCCTGCAGCAGCTGGTGGGCCGGCAGCTGGTGTCGCGCTCTCAGTACGACCAGTCCGTCGCCCAGCGCGACAACCTGCGCGCACAGCTGGCCTCCGCCCGCCACAACGCCAGGGTCGCGCAGGACGCATTGGCCATCGCCGACCTGGGCGTGGACAACAACGTGGTGCGCGCGCCGTTCGCCGGCGTGGTCACCGCCAAGGCCGCGCAGCCGGGCGAGATCGTCTCGCCGCTGTCGGCCGGCGGCGGCTTCACCCGCACCGGCATCGGCACCATCGTGGACATGGAATCGCTGGAGATCGAGGTCGAGGTCGGCGAGGCCTACATCGGCCGCGTACAGCCGAAGATGCCGGTGGAAGCGGTGCTCAATGCCTACCCGGACTGGAAGATCCCCGCCGAGGTGATCGCGATCATCCCCACCGCCGACCGCGGCAAGGCCACGGTGAAGGTGCGCGTGGCGCTGAAGGTGAAGGACCCGCGCATCGTGCCGGAGATGGGCGTGCGGGTGAGCTTCCTGGAAAAGCCGGCCGAGGCCGGGCAGAAGAAACCCGAAGGCGTGCGCGTGCCGGCGGCGGCGATCGTGCAGCGCGGACAGGACGCGGTGGCGTTCGTGGTCGGTGGCGACGACACGGTGCAGGCGCAGGCGCTGAAGACCGGCATGGAGATGGGCAAGGACCGGCAGGTGCTGTCGGGCCTGTCGGCGGGTCAGACGGTGGTGGTGAACCCGCCGCCGGCGTTGAAGGAGGGCGACAAGGTGGTACTGGCCAGCGACGCGGGGCAGTGAGCCGCATCCGTTCGGCCGTGTGACGGTTGGCGCCCTACGGCTCACCACAAAAAACGTTCTTCCCTTCTTCTTCGGGATGAAGATGCCCCAAAGGGGCGATGAGGGTTACAGACGAAGCACCTGCCATGTTCAGTCACGGGGCTTCGCCCGACCTTCACTCCGCCCCGGTCCACGCCAGCTGTGTGGGCGCTCCAAGGCACGCGCACCAGTGGCGTGCAAGCCGTGCCTTCTCGCTCCGGAGGGAGATGAGCTTCGGAAGCCAGATCGCCGCACCAACCCGATTTTGCTGTTGCTGTTGCTGTTGCTGTTGCTGTTTCCCTTGCTCTTGCTCTTGATCCTCCGGCCCCCCTTCCGCAGCGACGGAGCCGGCGGGGAAAACCCGAAGGGCGACGTGCATGGATGCACGTCGTTTTTCGACGAGACATGGATGTCTCGTCGAAAAATCCCGCCAGCGGAGTGGACCCGACGCGCGTAGCGCGTTGGGCGCGGAGGCAGGGCGTGCTTTCTTTGGGCCACGTTTCTTTGCACGAGCAAAGAAAGGCGGCTCGCTCCTGCGAAGCAGGAGTGAAAGCTTTGCTTTCAAGCTCCTGCCTTGGCTCCACCCCGTTGCTTTGCTGCTGTCTTGGCTGTTGCCGTTTGTGTTTGAGAGGCCGAAACAACAGCAAAAGCAGGATCAAGAGCCTTCGCTCCCCTGCGGGGCGCGAGTTACTTCTCTTTTCTCGTGCAAAGAGAAGTAACCAAGAGAAACACGGGCCGGGCCGCGATCCGTCGGGCTGCGCCCGCCGGTCCCCTGCGCTCCTCGCGGGCCAGGGGGACGGCGCACAACTCGCTTCGCTCAGACACGTGCGCCTCTTCGCCCCCTGCCCCGCTGCGGTGCTCGGCTCGCTCTACGGCCGGGGGAAATCAAAAGCAGGAAGCAAAAGCAACAACCGCAACCGCAACCGCAACCGCAACCGCAGAAGCGTCGCCCCATTCACCGCTCCCGCCCACGCGGGGGAAAAAGCAGAACGGCGCGGCAGCGCCCGCCACCCACCGCAGAGGACCACCCATGACCGCCCTCGTCACCCTCCGCAACATCACCAAGACCTACCAGCGCGGCCCCGAGAAGGTGCAGGTGCTGCACGGCATCGACCTGGACATCGCCCGCGGCGACTTCGTCGCGTTGATGGGCCCGTCCGGCTCGGGCAAGACCACCCTGCTCAACCTGATCGGCGGGTTGGACACGCCCACCGGCGGCGAGATCGCCATCGAAGGCCAGCGCATCGACCAGCTTGGCGCCGGCCAGCTCTCGACCTGGCGCAGCCACCACGTCGGCTTCGTGTTCCAGTTCTACAACCTGATGCCGATGCTGACCGCGCAGAAGAACGTGGAACTGCCACTGCTGCTGACCAGCCTGTCGGCCGGCGAGCGCAAGCGCCGCGCGCAGATCGCGCTGGCCCTGGTCGGCCTGGCCGACCGCCGCGACCACCGTCCCAACGAACTGTCCGGCGGCCAGCAGCAGCGCGTGGCCATCGCCCGCGCCATCGTCTCCGATCCCACCTTCCTGATCTGCGACGAGCCCACCGGCGACCTGGACCGCCACTCGGCCGAGGAAGTGCTGGGGCTGCTGCAGCTGCTCAACCGCGAGCACGGCAAGACCATCATCATGGTCACCCATGATCCGAAGGCGGCCGAGTACGCCACCCATACCGTGCATCTGGACAAGGGCGAGCTGGTCGACGCCCCGGTGCACTGAGGAGCGCGACCATGAAAAAACAACACGATCGGTGTCTTTCGCGGCGAAGCCGCCCGCAGGGTGGCGCACAGGGAGGTGCGCCATGAAATATTTCTCCCTGATATGGGCGCAGCTGTTCCGCAGCCGCACCCGCACCCTGTTCACCCTGCTGTCGGTGGTCACCGCGTTCCTGCTGTTCGGCATGCTCGATTCGGTGCGCGTGGCCTTCAGCAGCGGCGGCAGCAGCGTCGCCGGCGCCAACCGCCTGGTCGTCACCTCGCGGCTGTCGATCACCCAGTCGCTGCCGATCCGCCTGGACCCGCAGATCCGCCAGGTGCAGGGCGTGCGCGACGTGACATCCGCCATGTGGTTCGGCGGCATCTACCAGGACCCGAAGAACTTCTTCCCCAACTTCTCGGTGGCGCCGAATTATTTCGACGTGTACCGCGAATTCGAGGTGCCGAAGGAGCAGCTGGACGCCTTCCACAACACCCGCACCGGCGCCATCGTCGGCGCGACCCTGGCCCAGCAGTTCGGCTGGAAGATCGGCGACACCATCCCGTTGCAGGCCACGATCTTCCCGCGCGGCGGCAGCAACGACTGGCCGTTGCAGCTGGTAGGCATCTTCCACTCGAAGAACGCCGCCACCGCGGCCAACGATGAGCGCCAGCTGATGATGAACTGGAAGTACTTCGACGAATCCAACGACTACATCAAGAACCAGGTGAGCTGGTACACGGTGACGCTGGACAACGCCGACCACGCCTCACGCGTGGCGCAGGCCATCGACGCGATCTCGGCCAACTCCGACCACGAGACCAAGAGCCAGACCGAATCGGCGTTCCAGCAGGCCTTCATCAAGCAGTTCGCCGACATCGGCATGATCGTCACCTCGATCATGGGCGCGGTGTTCTTCACCCTGCTGCTGCTGACCGGCAACACCATGGCGCAGGCGGTGCGCGAGCGCATTCCCGAGCTGGCCACGCTCAAGACGCTGGGCTTCAAGGACGGCACGGTGCTGGCGCTGGTGATGGTCGAATCGGTGCTGCTGGTGGGCCTGGGCGGCGCCATCGGCCTGGGCCTGGCGGCGCTGGCGCTGCCGGCGATGGCGCCCAAGACCATGGGCATGCTGCCGCCGCACGTGCCGCTGCAGACCTGGCTGGTGGGCGCGGGCCTGATCGTGCTGATCGGCCTGATCGTGGGCGTGCTGCCGGCGCTGCGCGCCAAGCGGCTGAAGATCGTCGACGCACTGGCCGGACGATAAGGAGAACAACCATGAAGAAGTTCATTGCAAATTCACTGGTGATCCTCCTGCTCGCCATCGGCCTGGGCGCCTGGATCGTCCTGCCGTGGGTGGGCGTCGCGGCCGTGGCCCTGCTCATCGCCCTGTGGCTGCCGCTCACCCGCAGCGGCCGGCTGGCACTGGCCGCCACCCGCATCGGCATCGCCAGCCTGCCGCAACGCTGGGGCGCCTCGTCGGTGATCGTGGTCGGCATCGCCGGCGTGGTCGGCGTGCTGGTGGCGATGCTGGCGATGGGCGAAGGCTTCCAGGCCACGCTCGACAGCACGGGCGATGACACCACCGCCATCGTGCTGCGCGGCGGCTCGCAGGCCGAGACCAACTCGGTGATCACCCGCGACCAGGTGCCGCTGCTGGGCACGCTGCCGGGCGTGGCGCACGACGCGCAGGGCCGCGCGTTGTTGTCGGCAGAGCTGTCGCAGGTGGTCAACCTGGTGTCCAGGGCCGACGGCACCGACGTCAACGCGCAGTTCCGCGGCGTCGGCGACATGGCCTGGGAGGTGCACGGCAAGGTGAAGCTGGTGAAGGGCCGGCAGTTCAAGCCGGGCCTGCGCGAGATCGTGGTTGGCGAAGGCGCGCAGGGCCAGTTCCGCGACATGGAGGTCGGCAAGACCCTCAGCCTCGGCAACCAGGCCTGGACGGTGGTCGGCGTGTTCGCTTCCGGCGACGCGCACGATTCGGAGCTGTGGACCGACGTGCAGACGCTGGCCACCACCTACCAGCGCAGCGCCTACCAGTCGATCAGCGTGCGCACCGAGGGCAAGCCCGGCTTCGAGCGGTTCAAGGCGGCGGTGGCGGCCGACCCGCGCCTGAAGCTGGATGTCGAGACCACGCGCGACTACTACCGCAAGCAGGGCGGCGGGCTGAACAAGCTGATCAGCGTCCTCGGCACCGTGATCGGCGCGATCATGGCGGTGGGCGCGGTGTTCGGCGCGCTCAACACCATGTACGCGGCGGTGGCCACGCGCGCGCGGGAGATCGCGACCATGCGCGCGATCGGCTTCCGCGGCCTGCCGGTGGTCACCGCGGTGATGCTGGAGACCATGCTGCTGGCGCTGGTCGGCGGCCTGCTCGGCTGCGCGGTGGCCTGGCTGGTGTTCAACGGCTACAGCGTGTCAACCATCGGCAGCAACTTCAGCGCGGTGGTATTCAAGTTCCACGTCTCGCCCGAGCTGCTGTGGAGCGGGTTGAAGTGGGCACTGGGCATCGGCCTGGTCGGCGGCCTGTTCCCGGCGCTGCGCGCGGCGCGGCTGCCGATCACCACTGCCCTGCGCGAAACCTGACGGCAACGGCGGCGGCGGCCCGGAAACGGCGCCGCCGTCCATGCCTGCGAAACGATCGCTCCGGCGGGATGGCGGATTTCTCCCCTTCACGCATCTATCCGTTTGGTCCATGATGCGCGCCCGCCGAAGACCGGCGGGCAGCGCAGCTGCGTGACAGCGGATGCTGCGTCCCTCCCCCAACGGTGATCGCATCTGTTCATGGCGCCCCTCGCAGGCGCTTTTTTCGTAGGCAGTAAAGGAAACACAAAACTGATGTATCTGAAGTCGACCCCGCTCCGCTCCGCGATCGCGCTGGCCCTTGCCACCGCATGCAGCGCCCCCGCCCTCGCTCAGTCCGGCAATGACGGCACCACCACCCTGGACCGCGTCGAGATCACCGGCTCGCGCATCCGCCAGGCCAACCTCGAGACCGCCAAGCCGGTCATCGCGCTGACCCGCGCCGAGATCGAGAAGAAGGGCTACGTCAACGTCGCCGATATCCTGCAGGACGTCACCGCCGCCGGTTCGCCGGCGCTGAGCCGCGCTTCGGCCCTGTCCTCGGCACGCGACTATGGCGGCATGTTCGTCAGCCTGCGCAACCTCGGCCCCGAGCGCAGCCTGGTGCTGGTCGACGGCCGCCGCATGGGCGTGAGCGCCGGCGGCTACTCCGACCTGGGCTCGATCCCGTCGGCGATCGTCGAACGCGTGGAAGTACTGACCGATGGCGCCTCGGCGCTGTACGGCTCGGACGCCATCGCCGGCGTGGTCAACATCATCACCCGCAAGAACTTCGACGGCGGCCAGGCCAACGCCTATGTCGGCCAGTACAGCGAAGGCGATGGCCAGAAGCGTTCCTACAGCGCCACCTACGGCAAGACGTTCGAGCGCGGCTGGATCACCGTCGGCGCCGAGAAGGTGAAGGAAGACCCGGTGCTGGGCGGCGCGCGCGAATTCACCGCCTATCCGAACGGCCCCTACCACCCCACCGATGGCCTCAATGGCACCACCCAGTGGGGCTCGGTCACCGTCGATGGCAAGGTGATCAGCGTCGGCCCCGGTGGCGATCCATCCAAGGTGGAAGACTTCAAGCCGCTGGACCGCTCGGTCTACGCCAACACCAAGACCAACATGACCCTGCTGTCGGGCCTGGAGCGCCGCTCGGCCTTCGCCAACGGCGGCTTCGAAATCACCGACACGCTGCGCATCGTCGGCGACGTGCTGTACAGCGAGCGCGAATCGCTCAAGCAGCTGGCCGGCTACCCGTACTCGGTGTCCTCGGCGCAGGCGGCCAGCGGCACGCGCGCGATGCTGTCCAAGGACAGCGCGTTCAACCACTGGGGCAAGGACGTGCTGTTCTCGCACCGCACCGAGGAGTTCCCGCGCGCGACCAACAACAGCCTGACCACCAAGCGCGCCAGCCTCGGCCTGGAAGGCAGCTTCGAAACCGGTTCGCACTTCTGGGACTGGAACGTGGGCTACATGTTCAACCGCAATGAAGGCGAGCGCCGCACGCTGCAGAGCATGTACCAGCCCAACGTCAACAAGGCGGTGGGCGCTTCGTTCATCGACGACAACGGCGTGGCCCGCTGCGGCACCCGCGACAACGTGATCGAAGGCTGCGTGCCGTGGAACCCGCTGGCGCCGATGGGCAGCAACAGTCCCGGCTCGCTCAGCGGCGACCCGGCCGTGCGCGACTACCTGTTCCGGAGCTTCGTCGACGACGTCCAGAGCACCACCAAGGTGATCAGCGCCAACATCTCCGGCTCGCTGTTCAGCCTGCCGGCCGGCGACGTGATGGCCGCGATGGGCGTGGAGCACCGCAGCGAGGAAGCCAGCTACACCCCGGACCTGATGGTGCAGAACGGCGAGATCGCCGGCACCAGCGGCCAGCCGACCCGTGGCGACTACAAACTGGACGAGGTCTACCTGGAACTGCAGGTGCCGCTTCTGGCCGACCTGCCGTTCGTGCGCGAACTGTCGCTGGACGTGGCCGGGCGCTACTCGGACTACAACAACTTCGGCGGCACCACCAACGGCAAGTTCGGCCTGAAGTGGAAGCCGGTCGATACGCTGCTGGTGCGCGCCACCTATGGCACCGGCTTCCGCGCGCCGACCGTGGACGACCTGTACGGCGGCACCGTCACCACGCGCGACCGCATCACCGATCCGTGCGACCGCTCCTTCGGCGCGGCGGCGCGCAACGGCGAAGTGGCCGCGCGCTGCACCGCCGCCGGCATGGGCAACGACTTCCGCCAGAAGACCGGCGACGGCGAGCTCGCCAGCACCTCCGGCGTGCAGGCGGTGACCGACTTCACTTCCGGCTCCAACCCGGACCTGAAGCCGGAAACCGCCAAGACCTGGACCGTGGGCCTGGTCTACAGCCCCGACTTCGTCTCCGGCCTGGACCTGAGCCTGGACTGGTGGAAGATCCGCATCGACAACGTGATCGTCGGCGAGTCGGCCACCGACATCCTCAACCAGTGCTACGTGCAGGGCATCGCTTCGGCGTGCTCGCGCTTCACCCGCTACACCTCCGGCACCAACAAGGGCCAGGTCAGCGGCATGAACCGCTCGCTCAACAACGCCGGCTACCAGGAAACCGCCGGCTACGACGTCGGCGTGCGCTACCGCCTGCCGGAGCTGGCCATCGGCCAGATCTCGCTGCGCTGGAACACCACCTACGTGGACTACCTCTCGCGCAAGAGCGACAACGTGGACACCACCCCGGTGGAACAGTTCACCGGTTGGGAGGGCAACTTCCGGGTGCGCTCCAACCTGACCCTGGACTGGCAGAACGGCAACTTCGGCGCGAGCTGGACCACCCGTTACACCTCCAGCATGAAGGAGAAGTGTTCCTACGACCTGGACGGCGGCCCGGAGTGCAACCAGCCGGACTTCCGCTCGCCGTACACCGATGTGCAGCCGAGCCGGAAGGTGGGCTCCAATACCTTCCACGACCTGCAGGTGCGCTATGCCCTGCCGTGGGACGGCACCGTGTCGCTGGGCGTGAACAACGTGTTCAAGCATGAAGGCCCGATCATGTACAGCCAGCCGAACAGCAGCTTCACCTACTACGGTGGCTTCGACATCGGCCGCTTCATGTACATGAAGTACCAGCAGCGCTTCTGATCGTCCGGTCACCGGCGCGTTCCACCCGGCAAAGGCACCGCGAGGTGCCTTTGCTTTTTCCCGCGCGCGGCGGCCGCCAACCCGAACGGCACACAACGGTCATCCTGCTGTCATCTTCGTGCGGTAGAGCCGCGGCGGCGCAGGCGCTACTGTGGCGCCCCTCCCTTTTCGGATCACCGCCATGCTGCGTTCGCTGGCGCTGGCCGGCGTCTGCGTGATGCTGGCTGGTTTCGCCCTGTCCTCCCCGATGCCGCCGCTGTCGCTCAGCGCGCGGCTGGCCGCGCCCGGCGGCACCTCGCCGATGGTGCCGACCGCGCGCATCGACGCCCTGCTCGCACACCTGCCGTACCGCCAGGGCATGGTGCCCGGCAGCGGCGGGGTGGCGCTGCACTGGGCCGCTTTCGATCCCGGCGACTATCGCCTGCAGTACCGCTACCTCGGAAGGGGCGAGCGCTTCCCCGAATTCTCGATGGAGGCCTTCGCGCCCACGCCCGCCGCCGCGGCCGCGCCGCGCGGCACGGTGATCCTGCTGCACGGATGGATGATGGACGGCGGCTCGCTGTTGCCATGGGCGCTGCAACTGGCGCAGAACGGCTACCGCACCATCACCCTGGACCTGCGCAACCACGGCCGTTCCGGGCAGGCGCCTTCCGGCTATGGCACGCGCGAGGGCGACGATGTCGCCGCCGCGCTGCGCGCGCTCGACGCCCGCGGCGAGATCAGCGGGCCGGTGCACCTGCTCGGCGTGTCCTACGGCGCGGCCACCGCGATCTTCGCCGCGCGCGAACTCGGCCCGCGGCTGCGCAGCGTGGTGGCGATGGAATCCTTCGACAACGCCGGCCAGGCGATCCGCGCGATGGTGCCGCACATGCTGTCGCGCCCGCCCGAACGCCTGGGCGACTATGTGGCGCTGCCGCTGGCGCGCTGGCAGTACGGCGGCAGCGGGCTCGACGAGGCCATCGCCGCTGCCGACCGCAGGCTCGGCATCGACCTGGACCGCGTTGATGTCGGCCAGGCGCTGGCGCAGGTGCCGGCCTGCGTCCTGCTGCTGCATGGCCGCGACGACGCGCACATCCCGGTCGCGCAGGGCCGCGCCCTGGCCGCCGCCGCGCCGCGGGCGCGCTACCTGGAACTGCAGGGCGAGGATCACCTGACCCTGCCGCTGCGGCTGGATCGCCTCTCGGGCGTGATCGACGACTGGTTCGCGCAGGCCGGCAACGACGGGGCACCATGCCCGACGCCTGCCATACCCGCATCCGGCCGGACGGTGGTGGCGGCATCCTCGGCCGCAGGCGCGGCGTCGGCCTCGAAGGACTCCGCCGCCGAAGCGTTTCGCGACTGAAGTCGCCCCTACCTTGCCAGCGCCTGCGAACGCGCCCGTGCCGCGGCGCGCACGCCAGCGCTGGCGAACACCACCAGTCCGGCCCAGATCAGGCCGAAGCCGACCAGCTGCGAGGGTGCGAACGGTTCGCGCAGGATCAGCACGCCGATCAGGAACTGCAGCGTCGGGCCGATGTACTGCAGCAGCCCGACCACCGACAGCGGGATGCGGCGCACGCCGTAGGCGAAGGCGATCAGCGGCACCGCGCTGACCACGCCGGCCAGCACCAGCAGCGCGTCGTTGCCCCAGCCCCAGCCGGACACGAAACCGCCGCCGTGGCCGTTCTCGGCCCACAGCGCATAGGCCAGCGCCGGCGCCACCATGAACAGGCTTTCCACACCGAGTCCGGTCACCGCCTCGACCACCACCAGTTTGCGCAGCAGCCCGTACAGGCCGAAGGTGATCGACAGCCCGATCGCGATCCACGGCGCGCGCCCGCTCTGCCAGGTCAGCCAGGCCACGCCCAGCGCCGCCAGCGCCACCGCCAGCCATTGCAGCCGGCCCAGCCGTTCGCGCAGCACCGCCACGCCCAGCACCACGCTCAGCAGCGGGTTGATGAAATAGCCCAGGCTGGTCTCGACCACGTGGCCGGCGTTCACCGCCCAGATGTACAGGCTCCAGTTGGCGCCGATCAGCAGGCTCGACAGCCCCAGCAGCCAGAACCGCCGCGGCGTCGCCCATACCTCGCGCAGCCAGCCCCAGCCGCGGACGATGCCCAGCCCGCCGATCAGCAGCACCGCGCTCCAGATGATGCGGTGGGCGATGATCAGGAACGACGGCACCTCGATCAGCAGCCGCCAGTACAGCGGGAACAGGCCCCAGATGACGAAGGCGAAGGTGGTGGCCAGCAGGCCGTTGCGGTGTTCGTGGGCGGGCGTCATGCGCGGCGCATCCGGGCCAGGGTGATGACCACGACGCCGGCCAGGATCACCGCCATCGCGCCGATGTCGGCGGCGCTGAAGCGCTCGTGCGCGATCCACGCGCCCAGTGCCACCGCGATCACCGGGTTGACGTAGGCATAGCTGCTGGCCAGCACCGGGCGCACGTTGTGCAGCAGCCACACGTAGGCGGTGAAGGCGACGATGGAGCCGAACACGCACAGGTAGGCCACCGCCAGCATGCCCTGCAGCGACGGCGGCCCGTCCAGACGCTCGCCGCGCAGCAGTCCGGCCACCACCAGGATCGCGCCGCCGCACAGCATCTGCCCGGCGGCGGTCATGAACGGCGACGGCAGGTCGCGCCCGCGCGACCAGATCGAGCCGGCAGCCCAGCCCAACGGCGCCACCAGCAGGAACACCAGGCCCGCCGGCGTCGCGGTCAGGCTGCTGCCGGCATTGAGCCACAGCACCCCGGCGAAACCGACCGCGATGCCCAGCCATTCGCCGCCGGCCACACGCTCGCCGCGGAACGCGGAGAACAGCGCCATCCACAACGGTACCGAAGCCACCGCCACCGCGGCCAGGCCGGAGGACACGTCGCGCTCGGCCATCACCACCATGCCGTTGCCCAGGAACAGCAGGCTGAAACCCATCACCGCCAGCGTCGGCCACTGCGCGCGCGTCGGCGCGGCTACGCCGCGCCAGCGCAGCAGCGCGTAGAGCACGCTGCCGGCGATGACGAAGCGGGTGCCGGAGATCACCGACAGCGGCGGCATGCCGCCTTCCAGCGCCAGATGGATGCCGAGGTAGGTCGAGCCCCAGACCACGTACACGAGGAACAGGGCCAGAACGACAAGGCCGCTCCGTGGAGCAGCCGACGTGGTGGGGGGCGCAGACATGGGGCAGGTACCGCCATCCGGGGGAATGCGGATTCTAGGGCACCGCGGCGCTGGCGATCAGCGCGAAAAACGGCATGCTGTATCCGCCCCGGCCACGCTGCCGGCGGAGTCGCCACGGCCATGCCGGCCAGGCGCGGATATACGGCTTCGACGCGAGGGCCCTCCCGGCATGCGCACTTCCACCGCCGCCACTGCCATGCAACCGGAGCGCACCGCGCTGCGGCGCTCCATCGCCAACACCCTCAAGGGTTCGGCCGGCAACCTGGTCGAGTGGTACGACGTCTACGTCTACTCGGTGTTCGCGGTCTATTTCGAATCGCAGTTCTTCTCCGCCGCCGACCGCAATTCCACGCTGTACGTATGGGCGATCTTCGCCGCCACCTTCCTGATGCGGCCGGTGGGCGCGTGGTACTTCGGCCGCTTCGCCGACCGCTACGGCCGGCGCCTGGCCCTGACCGTCTCGGTATCGCTGATGGCCGGCTGCTCGTTCGTGGTCGCCATCACCCCCACCGCCGGCACGATCGGCATCTGGGCGGCGCTGATCCTGCTGCTGGCGCGCCTGCTGCAGGGTTTCGCCACCGGCGGCGAGTACGGCACCAGCGCCACCTACATGTCCGAAGCCGCCCTGCCCGGCCGCCGCGGCTTCCTGTCCTCGTTCCACTACGTCACCCTGGTCGGCGGCCATGTGCTGGCGCAGCTGACCCTGCTGACCATGCTCGCCTTCTGGGACAAGCCGCAGATCTCCGACTGGGGCTGGCGCATCGCCTTCGCCCTGGGCGGCATCGCGGCGATCGTGGTGTTCTGGCTGCGCCGCTCCATGGACGAATCGCTGGAGCAGTCGTCCATCGCCGCCGCGCGCGAAGGCAAGGCGCGCGCCGCCGGCTCGATGCGCGAGCTGCTCGTGCACCAGTGGCGGCCGCTGCTGCTGTGCTTCCTGATCACCGCCGGCGGCACCGTCGCGTTCTATACGTACTCGGTGAACGGGCCGAAGATGATCCAGAGCGCCTTCGCCGGCGACGACCCGATGACCGGCACCCTGATCAACCTCGGCGTGCTCGCGTTCCTGATGGTGCTGCAGCCGGTCGGCGGCTGGCTCTCCGACCTCGTCGGCCGCAAGACCCTGCTGGTGTTCTTCGGCGTCGGCGGCGTGCTCTACACCTGGTATCTGGTGACCCGGCTGCCGCAGCAGCACGATGCGCTGGCGGCCTTCGCGACGCTGGCCTTGGGCTTCGTCATCCTCACCGGCTACACCTCGATCAACGCGGTGGTGAAGGCCGAACTGTTCCCCACCCACGTGCGCGCGCTCGGCGTGGGCTTCGGCTACGCGCTGGCCAACTCGCTGTTCGGCGGCACCGCGCCGCTGCTGTACCAGGCCGCGCTGCGCACCGGCCATGTCGGCGCGTTCGCGCTCTACGTCACCGTGGTGATCGCGGTGTCGCTGGTGGTCTACCTGTTCTTCCTGGAGAACAAGGGGCCGAACTGGCTGGACGGTACGCGCCGCTAGACCGGCGCGCGGCCACGCCGGCATTGCCGCACAGGCGGGAATGCCGGCCCCTGCGCGAAATCAGGACGCCGGAAACCGGAAATTCAACGCCTCGCCGCGTCGCTGGCCTCGCGTGCGGCCTCGAACTCCGCGCCCTTGTCCCATGCCGGCCAGCGCCGGCTGTTCGCCAGTTCCAGGCCCAGGTCGTAGACCAGCAGCGTATCGGCGGCCAGGCCGCGCGCGTCCCACTGCGGCGACCATGCGTCGCAGGCCTGGTGATAGCACCGGGCGAAGTAGGCATCGCGCAGTGCGCGGCCGGCGGCAACGCCGCCGTCCCGCTTGTCCAGGCCAGCGCCGACGGTGATCGCCGGCACGCCCTTGCGGGCGAAGGCGAAATGGTCGGCGCGGTAGAAGAAGCCGGCTTCCAGGTTCGGGTCAGGCGACCAGCGGCGGCCGCGGGCCGAGGCGACGCGGTCCACGTCCGCTTCCAGCGAGACCCGGCCCTTGCCCCAGGTGGCGATGTCGGTGGTCTCGCCATCGGGACTGAACATCTCGATGTTCAGCACCGCGGCAGTCTTCTCCAGTGGTGCCAGCGGATGTTCGGCGTAGTAGCTGGCGCCGAGCAGGCCCTTTTCCTCCGCGGTCAGCGCGATGAAGTACAGCGTGCGCTGCGGGCGCGGGCCGGCGGCGAACACGCGCGCCAGTTCCAGCACCGAAGCCACGCCGGTGGCATTGTCGATGGCGCCATGGCGCACGGTGTCACCGCTGGCGTCGGGCTGGCCGATGCCGAACGCATCCCAATGCGCGGAGAAGATCACCGATTCGTCCGGATGCGTCGCGCCTTCCAGCTTCGCCACCACGTTGCGGGTGACCACCGGTTCGCGCTTGACCTTGAAACGGGCCGACAGGCGTGCGTCGCCCAGTTCCACCGGGTGGAAGTCGGCGCGCATCGCCTTGCGCTTCTCCGCGTCGAAATCCAGCCCGGCCGCGGCGAAGATGCGCCCGGCCAGCGCACGCTGCATCCAGCCGCGCAGCGGCGTGTGCAGCGCGCGCGCGTCGGACTCGCTGCGCTGGATGTCGAACAGCGGCGAGGTTCCAGAGGCCTTCACCGTCGCCCACGGATACGCCGCCGGTGCGGTCTCGTGCACGATCAGCACGCCCGCCGCACCGCGCCGCGCGGCCTCCTCGAACTTGTAGGTCCAGCGGCCGTAGTAGGTCACCGCTTTGCCATCGAACGCGCCGGATACGTCGGCTTCGAAGTCGGCATCGTTGATCAGCACCACGGCGATCTTGCCGGCCAGGTCCACGCCCTTGTAGTCGTCCCAGCGCCGCTCCGGCGCATCGATGCCGTAGCCGACGAACACCAGCGGCACGTCCTCCAGGTCCACCGCGCCGAGCGGGCTGAGGCTCTGTAGGGTCACGTCCTCGCCGTTGACCAGCGGCTGGCGCCTGCCGGCCAGCTGCAGGCTGGCGTCGATGCTGCCGTCCACCTGCGCGCGCACCAGCGGCACGTCCTGCACCCAGCCGCCGTCATTGCCGCCCGGCTGCACGCCGGCCTTGCGGAACTGCTCGACCAGGTAATCGACGGTGCGCTGCTCACCGGCGGTGGCTGGCGCACGCCCTTCGAACTCGTCCGAGGCCAGCACGCGCACATGCTGCGACAGCGCTTCCGGGTCGATGCCGCCGCCGGGCAGGTCGTTGGCCGCGCTGGCGATGCCACCGACGAACAGGCAGGACGACAACAACAGCATGCGCATCGGATTCACGGCGGTACCAGACAGCAGGAGAAGCGCGGGATTTTACCTGCAGGAGCGCAGCTTGGCGCTGCGATGGGTCTCCACGGTTCAACCTGCGCACATGCAGATGCAGGCTGTCGCGCAGGGAGGGAGTGTCCAGCTCCATCGCGCACTGGAGTGCACTTCTATGCGCGGCCGCGATCCAGCCAGCACTCCAGGCCCTGCGCATTGAGTTCGATGTCCATGCCGAGCACGCGCAGCACGCCGGCATCGTCGAGCCGGCAGCCATGCGCGCGGGCGCGCTCCAGATAGAGCTCGCCCAGCGCCGCCACCAGCGCGCGGTGGCGGTCGGCGCGGCCATCGCAGGCGCGGGCGATGGCGGTCATCGCGTCGATCTGCACGTGCAGGTCGGCGGCCAGGCGCTCGGCGTCGCGCACGCGGCCATAGTGGGTCAGGTACATCGCGTCCGGCGCCTGCGCCATCAGGCGCCGGATCGAGGCGTGCAGCGCTTCCGGCTCGAACTGCACCGGCGACGTGGTGGGAATGATGAAGGCGCCCTGCGCACTGTCCAGTTCGCGGTATGACAGGCCGAAGGTGTCGCCGGTGAACCAGCTGCGGTTGGCCGCATCCCATACGCACAGGTGATGGCGGGCATGGCCGGGCGTGTCGATGCACAGCAGTTCACGTCCGCCCAGCGACAGGCGATGGCCGTCTTCGGCCACCACCACGCGCCCGGATGCCACCGGCACGATCTGCCCGTAGCTGCGCACCATTTCCGCTTCGCCATAGACCGCGGTGGCGCCGGCGACCAGCCGCGCCGGATCGATCATGTGCGGCGCGCCGCGCGGGTGCACCAGCAGCCGCGCGTTGGGCAGCCGCTGCATCAGCGCACCGGCGCCGCCAGCATGGTCCAGGTGCACGTGGGTCAGGATCAGCCAGTCGATCGCATCGACGCCCAGCCCGGCCTGCTCCACCGCCGCCAGCAGATGCGGCAGCGAGTGGCTGGTGCCGCAATCGATGAAGGCGCCGCGCCCGTTGCTCACCAGCAGATAGGCGGCATCGAAATGGTCGCGCTGGAAAGCGGTGTCGATGACGTGGATGTCGTGCTCGGCGCTCATGCAGTGGCTCCCGGTATCCGGCCAGATGCTGTCATCGGCACCAGGGCGCGGCAATACGGCTTTCGTCGGTACCGCCGGAACGATGGCTGCAGGAGCACACTTCAGCGCGCGATGGGATATTTCCGGCAACGCCTCGTCGCGCACTGGAGTGCGCTCCTGCATGCGCTGCTGGCCGATCAAGCGGATGAAGCCGTTCCTACCGGCGGTGCAGCACGCGCGGCCGCAGCAGCAGCGCCAGCACCATCACCGCCAGGAAGCCGCCATAGGCGTAGAGCACCGCCAGGATCTGTTTCCACATGGTGTCCGCATCGACGTCGGCCGCGCCGATGCGGTAGCCCCAGTGCATGGAACAGATGCTGACCAGCAGGGCCAGCGCCAGCACCGAAGCGTCGAACACGGTCCGCGTGCGGTGCCGCGGCTGGCGTGGGAACCACCAGTACAGCGCGCTCATCACCCCGAACCAGGGCAGGAACAACAGCAACGACAACCAGGCCATCGTGAGCTCCGTGTTGGTCGCGCGCCGGCATGGCGCGCGCCGTGGCAGGCGGCAGGGAAGCGCCGGGTCAGTCCGCTTCGCGCAGCTGGCGCAGGGCCGCCAGCACCGTATCGACGCCGGCCTCAAGCTTGAACTGCGCTCCCTGCAGTGCGTCGCCGTTCCCGGCCTGCTTGAGGGTGGCGATCAGCTGGCCGGCATCGCGCGGCGAGTCGAAGCCTTCGCTCTGCACCAGCAGCACGCCCTCGCCGTCGAGCAGCTTGAAGTAGAAACGGCCGTCCTTCTCGCGGTACTGCTTGAACAGCGGCAGTGCGGCCTTGGCGGCGGCCGCGGCCCTGGGCTTGTCGCCGGCGGCGGACAGGTCGCGCAGGCCCACGGCGTGGCGCAGTTCCTTCAGCAGCGGGATGGCGAACTGCTCGCGCAGTTGCTGGCCACGCCGGCGCAGGATCGCCTCGATCTTCTCCGGCTCGGCCATCAGGGCGTTGTAGCGCTCGCGCAGCGGCGCCAGTTCGCCGTCGATGCGTTCGAACAGCTGCTGCTTGGCCTCGCCCCAGCCGATGCCGCCGGCAAACGCCTGCGCGAACGCGGCGGTCTGCTCCGGCGTGGCGAAGGCCTGGTACATCTGGAACAGCGCCGAGCCCTCGGTGTCCTTCGGCTCGCCGGGCGCGCGCGAGTCGGTGACGATGGAGAACACCAGCTTCTTCAGCTCCTCGCGCGGGGCGAACAGCGGAATGGTGTTGTGGTAGCTCTTGCTCATCTTGCGGCCGTCGAGGCCGGCCAGCGTCGCCACCTGCTCGTCGATCACCACTTCCGGCAGCGTGAAATAGTCCTTGCCGTAGATGTGGTTGAAGCGCTGGGCGAAATCGCGCGCCATCTCGATGTGCTGGATCTGGTCGCGGCCCACCGGCACCTTGTTCGCGTTGAAAATGAGAATGTCGGCGGCCATCAGCACCGGGTACATGAACAGTCCCGCGGTGACGCCGGCATCGTCGTCCAGCTGCTCCTCGCGGTTCTTGTCCACCGCCGCCTTGTAGGCGTGGGCGCGGTTGAGGATGCCCTTGCCGGCGACCACGGTCAGGAACCACATCAACTCGGTGGTTTCCGGGATGTCGCTCTGCCGGTAGAACCACACCTTGTCCGGATCCAGGCCGCAGGCCAGCCAGCTGGCGGCGATCTCCAGGGTCGAGCGCTGGGTGCGCTCGGGCTCCTGCGCCTTGATCAGGCTGTGCAGGTCGGCCAGGAAGAAGAAACTCTCGATCTCCTGCGCGCGGCTGGCCGCGATGGCCGGGCGGATGGCGCCGACGTAGTTGCCGAGGTGGGGAGTGCCGGAGGGGGTGATGCCGGTGAGGACGCGGGTGGTCATGAACGCAGACGTGACGGACGGATTAACCGCCCCAGTGTAACCGCCACGCGCCAACCCCGCCGCCCGCGCCCGTCCGTTCATGGCCCCGTCCCCCGTCAAGGAGCCCGCCATGTACCGCTTTCCCGCCTGCCTGCTGACCGTCCTGGCCCTGTGCGGCTTCCGCGCCGTGCCGCCCCCCACCCCCGGGCCGGTGGCGCTGTCGCTGGTCGACCGCGATACCGGCGAGGAGCTCGACCAGTACCCGCACCGCGGCGATCGATGGGTGGCCGGCACCCCCGGCCATCGCTACGCCGTGCGCCTGCGCAACCTCACCGGCGAACGCGTACTGGCCGTGCTGTCGGTGGACGGGGTCAATGCCATCAGCGGCGAAACCGCCGCGCCGGACCAGGCCGGCTACGTGCTCGAGCCCTGGCAGGACAGCGAGATCACCGGCTGGCGCAAATCGTCGGCGGAGGTGGCGCAGTTCGTGTTCACCGACCATGGCGACAGCTATGCCAGCCGTACCGGCCGCCCCGCCGACGTCGGCGTGGTCGGCATCGCCGTGTTCCGCGAAGCGCGCCCGGTCTACATCGCGCCCGCGCCGATGCCGCGGCGACCGGCGCCCGTCATCGCGCAGGACGCGCGCGCGGACCGCGCGATGGCCGCGGAGGCATCGGTCGCGCGCGGGGAAGCGCGCGAGCGCCAGCAGCTGGGCACCGGCCATGGCGAGCGCGAAGGATCGGCCAGCCACGCCACCCGCTTCGAGCGCGCCAGCCGCACGCCGGTCCAGTTCGGCCAGCTGCGCTACGACGCGCGTCCGCGCCTGGTGGCGATGGGCATCCTGCCGCGCCACCGCGTGGACACCGCACCGCGCGCGTTCCCCGGCGGCTTCGCGCCCGATCCGCCGGCACGCGGGCGCTGATCGCCCCATGCAGGGACGGGCCGCATCGCGGCCCGTCCCCTTGCCCCAAGGGCAATCCATGCATGCCGGTCACCGGCGCCGGCTCAATGCCAATCCGGATATTCCTTGCGCAATGCCTTCTGGAAATCGTGGACTTCCGTTTCGGCCCGGTCCTTGGCCCAGCCATAGCGTTCCTGCAGGCGGCCGGCAAGGTATTCGGCGTTGCCTTCGGCCACCTTGAAATCGTCGTCCGTCAGGTCGCCCCACTTTGCCTGCGCCTTGCCCTTGAGCTGGCTCCACTTGCCGGAAATGATGTCTTTGTTCATGCGTGTCTCCTTTCGGGGGAATGGCGGCAGCTCCGCCGCAGGACCAGCATGCCGGCACCGATGTTGGCGCCGCATCGACGATTCGTTCGCAGGCGACGACGTTCTTGAACGAGCGCTTCAGCATCCATCGGCGCAAAAGAAAAGGCCGGCGATGCGCCGGCCTTTCCGTTCCTGCCAATCGCCAGGCATCAGCGCTTGGCTGCGTCCTCTACCTTTTCGCCAGCCTTCTGCACGTCCTTGCCGGCACCGGCCACCGTGTTGCAGGCGGACAGCATTGCGATCGAGAACAGCGACAGCATCATCAGGGCTACCAAGCGCTTCATGTCTTTCTCCTGAGTGGCTCGTGGATATCGCGGCCCGGACGGGCCGCGGCGGGGATCAACACTTGCCGTCGCGGCAGTCGTGGGCCTTGTCCTCGACCTTCTCGCCGGCCTTCTGCATGTCCTTGCCGGCGCCGGCGACGGTGTTGCAGGCGCTGAGCATTCCCGCCGAAAACATCCCCAGCAGGGCCAGCATCAGTACTCGCTTCATCAGGTTTCTCCTCTGCTCGACTGGCGGCTGCCGGGTGGCGACGCCGCGCGTGGAGAGGAATCTGGCGGCACTCACGTGCAGCGGACGTGAATGCCGCCGGCGCCGGTTCAGCGACGTCGCGCTGCCGTCAATCGCGCATCAGGGTCGATTTGCCGAACAGGCTTTCGACCAGATCCACGGCCAGCTTGGCGGTACGGTTGCGGCGGTCGAGCAGCGGATTGAGCTCGACGATGTCCAGCGAGCCCATCAGCCCGGTGTCGGCAATCATCTCCATCACCAGCTGCGCCTCGCGGTAGTTCACGCCGCCCGGCACCGTGGTGCCCACGCCCGGGGCGATGCTCGGGTCGAGGAAGTCCACGTCGAAACTGACGTGCAGGTGGGTATTGGCGTCGATGCCTTCCAGCGCCGCCTCCATGGTGCGCTTCATGCCGCTCTCGTCGATGTAGCGCATGTCGTACACATCCACCTGGTGCTGCTTGATCAGGCGCTTCTCGTCCTGGTCCACCGAGCGGATGCCGATCTGCCGCACCTGCTGCGGCGAGATCGCGGGGGCGTCACCGCCGAGCCGGGTCAGGGCGTCAGGGCCGAGTCCGCACAGGCAGGCCACCGGCATGCCGTGGATGTTGCCCGAGGGCGTGACGTCGGAGGTGTTGAAATCCGAATGCGCATCCAGCCACAGCACGCGCAGCTGCTTGCCCTGTTCGCGGCACCAGCGCGCCACCGCGGTGATCGAGCCGATGCCCAGGCAGTGGTCGCCGCCGAGCATGATCGGCAGGCGTCCGTCGCGCAGTTCGGCATGGGTCGCTTCCATCAGCGCATGGTTCCAGGCCACGACCTCGTCCAGGTGGCGGTAGCCATCCACCGGGTCGGTCCAGGGATTGCGCGGTCCCTGCAGGTTGCCCACGTCGCGCACGGCCACGCCGCGCGCGGCCAGCGCCTCGGGCAGGCCGGCGATGCGCAGCGCCTCCGGTCCCAGGCGCGCGCCGCGGTGGCCGGCACCGACGTCGGTGGGCACACCGATCAGCGAAACGGGACGATGAGTGGCCATGATTCCTCCGTTGCAAATGAAAGCAGTTTAACGAGCGCAGGTTACAGCCGCCTGCGGCAACGCAGCAGTCGTCGCCCGATACCCGCACCCCATGCCTGCGGCCTGAATGGAATCGCCGGAGCGATTCCCGGCATTACCGCTCGATGGCCCACAGGGCTGCCGCCATGGAGGGCGGCAACAAAAAAAGCCCGCCGGAGAAACCGGCGGGCCATGGGGAGAGAGTCTTGCGCTGGCTGCCGGCGCCGGGCATCGCGGCGCCGTGCAGGGAGTTACATGCAGGGACGGCGCTCGGCCTGTTCCGGCAGCAGGCTGCGGTCGAACACTTCGCCCGGTTCAGGTTTGCGCGGCAGGTGGCGCTGGGCGACGGTCAGGTCCAAGCCGGCCTGCATGCGCACCGGGTCGATATCGCCGACACCGTCACGCGCGATGCGCTCGCGCCCGCCCATGTCATCCAGCGTGTCCATCAACCGGCCCATTTCGACCTTGGCGCTCTCGTCGGGGTTGTGCGCCACCAGCATGTCGATGGCCGCCTGCGGCTCGCACAGCGTGTCCATGACGCCGCGGTTGACCGCGCGCACCAGCCCGCGGGCGATCTCCGGCTGTTCGTGCAGGAGCTTGGGCGACACCATCAGCGCGCTGCCGTACAGCTCGGGCACCGCGTCGCGGAAGCGGAAGAAGCGCAGCCGTTCCTCGACCTTGCCGCCGGCCGTGGCGATCGCCGCGGTGCTGGTGGAGGAATAGCCGAACAGTGCGTCGGATTTATGCTCGTCGAGCAGGCCGATCAGTGTCTTCCAGTTGCCGGGGTTGGGCACGATGGTCACCGACTTCGGGTCCAGGCCCACCTTGGAAGCGAACTGCTCGAAGGTGTTGAGCGCCACGTCGGTGCCGTGGCCGGTGATGGTCCTGCCGGACAGCTGCATGGGCTCCTTCACCGGCGATGCGACCGGCAGGATGATCACCGAAGGCGACACGTCCATGACCATGTACACGCCCACCGGCGCCTGCCCCGGCTTGTGCGCGGCCTGCTCGTAGGTGGCCTGGATGTCACCGTAGCCGGCGTCGAAGCCTTCATCGAGCATGCGTCCGGCGGCGGTGAAGGCACCGCGTCCATCGGTGAACTCGACCTCGATGCCCTCGTCGCGGAAGTAGCCGCGCTGCTGCGCGACCAGGAACCAGGCGTTGGCGCCGGAAAAGCCGGAGTTGAGCAGAAAGCGCAGCTTGTGCGGCGTGGCCGGTTGCGCGGGCGCCGCGGCGGCCGGCTCCGCCGGCGCATCGTTGCGGCTGCAGCCGGCCATTACCAGCAGGGCCGCCATCGCGGCGGCGATCATCGTCGGCTTCATGCGTGGCTCCCTCCCGCGCTGCGCGGGCGCGCGCGCTCGGCCAGCGGCGGCAGGTAGGCGCGGGTGAAGATTTCCTCCGGCTTCGGCGTGCGCGGCAGGCGGCAGGAGGTGGCCATCAGCTGGATCGAACGCTGCAGGCGGCCGTCGTCGATGTCGCCGATACCGATCTTCAGCGCCTCCGGATGCGCCATCTCCACGTCCAGGGTGCCCATCAGGCGCGGGCCATCGACGTGGTCGGCAAACTTCGGCGCCATCCTGCGGGTGGCTTCCAGCGCGGCCTTCGGGTCGGCCAGGGTCTCGATGATGCCCCGGTTGACCGCGGCCACCAGCGCGCGCGCCGCGTCCGGATGTTCCTTGAGGAACCTGGGCGTGAGCATCAGCGCGTTGCCGTACATGTCCGGCACCAGGTCGCGGTATTCGAGGAAGCGCAGGCCGGCGCGGCCGTCGATGTTCTTGGCCGCCAGCGCGGCGATGATGGTGTGCACGAAGCCGAACACGCCATCGGTGTGGCCGTTGAGCACGTCCTCGCCCAGTGTGGTCATGCTGGTGGTCGAGCGCAGGATCGACACGCGCGACTGATCCACGCCCGCGACCGACGCATAGGCCGGGAACACCTCGATCGCGGCGTCGATCGGATGCCCGCCGATCACCTTGCCTTCCAGATCCTTCGGCGAATGGATCGGGCCGTCCTTGCGCACGCCAATGGTCAGCGGCGTCTGGTTGAAGGCCACGTGCACCGCGACCGGGCAGTTGTCCGGGCGCAGCCCGGCCAGCTTGATCAGCGCGCACAGGTCGCCGTAGCCGCCGTCGAAGCCTTCCTGCGGGATGCGCGGCACCACCGAAGCGGCGCCGTCGCCGGCGGCGAACTCGATGTCCAGCCCGGCATCGGCGAAGTAGCCACGCTCATGGGCCAGGCAGAAGAAGGCGTGCGGGCCGGAAAGGGCCGAGTTCATCAGCAGCCTGACTTTCAGGCGCTGCCCGCCAACCGTGGCGGCGGCGCCGGCCTTTGCCTTGTCCGCGGCGCGCGCGGCCGCCTGCGCCGGCGCCAGCACGCCGGCGGCCGAGGAGAGGATCGCCGCGGTGCCCAGCACCGTACAGAAATCACGTCTGGATTTGTCCACTGTGTACTCCCTTGCTGCATGTACGGGTAATGCGGATGAAAAGCGGGCGGGAGCAGCGCTCCCGCCCGGCACGATCAGAACTTCTGCTGGTACTGCATGTAGATCAGGCGCCCCAGGTCGAAGCCGCCGTAGTAGGAGAAATCGCTGTTCGGACGCGAGTACAGCGTCGGCCCGACCTTGCCCAGCACGTTGTTGGCGCCCAGCATCACCATGCCGTCCCACGGCAGGGTCATGCGCAGCTGGAAGTCGTTGAACACCGTCGCCCCGACGGTGCGCAGCGGCTGGCGGCCGGTGTAGGGCGAGACGAAATCCGGCTTGTCGCACTCCGGGCCACCGGTCAGGTCGAACGCGCAGGCTTCCTTGATGCCGGAGTAGTAGCGTACGCGCCACATCGCGCCGAACATGCCGTGCGACCAGTCGGCGGTGAAATTGGAACGCAGGCGGAAGTTGGCGCCAAAACCGGTGGTGTGGTTGACCGGCGTCGTGGCCAGGTCGTTGCTCTTGATGTCGCGGTAGCTGGTGTAGCTGCTGTTCCACTCCAGCTTGATGTCGCCGATCGCCATCGACGGCAGGCGGTAGCGCATGCCCAGGTCGACGCCGGAGGTCTTCAGCCAGCCGGCGTTGGTGAAGGCATAGTTCAGCGTGGTGATCTCGCCGGTGACCGGATCGCGCTTGAACGCGCCGCAGGCGCTGGCGACGTTCCTCACGTAGCAGTCGTTGAGGATGTCGGTGGGCGTGTTCTGCACGATGGCGTGCTGGATGTCGATCTTCCACCAGTCCAGGGTGATGCCCAGGCCTTCGGCCCACTGCGGGCTGTAGACGAAGCCGACGGTGGTGGTGGTGGAGGTCTCAGGCTTGGTGTCCGGGTTGGAGCCGGAGATGAAGGCCAGATTGGACTGCACGTTGGGGCTGCCGGCCGGCACGCCGCCAGCGGCGACCTGGCGATAGCCGGCCGGTACCGCGGCCAGGCACGCCGCCGAGGTGCGGGCCACGCCGAAGCGGCTGTCGCACGGGTCGGTGTAGGCCGGGAAGAAGTCCTGCTCGCCGCCGAACAGGTCGTTGATGGTCGGCGCACGGAAGCCCTGGCCCCAGTTGGCGCGTACCAGCAGTTCATCGCTCGGGCGCCATTCCAGCCCGACCTTGGAATTGGTGGTGCTGCCGAACACGTCGTAGTCCGAGTAGCGTGAGGCCACGTCCAGGCTCAGCGAGCGTGCGAACGGCAGGTCCTGCAGCAGCGGGATGTTCAGTTCGGCGTACACCTCGTTGGCGCGGTAGTCGCCGCGGGTGGGAGCCTTGCGTGAGTTGGTGGTCTCGCCGCGCTGCTTCTGCAGGCTGGGGGTGAAGGTGCCTTCCTCGGTGCGCGCTTCCATGCCGACGGCGAAGGCCAGGTCACCAGCCGGCAGCGCGAACATCGTGCCGCTCAGGTTGGCGGTGAAGCTGCGGGTGCGGGTCTCGCCGCGGTCCAGGTTGTCCGGCACCAGGAAGGCGCGCAGCACCGGATCGGCCAGCGTGCCGCCATAGCTGCCGCCATAGGGCGCAAGCGGATTCCACGGCACGCACTGGCCGGCACCGCTGCCATAGGCGATGGGCGCGGCCGCGCTGCCGCACTCCACGCGGCCGGTGGCGGTGTTGTAGTAGGACGGACCCGACGCCAGCTGCACGTTGCGCAGGTTGAGATCGCCGGTGCCGGTCTTGTCGGTGCGCAGGCGGTTGAACAGGTAGCCGGCATCCCAGTACATGGTCTGTCCGCCCCAGTCGAAGTTGCCTTCCAGCATCATGCTGGCGCGCACGGTGGTGACCTTGTTGTTGCCCGAGCGCGGCACTTCCCAGGTACGCCGCTGGTAGTTCACCGCGCGTGGATTGGCCACGCCGCTCTGGTTGCCCAGCGGGTTGTAGTAGCTGTCGATGGACAGCGGTGCATTCATCGCGCCCCACACCCGCGACTGGTATGGATAGCCGGGAATGTTGCGGAAGGTGTCGCGCACGCTGTACAGCGCGCTGCCGCGCAGCAGCAGGCGCTCGTTGATCTCGAAGCCGCCGTCGACGAAGGCCGACTTGCGCTCCATGCCGGTCTTCAGCGTCTGCTGCTCGGTGACGTTGGCGTAGTCGGACACCGCGGTGCGGTGGTAGTTGGCGATGTTGCGCGGATCGGCGCCGGCGTTGACCGTCAGCGAGCCCAGGGTTGGGTCGATCAGGGTGCCGTGCTGGTTGATCGCCGACAGGCCGGTGGTCGGATGGCGCACGGTGCTCGGGAAGGCGCTGTACGGACGGTCCGAGGCCCACACCGGGTCCTCGTCGGTGTACTGCAGGGTGCCGCTCAGCCAGCCCCAGTCGCGCTTCATGCCCCACGACAGGTCGGCCGACTTCGTGGCGCCGTCGCCTTCGGAGTACTGGCCGAAATAGGCATTGGCCAGGCCGCCGTCGAAACCGCGGCGGGTGATGATGTTGACCACGCCGGCGATCGCGTCCGAACCGTAGATGGCCGAGGCGCCGTCCTTGAGGATCTCCACGCGCTCCACCGTCGCCGACGGGATCAGCGACACGTCGGCATAGCCGCCGGTGGTGGTGCCCAGGCGCTGGCCGTTGACCAGGATCAGGGTGCGCTGCGCGCCGATGTTGCGCAGGTCGATGTAGGTGCCGCCGGCCTCTTCGCTGTCCGACTGCACGCGGGTGCGGCTGGCGGCCGGCGCACCGGCGGCGGGCGAGGACTGCAGCAGGTCGCCGACCGAACGCAGGCCGGAGCGGTCCACGTCCTCGCGCGAGATGGTTTCAATGGGCTGGACGGTTTCCACGTCGACCGTGCGCATGATGCGCGAGCCGGTCACCTGCACCGCGTCCAGCGTGCGCGCGTTTCCCGCTTCGGGCGCGGCGACCGCCGCCGGCTCTACCTGGGCATGGACGTCCCCGCGCGGCGCCGGACCTACCGGCTCGACCTCCTCGTCCTGGTCGTCGGCCTCGCGGCTGAGCGTGACCACCGTGCCGTCGTCGCGCACCACCTTCAGGCCGGTGCCCTGCAGCAGCGCCTGAAGCGCGACGCGGACGTCCTGGTTGCCGGAGATCGCCGCGGTGCGGACGTCCTTCAGCCCCTTCGCCGGCGCGACGATCTGCACATTGGCCTGCCGCGCGTATTCGGGCAGGGACTTGGCCGCGGTGTCGGCCGGGATGTTGAAGTCCATCTGCTGCGCGTTGGCACAGAACGAGGCCAGCGTGGCGCCCGAAACCAGTGCGAAGGAGATGGCATTGAAGAGCGTGCTTTTCCGGTGGTTCATGTCTCACCTTGCAGAAGGGCCGCGACCGCGCGCACCGCGCGGACTGGGCGTATGGAGAAGGATGAAGCGTGACGATCCGACCCTTCCTCCCGGTGTCCGACGGGAGGCGCAACGACAGGGGCTACTGAATGGGATGCAACCGGAATGGCGTTCCGCCATTGCTTCCTGAAATATTTTTCTGCTACCACCGCCCCCATCGACAGGCGAAGCCGGCACGCGGCCGGCGCCGGTCCCTGCCCGGCTTTCTTCCTTCCATCGGAGAGGGCGGCGGAGCGCCGGCAAAAGCGAACGCAGATGAAACCGCCTGGATTTCTCCCGTCCTTCCGCCCGCCGGGAAGAAGGGCCGGATGCCGGTGCCCCGACATCCGTCAGTAGCTGCCCGTGGCCGCCTTCTTCTTCGCCCGGGCGCGCAGGACGATCTCGTTGTCGCCCAGCGACATGTCCAGGTGCATGCTCTGCGCGGCGGCGCGCGAGAAGCCGATCGGGTCGGTGGCCGAGAACATGCCCACCACTTCCAGCCCGGCCACCTCCGGGTCGGCGATGCGGATGCGCAGGGTGTTGTAGCGCGCGAACTCGCGCGCCACTTCCTGCAGGGTTTCGCCGCTGAAGGCGATCATCCCGTCGCGCCACGCCAGTTCGCGGTGCACCTCCACCGTGTCCACCCGCGCCACCACCGGCGCGCTGCGCTCGGGAATGGAGGCCTTGTCCCCGGCCTGCAGGCGGAACGTGGGCTGCTCGGTTTCGTCCACCTTCACCACGCCCTCGCGGACCAGGACATTCACCCTGGCCGGCGACCGCCTGACGCTGAAGCTGGTGCCCACGGCGACGACCCGGGTGCCGCCGGCCGCCACCGCGAACGGGCGCTGCCGGTCCTTGGCCACGTCGAACATGGCTTCGCCGCGCAACAGTTCGATGTTGCGGTGGCCCTCGTCGAAGCGGACCCGCACACGCGAATCCGTGTTCAGGGTCACCACCGAACCGTCTTCCAGGGTGACGTGCGAGATCTCGCCGATCCGCGTGGTGTAGATGTCGGCACCGTCCTCGAGGAAGTGCAGCGTCGCCACCGTCGCCACCGCCAGCGATGCCGCCAGTGCCGCCGCGCGCCACGCCCAGGCCCGCACCCGCGGACGCACGACACGGTCGTCCGCGACCTCGGGCGCCTGCTCGCCGCGGTAGAGCCGGTCGCAGCTGGACATGATCGCCTGCATGCGCGCATAGGCGCCCAGATGACGGCTGTCGGCGGCCAGCCAGGCCGCGAGCTGTTCGGCCTGCGCCGGCGACAGCGCGCCGGCGTCCTCGCGCGCCACCCATTCGGCAGCGACCGCATTGATTTCATTTCTCATGGATTGCCTCCTTTCCCCCAGGGCCGCGCCTCTCCTGGCGACCCGTCGTTGATCTGTCCACGGCCAATGCCTGGCCCAGGTACTTGAGCGCCTTGACCATGTGCTTTTCCACGGTGTTCTCGCTGATGCCCAGGCGCTCGGCGATGTCGCGCTGCGGAAGTCCCTTCATCTTGCGCAGCATGAACACCTCCCGGCAGCGCTCGGGCAGCTGCCCGATGCAATGTTCCAGGTAGCGCAGTTCCTGCACGCCAGAGGCATGCGATTCCGGCGACGGCAGGTCGCTGGCCACTTCCAGCCGCCCGATCTCGCCGATGCTCTCGATGTCCACCACCTTGGCGCGCCGCAGCCCCTGCAGGATCACCGACTTGGCGGTGACGAACAGGTAGCTGCGCGCGTCTCGGATATGGCCCACGTCCTCCATCGACATCAGCAGCGCGTAGCACTCCTGGATCACGTCGTCGACGTCGGCATGGCTGCGCACGTGGCGGACCAGCCAGCCGCGCAGGATGGGCTCGTGCGGCAGCACGTTGCGCGACAGCCAGCCGGCGCGCTCGCGCAGGAGCGGGGCGTTCATGTCCCGCCCCGCTTGCGGAGCCGCCTGTGATCGCACTGCAGCATCGCCGTCATGTCCATCCCCGTCCGGAAGCTCGTTCATCAAATGGGATGCACGGGCGACCGGCTTCCGCCACTCCCCGGCCGCCAGCGCCCCGGAAGCCTTGGCGGACAAGGGCGAGCCCGCCGCCGTCCGGCGCCCGGGCCGTCTCCGCCGCGGCCCCGCGCGGCGCGGTTGACCCACGTCAAGGACAACTCTGCGGCGCCTGCCTAGTCTGGCGCAATGGCCACTCCGTCTCCCCTGTTCGATCCCGAGCTGCTGCGGCGCTACGACACGCCGGGGCCACGCTATACCTCCTACCCGACCGCGCCGCAGTTCACGCCGGAGTTCCAGGAAGCGGACCTGCGCGAGATGGCGGCGACCAGCAACGGCGACCCGATTCCGCGTCCGCTGTCGCTCTACCTGCACATCCCGTTCTGCACCAGTCCCTGCTTCTACTGCGGCTGCAACCGCATCATCACCCGCGACACCGCCCGCGGCGCCGCCTACCTGACCCGGCTGTACCGCGAGATGGCGATGATGTCGGCGCTGTTCGACCGCGACCGCGACGTCGAGCAGGTCCACCTCGGCGGCGGCACCCCCAATTTCCTCGCGCCGGCGCAGATCGCCGAGGCCATGGACGTGCTGCGCCGGCACTTCTCCTTCGCCGCACCGCAACGACTGGACTGCTCCATCGAACTGGACCCGCGCTTCATCACCCCCGACGAGGTGGGCGAGCTGGCCGCAGCCGGCTTCAACCGCGCCAGCCTCGGCGTGCAGGACTTCGACCCGGAGGTGCAGCGCGCGGTCAACCGCATCCAGGGCGTCGAGCAGACCCTGGCGATCATCGACGCCTGCCGCCGATACGGTCTGCGTTCGGTCAACGTCGACCTGATCTACGGCCTGCCGCGGCAGAGCCTGGAAGGTTTCTCGCGCACCCTGGACATCACCCTGCAGGCGCGTCCGGACCGGCTGGCGATCTATGGCTACGCCCACCTGCCGTCGATGTTCCGCCCGCAGCAGCGCATCGACGCCAGCGAACTGCCCAGCCCGGAGGCCAAGCTCGGCCTGCTGCAGTGCGCGATCGACAAGCTCGGCCAGGCCGGCTACGTCTACATCGGCATGGACCACTTCGCCCTGCCCGACGACAGCCTGGCCGTGGCCCAGCGCAACGGCAGCCTGCACCGCAACTTCATGGGTTACACCACCCACGCCGAAAGCGACCTGGTCGGCCTGGGCGTGAGCGCCATCAGCCACATCGGCCCCAGCTTCAGCCAGAACCCGCGCGATCTCGGCAGCTGGGAGCAGGCCATCGACCGCGGCCACCTGCCGGTATGGCGCGGCATGCGCCTGGAAGAGGACGACGTCATCCGCGCCGACGTGATCCAGCGCCTGATGTGCGACGGCGCGCTGGACTACCGCGACATCGAACAGCGCCACGTGATCGACTTCACCGGCTACTTCGCCACGGCGCTGCAACGCCTGCAGGCGCTGCGCCAGGACGGACTGGTGGAGCTCTCCGCGGACGGCCTGCGGGCCACCTCGCGGGGGCGGCTGCTGTTGCGTATCATCGCCATGTGCTTCGACAACCATCTGCCCACCGCCGATACCGCCGCCGCGACACCGCGCTTCTCGCGTACGGTGTGACCCCGACGGGAGTGCCCGAATGAGTTCGCCGCTGGTTTTCCCGCGCACCGACGCGCGCATCGTCGCCGACGATGGCGACGCCCTCACGTTCTGCTCCACCTGCGCCTTCTCCCAGGCCTGCCTGTCCGAAGGCATGGACAAGGGCGCGCTGGCCGACCTGCACGTACTGGTCGAACACGTCGGCCCGCTGCGTGCCGGCGAGCACGTGTTCCGCGAGGGCGACCCGTTCGGCGCGATCGCCGCGGTCCGCGCCGGCACGGTCAAGACCTACCAGACCGACCGCAACGGCCACGAGCAGGTGCTGGGTTTCCACCTGCCCGGCGAAGTGATCGGCCTGAACGCGATCCACGGCGACCGCTACCCGTGCAACGCGGTGGCGCTGGACACGGTGATGCTGTGCCGTTTCTCGTTCCCGCGCATCGCCCTGCTGGCCACGCGCCTGCCCAACCTGCAGCAGCACCTGTTCAAGCTGATGAGCCGCGACATCGGCGTGGCGTCGCTGTTCGCGCGCGACAACAGCGCCGACGAGCGCATGGCCGCGTTCCTGATCGGCCTGTCGCGGCGCCTGGCCGCACGCGGCTTCTCGCCGCGCCGGTTCCAGCTGACGATGGCCCGCACCGATATCGCCAACTACCTGCGGCAGGCGCCGGAGACGGTGAGCCGGGTGCTGCGCCGGTTCGAGCAGGAGGGGCTGCTGCATATCAAACAGCGCGACGTCGAGATCCTTGACCTGCCGCGCCTGGAGGCGATGGCGCTGGCGGTCCTGCGCGACTGAGTCCGCCTGGCGGTACGGATTCGCGCATCCCGAAGACCCCTGGAGCCCGCCCCGTGCGGGCTCTTGTCATTGCAGCCGTTGCCGTTGATTTTGCTGCTGCTCCTCTGCTTTTGATTTCCGGGTCCCCTTCCGCAGCGACGGAGCCGGCGGGAAAAACCCGAAGGGCGACGTGCATGGATGCACGTCGTTTTTCGACGAGACAGGGATGTCTCGTCGAAAAATCCCGCCGGCGGAGTGGACCCGGAGTGCCGAAGGCACGCAGGGCGCGTAGGCAGGGGCGTGTTTCTCTTGGTTACTTCTCTTTGCACGAGCAAAGAGAAGTAACTCGCTCCTGCGAAGCAGGAGTGAAAGCTTTGCTTTCAAGCTCTCGCTTGATTTGTTGTTTCTCTCCAGAGAAAAAACCCAAGCAACGGCAGGATCAGGATCAAAGGCTTTCGCTCCCCTTCGGGGCGCGAGTTACTTCTCTTTGCTCGTGCAAAGAGAAGTAACCAAGAGAAACACGGGCCGGGACACGATCCGTCGGGCTGCGCCCGCCGGTCCCCTGCGCTCCTCGCGTGCCGAGGGGACGGCGCACAACTCGCTTCGCTCAGACACGTGCGCCTCTTCGCCCCTCGGCACGCTGCGGTGCTCGGCTCGCTCTACGGCCGGGGAAGCCAAAAGCCAGAAGCAGCAGCAAAACCACAAGCAACGGCAACGGCAACGGCAACGGCAACGGCATGAAGCTCGCCCCGCACCCGCCCAGAGCGCAATCACCCCCACGCTTGACCTGTGTCATGGAGCCCCTGGACAGCCCCGTCGATGATGCGGCCGTATTCCCAGGAGAGCCACATCATGAACTCAACACGCAAGCTATGGGCAGGGCTCGCCGCCTTGCTCATTGTCTCGTTCTCCGTCCTGCTATGGGTCGGCAGCGAGATCAACCACAAGGCCCCCCCACTACCGGCCAAGGTGGTCACCACCGACGGGCAGGTCGTCTTCGACCGCGCCGACATGGAGAAGGGCCGCCAGGTCTGGCAATCCTTCGGCGGCCAGCAACTCGGCTCGATCTGGGGCCACGGCGGCTACGTCGCGCCGGACTGGGGTGCGGACTGGTTGCACCGCGAAGCCGAAACCCTGATGGACATCTGGGCCAGCCGCGAAGCAGGCGTGGACAGCTACAAGCAGCTCGACGAGGCCACCCAGGCGGCCTACACCAAGCGCGTGCAGCAGGAACTGCGGCCCAATACCTATGACGCAAACGACGACGCGATCTACATCAGCGCCGATCGCGCCGAGGCCATCGCCAAGGTTGCCGCGCACTACGAAAGCCTGTTCGGCAACGCGCCGGAAACGGCGCAGCTGCGCGAGGCCTACGCCATGCGCAACAACACCGTGGCCGACGCCGAAAACCGGCAGAAGCTGACCGCCTTCTTCTGGTGGACGGCCTGGGCCTCGGTGACCGAGCGCCCCGATTCGGACATCAGCTATACCGCCAACTGGCCGTCCGACGAACTGGTCGGCAACAAGGTCACCTCCGACGCCTTCATCTGGACGGTGTTCAGCGTGCTGTTCCTGATCGCAGGCGTCGGCCTGCTTGGCTGGCACTACGCGGCCAACCATGGCGATGAAATGGCGCTGGTGCTGCCCAAAACCGATCCGCTGGCCGCACTCAGGATCACCCCGTCGATGCGCGCCACCGCCAAGTATTTCTGGGTGGTGATCGCACTGTTCCTGGTGCAGATCCTGCTGGGCGCGACCACCGCGCACTACCAGGTGGAAGGCCAGGAAGCCTACGGCGTTGCGTTGTCTGAATTCCTGCCCTATTCGCTGACCCGCACCTGGCACACGCAGCTGGCGGTGTTGTGGATCGCCACCGCCTGGCTGGGCATGGGCCTGTACATCGCCCCGGCCATCTCCGGCCATGAGCCAAAGTTCCAGCGGCTGGGCGTGAACTTCCTGTGGGTGTGCCTGATCATCATCGTAGTCGGCTCGTTCACCGGCCAGTGGTTCGCGGTGATGCAGAAGCTGGGCCTGAAATACAACTTCTGGTTCGGCCACCAGGGCTGGGAATACGTGGACATGGGCCGCTTCTGGCAGGTGTTCCTGTTCATCGGCCTGCTCCTGTGGCTGGTGCTGGTGGGCCGCGCGTTGTGGCCGACCCTGACCCGCAAGGGCGAAACCCGCTCCATCGTGATGCTGCTGTTCCTGTCGGTGGTTGCCATCGGCCTGTTCTATGCCGCCGCGCTGATGTGGGGCGAGCACACCCACCTGTCGATGGTCGAATACTGGCGCTGGTGGGTGGTGCACCTGTGGGTGGAAGGCTTCTTCGAGGTCTTCGCCGTGGCGGTGATGAGCTTCCTGTTCGTCAAGCTGGGCCTGCTGCAGGCACGCAGCGCCACGGTAGCGGTGCTGTTCGCCACCATCGTGTTCATGGCCGGCGGCGTGCTGGGCACCCTGCACCACCTGTATTTCAGCGGCACGCCGAACTCGGTCATCGCCCTCGGCGCGAGCTTCTCGGCGCTGGAAGTGGTGCCGCTGGCCTACATCGGCTTCGAGGCGTGGCACAACTACAAGCTGGGCAAGGCGACGCCGTGGATGGTCCGCTACAAGTGGCCGATCATCTTCTTCCTGGCCGTTTCGTTCTGGAACCTGGTGGGCGCCGGCCTGTTCGGCTTCCTGGTCAACCCGCCGCTGTCGCTGTACTACATGCAGGGCCTGAACCTGACCGCCACGCATGGCCACACCGCGCTGTTCGGCGTGTACGGCATGCTCGGCATCGGCCTGATGCTGTTCTGCCTGCGTGGCATCAAGGGCGACGTGATCTGGAACGAGAAGTTGCTCAAGATCAGTTTCTGGACGCTGAACCTGGGCCTGGCCGGCATGGCCGCGCTCACCCTGTTGCCGCTGGGCATCCTGCAGCTCAATGCCGTTCTCAAGCACGGCTACTGGTATGCACGTTCGGCCGAGTTCATGCAGCAGCCGATCGTGGACATGCTGGTGTGGATGCGTGTGCCGGCCGATACGCTGTTCAGCGTGGGTGCGGTGACGCTGGCCTGGTTCGTGTTCCGCCTGTGGGTGGCGCCGCGCAAGGCGGCGGCGCTGCCGGTGGGTGAGGTCGATCAGGCCTGATCGGGCATAGCGCACGATGCAACGAGGAAGAGCCGCGCAAGCGGCTCTTCTTTTCTGGGCACGGTAACCAGACGACTGTTGCTGATGGCTTTTGACTTCGGGTCCCCTTCCGCAGCGACGGAGCCGACGGACAAGACCCCGCAGGGGCGACGTGCATGGATGCACGTCGTTTTTCGACGAGACAGGGATGTCTCGTCGAAAAATCCCGCCGGCGGAGTGGACCCGCGGCACGCAGTGCCGTGGGCGCGTAGGCAGGGGCGTGTTTCTCTTGGTTACTTCTCTTTGCACGAGCAAAGAGAAGTAACTCGCTCCTGCGAAGCAGGAGTGAAAGCTCTGCTTTCAAGCTTCAGCCTTGGCTTTTTGCTTCTTTTCAGAGCCAAAACTCAAGGAACAGCTGAAGCAGGATCAAAAGCTTTCGCCCCCCTTCGGGGCGCGAGTTACTTCTCTTTGCTCGTGCAAAGAGAAGTAACCAAGAGAAAACACGGGCCGGGACGCGATCCGTCGGGCTGCGCCCGCCGGTCCCCTGCGCTCCTCGCGTGCCGAGGGGACGGCGCACAACTCGCTTCGCTCAGACACGTGCGCCTCTTCGCCCCTCGTCCCGCTGCGGTGCTCGGCTCGCTCTACGGCCGGGGGAAGTCAAATGCCAAGGGCAAGGGCAAGGGCAAGATCAACAGCGACAGCAACCGCAAAAGCAAGGGCAAAAGCAAGGGCAAGGGCAAGGGCAACAGCCAGCTGGCCTCCGGCCCACCACCCCCAAACCTGACCCACGTCAAGGCACCGCCCGCCGCCCGGTAGCAAGCTGTTCCCATGAAAACCGAAGCCGCGCTCCCTCCCCGCCTCTCACCCGCCTGGCTCGCCCACGCCCCGCACCGACTGATGTTCTTCGTCGGCGCCGGCAACGTGCTGCTGGCCATGTTGTGGTGGGCGCCGTGGCTGGCGGCGGCACGCTGGGGCGGCTGGACGATGCCGGAACTGGCGATCCCCGCCGGCTGGCTGCATGCCTTCGTGATGCAGTACCTGGTGCTGCCCAGTTTCATCTTCGGCTTCCTGCTGACCGTGTTCCCGCGCTGGATGGGCCTGCCCGACCTGGAGCGCTGGCGCTACGTGCCCGTGGGCCTGGGCCTGATGGGCGGGCAGCTGGCGATCCTGCTGGGCGCGGTCGGGTGGCAGGCGGGGTTGACCGTCGGGCTGTGGATGGCGCTGGCCGGCTGGACCTCGGCGCTGTTCACCCTGGGCCGGCTGCTGGCCGACGAGAAAGGCCATACCTGGCACGCGCGTTCCTGCTTCGCCGGGCTGGTGCTGGGCTGGCTGGGGCTGGCGATGTTCGTCGCCTTCGTGCTCGGCGCCCCGCCCAGCTGGGCCTTCGCCAGCATCAAACTTGGCGGCTTCGGCCTGCTGCTGCCGGTGTACATGACCGTGGCGCACCGCATGTTCCCGTTCTTTGCCGGCAACGTCGTGCCGGGTTACCAGCCGTGGCGGCCGCTGTGGTGGCTGGGCGCGATGTGGACGCTGCTGATGGCGCACCTGGGGCTGGAACTGGTGCATGGCTATGCGTGGCTGTGGCTGGCCGATGTGCCCCTGCTGCTGTTGACCGGCTGCGCGGTGTGGCGCTGGTGGCCGCGCGGGCGCATGCCCGGCATCCTCGCCGTCCTGTTCATCGGCACCGCCTGGCTGCCAGTCACCTTCGCGCTGTACCTGGTGCAGAGCTTCACCTACCTGGCCAGCGGCGCGTTCGTGCTGGGCCGCGCGCCGATGCATGCACTGTTCATCGGTTTCTTCGGCAGCCTGCTGGTGGCGATGGTGACGCGGGTGACACAGGGCCACTCCGGGCGGGCACTGGTGATGCCCAAGGTGGCGTGGTTCGCCTTCGGCCTGCTGCAGGTGGTGGCGGTGATGCGCATCGTCGCCGACATCGCGCCCGATGCCCTGGCATGGCAGGCCGCGGCCGCCTTCGGCTGGCTGCTGGCGCTGGCGCCGTGGGTCACGCGGATCGGCCGGATCTACCTCGCGCCGCGCGCGGACGGGCGGCCGGGATGAGCGCGATGCTGGTCTTCTATCCCGATATCAAGCTGGTCCACATCAGCGCGGCGATGACCAGCGGCACGCTGTTCGCGCTGCGGGCGCTGGCACTGCTGGCCGGCATGCGCTGGCCGCGGCTGGCCGCGGTCCGCTACCTGAGCTACACCATCGACACGGTGTTGCTGACCGCGGCGTTGATGCTGCTGACCATCCTGCCCGCCGGCCTGTTCGCCAATGGCTGGCTGTGGGCCAAGCTCGCCTTCCTGCTGGCCTACGTCGGGCTGGGCATGACCGCGTTCCGGCAGGGGCGAAGCACGCTGGCGCGCGCGCTGCTGGTGGCCGCTGCGCTGCTGTGTTTCGCGCAGATCTACGGCATCGCGCGGGCGCACCATCCGCTGGGCTGGCTGCTATGGCTGGGCAACTAGATCCCCCACCGACACTGCGCCTGGACCTGCGCGGCCTTCCTGCCCCGCAGCCGATGGAGCACATCCTCGCCCGCCTGCACACCCTGCAGCCCGGCCAGCGGCTGGTGGCGCTGACGCCGCTGTATCCCGCGCCGCTGCTGCCGATGCTGGAGCAGCTGGGCTTCGCCTGCGATGCCTGCGCCACCGACGACGGTGCATGCCTGGTGATCTGCCACGCCGCCGACCGGCATCTGCTGGATGTCCCACCCGCCCCATGAGCGGGCTGGCCTTCGCCCAGGCGCCGCCGCCGTCGCATCCGCTGCGCTTCCTCGCCACCGCCCCGCTCTGGGGCGCGCTGGCCGGCGCATGGCTGCTGACCGGTGGCGACGCCCTGCTGCTGTCGCTGCATGCGCCGGCCACCATCGCGCTGGCGCATGTCTTCGCCCTGGGCGTGCTGGGCAACGCGATGCTCGGCAGCCTGGTGCAGTTCCTGCCGGTGGCGGCGGGTAGCCCGTTGCCGCTGGCGCACGGCGTCCCGTTGCTGCACGTCGCGTTCAACCTCGGCGTGGCCCTGCTGCTGCCGGCCATCGCCGGACATTCGACGATCTGCGGCATGCTCGCCGCGCCGTTGCTGCCCGGCACGTTGGCGGTGTCCGCGGGCGCGGTGTTGGTCGCGGTGGCGCGTGGCAGCGGTACGCGGGCGGTCCGCTGCGGCATCGGGCTGGCGGCCGTGGCGCTGCTGGTCACGATCGGACTGGGCGCCGCGCTGCTGTCGATGCGACTGGGGTGGCTGGCCCCGACCGTGCCACTCACCGGCCTGCACGCCAGCTTCGGCCTGCTGGGCTGGGTGCTCGGGCTGCTGGCCGCGGTAGGCAGCATGGTCATGCCCATGCTGCAGGGCGTGCGCTCCATTCCGTCGCCGTGGCTGTGGGGCTGGCTGGCCCTGCTCTGTGCCGTGCTGCTGGCGGCGGTCGTCGATGGCATCGGTGTCGCGCTGCCGATGCCGCGGGTGCGCGCCCTGCCGGCGATGCCGCTGCTGTTGTTCTCCTGCGTGGTTATCGCCCTGCAACTGCGTGCGCCGCACCGGCGCGGCACCGTGCTGCGGCGCTTCTGGGCGCTGGGCGGCGCGGCGCTGGCGGGTGCGGCGCCTGCGATGCTGCTGCCCGGCCACGGCCTGCTCGCCGGCGTGCTGGTGCTGGCGGTGGGTTTTCCCGCGCTGGTACTGGGCATGCTGATGGAGATCGCCGGCTTTCTCGCGTGGATCGAGCTGCGCCGGCGCATGCCGCGCGGCACGCGCGTGCCCGGCGTCGGCAGCCTGTTCGGCGAGTCGCCGAAACGGCACGCGTGGTGGCTGCAGGTCGCCGCCGCATTGGCGCTGGCCGCGGCCTGCCTGTGGCCGGAACTGGCGCGCGCGGCCGGTGCGCTGGTGCTGCTGGCCTGGCTCCATGCCGCGTTCGTGCTGTGGCATGGCTGGCGCTCGGCCATGGCCTGGCAGCCGCAATCATCCGCGCAGTAGCCTGCTTCCCATGGCGGCCCGTCGTCATGCGTGGCGCCCTTTGACATTAGTCAAGCAGTGCGTTCTTGCCCGGCTTTTCCACCCTTTCCGCCGGCATGGATTGATCAGGATCAACGCTGCGGGGCGGGCGTCCCGGGAACATGAACCCATCGGCCAAAGGCCATTCACGGGAAAGTGTCATGAAGCGCCTGCAACATCCGCTCGTCGCCTGCGCACTCGCCGGCGCCATCGCCGCCGCCTTCGCCGGCAATGCCTTCGCGGCGAAGAAGCCCGCCGCCGAGGCACCCTTGGAAACGATCCAGGCCGTGCTGACCGCGCCGCCGTTCGCACCGCCGCCGATCACGCGCAAGACGCCGGCCCACGTCGTCGTCGACCTGGAAATGGTCGAGAAGGACATGCGCATGGCCGACGGCGTGAGCTACAACTTCTGGACCTTTGGCGGCACGGTGCCGGGCAGCTTCATCCGCGTGCGCAAGGGCGACACGGTGGAGTTCAAGCTGAAGAACCACCACAGCTCGCACTTCTCGCACAACATCGACCTGCATGCCGTCACCGGTCAGGGCGGTGGCGCCGAAGCGACGTTCACGCTGCCGGGCAAGGAAACGCAGTTCACCTTCAAGACGCTCAACCCGGGCCTGTACATCTACCACTGCGCGATGGCCCCAGTGGGCATGCACATCGCCAACGGCATGTACGGCCTGATCCTGGTCGAGCCCGAAGAAGGCCTGCCGCCGGTGGACAAGGAGTACTACGTGGTGCAGGGCGACTTCTATACCGAAGGCGCGCACGGCGAGCCGGGCCTGCAGCCCTTCAGCCTGGAGAAGGCCATCGAGGAACACCCGACCTATGTAGTGTTCAACGGCTCGGTCGATTCGCTGCAGGGTGACAAGGCGCTGACGGCCAAGGCCGGCGAGACGATCCGCATGTTCGTCGGCAACGGCGGCCCCAACCTGGTGTCGAGCTTCCATGTCATCGGCGAGATCTTCGACAAGGTCTATACCGAGGGCGGCACGAAGTACCAGGAGAATGTGCAGACCACGCTGATCCCCGCCGGCGGCTCGGCCATCGTCGAGTTCAAGGCCGACGTGCCCGGCAACTTCGTGCTGGTGGACCACAGCATCTTCCGCACCTTCCACAAGGGCTCGCTGGGCATCCTCAAGGTCGAGGGCGAGAAGAACCCGGAGATCTATACGGGCCAGCAGCACGACATCGACTACAAGGAAGGCGTGCCGCAGGGCAGCCAGTACAAGTAAGCAGGCCACGCAGATGGAACGGACCCTCTTCCTGTTGCTGCTCCTGGCACCGGCTGCGGCCGGTGCCCTGGAGGCCGATACCGGCTATCGCGACATCCCCGGCGGGCCGTTCCGTTCCTCCGTGCGTTTCGAGGAGACATCCGCCACGCGCAACGTGGCGGCTTTCTCGCTGATGGCGCGTCCGGTCAGCAACGCGCAGTTCGCCGCGTTCCTGGCGCGCAATCCGCAGTGGCGGCGCGACCGGGTGCCGGCGATCTTCTCCAGCCCCGGCTACCTCGGCCATTGGGCGCGACCCGATGCGCCCGGCGAAGGCCTCGACCCGCAGGCGCCGGTGACCCACGTCAACTGGTATGCGGCCGACGCCTATTGCCGCGCGGAACAGGCGCGCCTGCCGACCTTCCTCGAATGGGAATACGCGGCCGCCGCCGATGCCACCCGCCGCGACGCGCGCGGCGACCACGGCTGGCGCCTGCGCCAGGTCAACGATGGCACGCCACGCGCGCCCGACGCCGCCGCCGGCGCATCCGCCAATGTCTACGGCGTCCACGGCCTGCATGGCGCGTATTGGGAATGGAGCGAGGACTTCGCCTCGCTGCTGGCCGACAGCGACCGCCGCGGCCAGGAGGACGGCGACGCCCTGCGCTACTGCGGCGCCAGCGCCATGGCCTTCAACGACCCGGGCGACTACGGCGTGGTCAAGCGCTTCGTGCTGCTGTCCGCGCTTCAACCCGGGGCCACCCTGGGCAATCTCGGTTTCCGCTGCGCAAGGAGCCAGCCATGAACAGACCCTTCGCTTTCCTGCTGCTCGGCCTGGCGCTGGGCATGCCGCCCGCGCTGCATGCCGCCGATGCGCCGGCCACGCCGGCCGCCGCCCTGCCGGGCCAGTCGCTGTACCACCTGCAGGTCGCGCTCACCGACCAGAACGGACACTCCGTGCCGTGGGCGTCGCTGCGCGGCCGCCCGCAACTGGTTTCGATGTTCTACGGCAACTGCCACCTGATGTGCCCGCTGATCATCGAGAACGCCAAGGCCGTGCAGAAGCAGCTTCCGGCCGACCAGCGTGCGCGCCTGGACGTGGACATGCTCACCCTCGACCCGGTGCGCGACACGCCCGCCGCGCTGGCCGAGATCGCGCAGCGCCATCGCGCGCCGGACGAGTGGCGCTTCCTGCGCCCGGCCGAAGGCGACGTGCGCGCCCTCGCCAACCTGCTGGACGTGCGCTACCGCTTCCGCGAGGACGGCAGCATCAACCACACCAGCGTACTGGTGCTGCTCGACGCCGAAGGCCGCGTGCGGGCGCGCAGCGAGGTGCAGGGGATGGTTCCGGACCCGGAACTGGTCGCCGCCATCGAGGCGGTGCTGGGCGGGCGCTGAACCCGCCTCCCTGGCGCTTCGTCCGGCATCGCGACGCAGCGCCGGAACGCCTCATTCCCCCGCGCACTGCGTTTGCCGCTGCGGGTTCCGGCGCGCCGCCAGCCATGCCAGCGACTGCCGGCGCCTGCATTCGTCCAGCGGAAGAAAAGCCTCCTGCGCCGCAATGATCGCCTGTCCGGCATCGCTCAACAGGAAGGCCGCGAACCGCGCCATGACCGGATCGATGCGGCCTTGGGCATCCAGCGGCAGCAGCAGGTCCACCGTCCGTGCGAGCGGGTAGCGCCCGGATGCCACCGATTCACGGTCCGGTACGACCGGCGCCATGCCGGGCCGTGGCGCGATCGCCAGCGCGCGGGTGCCCGGCAGCAGATGCCCCAGCCCGGTGAATCCGATCGCCTGCGGATCGGCCGCCACGCGCTGCACGTTGTCCGATTCGTCGCCGCTGTCCGGCGCAGCCCGCCAACCGCGTGCGTCCGCCGGACGCGCGAAGACATGACGTCGCAGGAACAGCGCGCGGGCCGATTCCTCCGCCTGCCATGCGCCGCCCCCCGCAAGATGGATCGGCTGCCCGCGCCACGCCTGCACGCCCAGCTGGTCCCAGCGGAAAACATCCGCGCCCCCCCCGGCGAACACCGCTTCCAGCTGGGCAAGATCCAGCGACTGCAGTGGATTGGAGACATGCACGATCACCGCGATCGGATCGACATGGCCGAACCGGTTCCAGCTGCCGCCGGCGACGGGAAGCCGCAGCGGTGCGTCGCCGCCATGGTGACGGCGGAAGGTGGCCAGATCCGCCTCGGCGAGGTCGCGGGTCAGCAGGGCGAAGTCGAGATCGCCGCCCAGGAATCCGGCCAGTTGCGGATCCAGTCGTCCCTGTGGCGGTCCATAGGGTTGCGGATAGGCGACAGCGGCCCCCGCCTGCCCGGCCGCGAATCCATCGCGCCAGGCCTCGGCCAGCGTGCCGAGCACGACCGGAACGCTGCCGCAGCGCAGCTGCCGCGCCGTCTCCGCGGTGGCAGCGCACACAGCCGTGGCACTGCCCGGCAGGAACACGGACAGCAGCACCAGCCATGTCCGCGCACTGCCGGCACGCTTCATCCGCTAAGCGCCGCGCGCGTCGGAAGGCGCGGCGCTGGCACGGCGTCCACCGGCAGGCAGCATCCGCCGCAGCGTGTTGTCCTTCAGCACGTAGTGGTGCACCAGCGCAGCCAGCGCATGCGCGCCGATCAGGAAGTAACCGAACGTACCGACGGTCTGGTGCACTTCCTCCAGCGTGCCGGCGAACGGCTTGTCCGGCGCCATCAGCGGCGGCAGCGTCAGGCCGAAGAAAGGCACGGGCTTGCCGGCGGCACTCAGCACCAGCCAGCCCATCAGCGGCTGCACGATCATGAAGGCGTACAGCAGCAGATGGGCCGAGGTGGCCGCCCACCGCTGCCAGGTCGGCGGCGCCGGGACGATGGCCGGCGCGGACGTCAGCGCGCGGGCGATCAGCCGCACCCATACCAGCGCGAAGATCGACAGCCCGATGGAGAAGTGCAGGCTCTTCATCAGGTCGCGTGGCGGCGTGCCCTTGTCGAAGATCACGCGCAGCTCGATGAAGGCGTATGCCAGCACGAACAGCAGCAGCATCAGCCAGTGCAGCCCGATCGACCAGCGGTTGTACGTTTCGTTTTTCATGGATTGCGGCTCCTGTGTTGTCCAACGGTCCGGCAGCGGGCATGACCAGCCCGCATTGCCCCGGGTGTTCTATTCGAAGGCGTATTCGAAGCCGACGCGGACGGAATGTTCCTCGTCGTCGGCGCTGCGCCGCCAGCTCCGGCCCAGCGCGCCGAACATGAGCAGGCGCGGCGAACCCTCCCAGCGGAAACCGAGGCTTCCACGCCGGAACGCTTCGGTCGGGCCCGATGCGTCGTGCAGCATTTCCAGGCCCAGCCACAGCGTCGGCACGGCTTCGTATTCGACCAGCGCGCCGGCGCTCCAGCCCGCGTCTTCTCCCGGCGTCTTCACCCACGCCAGTTGTCCGGTCGCCAGCATCCGCCCCTGCTGCCGGCTCGCGCGCAGGGGCACGGCCACGCCCATGCCCTCACCGCCCATCCCGGCCGAGCGGCTGCCCGTGGGCAGCACGATCTCCGGTTCGACCGCCCAGTCGAGGGACGCCGGCAGGACGTCGGGAAGCTTCCATTTCAGCGCCAGTTTCATGTCGTGGCTGCCATGCAGGCGATGCCCGCCGTAGCCGTCGGCCATGCCATAGCCGCTGCCCAGCGTCGCCTCCATGCCCGGCGCGAATCCCCAGCCCATCTCCAGTGCGGGGCGGCTCCAGTGCACTTCGTGGCCGACGCGGGCGCGGATGGACTGCGCCTTGACCTTGAAGCCGGTGCCGGTACCGGTGTCCCCGATCTCATAAGCGCTCGCCGCAGCCCGCTCCGCCGGCAGGGCAGTCATCAGCACCGCGGCGCACAGACATCCATGGCGCCATCTCCATGGCATGCCGATGCGGAAAACGCCTGACACTGCCCTCATGATCGTGCCGCCTCAACCCCAGGTTTGACCGCGTTATAGGCAGGCGCAGCTGACATGCAGCTGACATCGGCAAAGCGACCGCGTCAGGACGCGTGCGGCCATCCCAGGCGCACTTCCAGGCCGCCCAGCGCCGAGCGGTCCAGCATGATGGTTCCCTGCGTGGCCTCAACCAGATCGCGGACGATGGCCAGCCCCAGGCCGTGGTGCGCATGGCTGGCTTCGTCCAGCCGGCCGCCGCGCATCAACGCCTGCTCGGCGCTGATATCCAGGCCTTCGCCGTCGTCCTCGATGAACAACGCGGTCCCGTCCGCCGCCTGCACGGCGCGGATGCGCACGCGGCGGCGGGCGAAGCGCACCGCGTTCTCCAGCAGCGCGCCGAGCATTTCCATCAGGTCTTCCTCGGCCACCGGCAGTTCGAGCGCGGGATCGACTTCGTTCTCGAACACCGTGCGCGCGCCGCGCTCGGTGCGTTCGATGACGCCGAACACGCGCTCGGCCAGTTCGCACGGCCGCGAACGCATGGACTGGTGGCGGCCGCGGATGGCGGCGGCGCGCGAGCGCGCCAGTTCGGCCTCCACCGCCGCGGCGACGGCGGCGATGGCGCGGTCCATGCCGTCGGCGGCTTCGGCCGCGCCGGTTTCGCGCGCGCGCCGGTTCTGCGCGCCGAGCGCGGCCAGTGGCGTCTTCAGCGAATGCGCCAGATCGGCCGCGCGCTTGCGCGCCCGCGCCAGATCGCTCTCGCGCGCTTCGGCCAACTGGTTGATCGCCGCCACCAACGGCATGACCTCGCGCGGGTGTTCCTCGCCGAGGCGGGCCGCGGGACTGCGCCGCATCACTTCCAGTTCCGCGCGCACGCGCCGGAGCGGACGCAGGCCCAGATCCACCTGTATCCAGGTCGCTGCGACCAGGGCCAGCCACAGCACGCCGAGGAACAGCGCCATCTCGGTGCGGAATTCCCGGCGCGCGCCATCCAGTTCGGCCAGGTCCTGCGCAAGCTGCACGTGTACCAGGCGCTGCCCGTCCTCGACGCGGACCATGCGCTCGACCACCAGCAGCCGCTGCCCGAATGGGCCGGCGATCTTGCGCGTGGTCCACTGCGTGGTGTCGGCCTGGCGGTCCTGCGGCAGCGATTCGTCCCACAGCGAGCGCGAGCGCTCCTGCTGGCCGTCGCCGGAAAACTGCCAGTAGCGCCCGCTGCCGGGCAGGTCGAAACGCGGATCGGCCAGCGTGGCGTCCAGCACCAGCCGGTTGCCGGCCTCCACGTGCAGCCCGGCCACTAGCTGCAGCGCCTCGCGGGTCAGTTCGCGCGACAGCCCCTGCTCCAGGTGGCGCGAGAAGATCAGGCCCATCACCAGCACCGCCGCGACCATGGCCAGCAGAATGGCCGTGGCCGCCACGGCCAACAGCCGCAGCCGCAGCGAATTGGGCTTCATCGCGATGCCGGGATCATCCGCGCCCGCCCAGCAGGTAGCCGAAACCGCGGCGGGTCTCGATCAGTTCCGCGCCCAGCTTGCGCCGCAGCCGCAGCACCAGCGCCTCCACCGCATTGGTGTCTCCCGATTCGGCCGCGCCATACAGATGGTCGGCCAGTTCGCCGGCCGATACCGCGCGGTCGTCGTGGTGGGCCAGGTAGTCCACCAGCCGGTATTCCAGCGGCGACAACCGCACCGGCCGCCCGTCCAGCGCCACCGACAGCCGCCGCGTGTCCAGCACCAGTCGCCCGCAGTCCAGCAACGGCGAGACGTGCCCGGCGGCGCGGCGCACCAGGGCGCGGACCCGCACCACCAGTTCGCCGACCTCGAACGGCTTGGCCAGGTAATCGTCGGCGCCGCTCTCGATGCCCTCCACCTTTTCGGTCCAGTCGTCGCGCGCGGACAGGATCAGCACCGGGAACCCGCGCCCGGCGCCGCGCCAGCGGCGCAGCACCGACAGGCCATCGAGCCGGGGCAGGCCGAGGTCGAGCACGCAGACGTCGTAGTCCTCGGTGTCGCCCTTGAACCAGGCGTCCTCGCCATCGCCGGCGGTCTCGACGATGAAACCGGCCGCGCGCAGGGCGATGCCGACATCGGCGCGGACATCCGGATCGTCCTCGACCAGCAGGGCGCGCATCAGTCGTCCTCGATCTTCAACAGGGCGCCGGTGCGCGCATCGAGCTTGACCTCGCGGATGCGCCCGTCCGTGGCCAGGGTCTTGACCTCGTACTGCGGGCCGGCCTTGTACTCGACCTCGATCACGTCGCCCGGCGCGTGCTGCTGGGCGATGGCGAGGATGCGCACCAGCGGCAGGATCTCGCCGCGCCGCATCGCGTCCAGGGCTTCCTGCTGGGCCTGGCGCTTGGCCGCCTTGCGGGCCTCCTTGGAGTCGGGCGGCGCGTCGCCGGCCATCAGCGACACGGGCGTGGCCAGCACCAGGCAGGACAACATCATGAAGAAGAAACGGGATCTGTTCATGGGCCGGATTCTCCTGCCGGTTGCTGATATTGGCCTGACGGTCGCGTGGGGGCGCATGTCAGCGCGCGGCGCTTACAACGGGGCTGCCAATAATGGCCGCTTCGATGAAGGATTGCAGATGAAGAACATCACGACCAGCCTCCTGGCCTCCGCGCTGCTCTCGCTCGCCGCCTGCACGGCCGGTGCCGCGCCGGCAGCCAACACCGGCTTCCTCGGCATCGCCGAGCTGGAACGGCGCGCTACCGGCGAAGGCCTGACCGTCACCGAGATCGAGGCCAAGGACCGCCTGGCCGAGGTCGAGGGCTACGACGCGCAGTCGCGCAAGGTGAAGCTGGTGATCGACCGCAAGACCGGCGAAGTGCTCGAGCGCAAGGTCAAGCCGCGTCGCCTCTGACGGGAATGCCGCCGCCGCACGCGGCGGCTCCGTTTTCCGCCTCCCCCCTGCCCGGCCGTGGCTGCCTTCCCAGGCACTGCGACCGGGCAGGGTCGTTTCCGCGGTACAGACGGCAGGCATTGCGCCGTCCGTCGCCCCGCCGGTGAAGCGCAGTGGAAACCAGCCGAACCCGGCGTGATGGGTGGCGTGACCGCCCGCGATGCGGACTTCACCGTCGGGCCGAAATCGCCCGGGAGGCCGCGTCGCACCGGCATGGCCGGCGCGACGCGACGCGGGACGGGACGGGACGGGACGGGACGGGACGGCGTCAGGATGCCGCGGCTTCCACCGCCGCCGCGCCTGCCGCGGAACGCCGCGACAGGCGGTCGAACCACAGATAGACCACCGGCGTGATGAACAGCGTGATGACCTGCGAGAACAGCAGGCCGCCGACGATGACCACGCCCATCGGCTGGCGCAGTTCGGCGCCGGCGCCCAGGCCCAATGCGATCGGCATCGCGCCCATCATCGCGCACAGCGTGGTCATCATGATCGGGCGGAAGCGCAGCAGGCAGGCCTGGTGGATGGCCTCGTGCGCGGCGGTGCCGTGCCGGCGCTGCGCATCCAGCGCGAAGTCGATCATCATGATCGCGTTCTTCTTGACGATGCCGATCAGCAGCAGCACGCCGATCATCGCGATGAAACTGATGTCCAGCCCGGCCAGGCGCAGCGCCAGGAACGCGCCCACCGCCGCCGACGGGATGCCCATCAGGATCGTGACCGGGTGGATCCAGCTCTCGTAGAGCACGCCCAGGATCACGTAGATCACCGCGATGGCGACCACGATCAGCCACAGCTGCGAGGTCTGCGACTGCTCGAACACCGCCGCCTGCCCGTCGAAGCTGCCGAACACCGTGGTCGGCAGGCCGATCTCGCGCTTGGCGCGGTCGATGGCGGCGGTCGCGTCGGACAGCGAGCGGCCCGGCGCCAGCTCGAAGGAGAAGGTGATCGCCGGCAACTGCGCCTTGTGCAGCACCGTCATCGTGCCGGTGCCGCGCGAGAGCGTGGCGAACGCGCTCAGCGGCACCATGCCGCCCTGCTGGCTGCGCACGTGGATGCGCGACAGGTCGGTCTCGTCGCGGCGGTAACGGTCCTCCAGCTCCATGATGACCTTGTAGGTGGCCTGCGGCGCATGGATCGAGGACACCTCGCGGCCGCCGAACGCGGCATGCAGGCTGGTGCGCAGGTCGGCCATGTCCACGCCGAGCAGGGCCATCTTGTCGCGGTCCAGGTGGATCTCCGCCTGCAGGCCGCTCTTCTCGAAGTCGGTATCCAGGCCGACGAACACATCCGACCCGCGCAGCGCGGCCAGCAGCTTCTCCGACCAGACATCCAGCTGCTCGCTGCCCACCGACTGCAGCGTGTACTGGTAGGTGCTGCTGGATGAACTGGCGCCGATCTTCAGGTTCTGCACCGGGCTGAAATTGACCTTCACCCCGGGGATGAAGCTGGTGTTGGCGCGCATCCGCGCCAGCACCTGGTCCATCGGCGGGCGTTGCCCGCGCGGCTTCAGGTCCAGGTCGAACTTGGTGGTGTCGTGGTCCACCTTCGAGGCCGAGGCGAGGATGGCGTCGTCCTCCAGCAGCACCTCCTGGATGCGCCGCAGCACCGCCAACCGGCCCTCGAAGGACATCTCCGGCGGCGTCTTGACCTTCACCGAGACCTGGCCGATGTCCTCCTCGGGGAAGAACGAGCGCGGCGAGGTGACGTACAGCAGCGCGGTCAGCAGCAGCGTCCCGGCGCCGACGGCCAGCACCGTGCGCGGATGCGCGAGCGACCAGTCCAGGCCATGCCGGTACAGCGCCAGCGTGCGCTCGAACAGGCGCTCGAAGCCGCGGTTCCAGCCGGGTGCATCGTCATGCCGCGGTGCGGTCCGCACCAGCATCGGCACCAGTACGGGGATGAGGGTCAGCGCCACCGCGGCCGACACCAGGATGGCCAGGGTGACGACGATGGCGAACTCGTGGAACAGCAGGCCGGCAGTGCCCGGCATGAAGAAGATCGGGATGAACACGGCCACCAGCGACACCGAGATGGAGACGACGGTGAAGCCGACCTCGCGCGCGCCGCGCAGCGCGGCATCGCGCGGCGCCATGCCCTGCTCGATGTGGCGCATCACGTTCTCCAGCACCACGATCGCGTCGTCCACCACCAGGCCAACCGCAATCGTGATGCCCATCAGCGAGATGTTGTTCAACGACAGGCCCATCGCCTGCATCAGCGCGAAGGTGCCCAGCAGCGAGATCGGCAGGCTGATCGACGGGATCGCCGCCGAGGTGAGCCGGCGCAGGAACAGCAGGATCACCAGGATGACCAGGGCGATGGTCAGCAGCAGGGTCAGGTTGACGTCGTGGATGGCCTCGCGGATGGAGGTGGAGCGGTCGCCCAGGGTGACGATCCGCACCGAGCCGGGCAGCTGCGCCTGCAGCCGCGGCAGCAGCGCCATGATGCTGTCCACCGTGCGCACGGTGTTGGCGCCGGGCTGGCGCTTGATGTCCAGCAGCACCGAGTTGACGCCGTTGACCTCACTGACGTTCTGCACTTCCTCGGTGCTGTCGCGGACCTGGGCGATGTCCGCCAGGCGGATGCCCTGGCCGTTGCGGCTGGCGACGATCACCTGGGCGAAGTCGCGCGCCAGCATCAGCTCGCCGGGCATCTGCACCATCATCATCTGCCGGCTGCTGTCCAGCTGGCCGAGCGCGGTGTTGGCGTTGGCGGTCTTCAGCGCGTTGGCCACGTCCAGCAGGGTCAGGTCCAGCGCCGCCAGCCGCGCCGGATCGGCCTGCACGCGCACCGCGTAGCGCTTGCGGCCCTTGGCGACCACCTGGGCCACGCCATCGACCGTGGACAAAGCCGGGATCACCAGCTCGTCGATGTAGGCATTGAGTTCGGACAGCGGCATGGTCGGCGAACTGATGCCGAGCTTGAGGATCGGCGCATCGCCCGGATTGACCTTGCTGTAGGACGGCGGCGTGCTCATCTCCGTGGGCAGCGAGCGGCTGACCCGGAACAGCGCGGCCTGCACGTCGGCCGCGGCGGCGTCGATGTCGCGGCGCGCGGAGAACTCCAGCAGGATCACGCTCTCGCCCTGGATGTTCTCCGAGCTGCTGCCGATCAGGCCGGGGATGGCGGAAAATTCCTTCTCCAGCGGCGTCGCCACCGAGGCGGCCATGTTCTCCGGGCTCGCGCCGGGCAGCTTGGCCTTGACCTCGATCACCGGCGTCTCGTAGTTCGGCAACGCGGCGATCGGCAGGTGGAACCAGGCGACGATGCCGGCGACGATCACGCTGATCCACAGCAGCAGCGTGGCGACCGGGCGCTGCAGGCACAGCCGGGAGATGTTCATGGCTTGCCGCCGGCGACGGGCGCCTCGGCGACCTGCACTTCGCCGCCGTCGCGCAGGTTCTGGTTGCCCTCCACCACCACCTGGTCGCCATCGGCGACGCCGGTCACCACCGCGTTCTGCTCCTGGATGCGCAGCAGCGTCACCGCCTGCGCCCGCACCTTGCGGTCGTCGCCGAGCCGGTAGACGAAGTGGCCGTCCGGCCCTTCAAGGATCGCCTGTGGCGGCAGCACGATGACGCCCGGATCGCTGCCGGCCATCAGTTCCACCCGTGCATAGGCGCCGGGCCACAGCGTATGCGCGGGATTGGGGAAGCGCGCCTTCAACTGCAGCGTGCCAGTGGCCGGGTTGACCCGGTTGTCGATGAAGAACAGCTCGCCGTCGAGCATGCCGCCGTCCGGCGCCTGCACGCGCACGCGTACCTGGTTGCGTTCGCGCGCGGCGAGCAGGGCGTCCAGGTAGTGTTCCGGGAGGGCGAACTCGGCGGCGATCGGGTCGAACTGCAGCACGCTGACCAGCGGCGTGCTGTCGCCGGCCTGCACCAGGCTGCCCTCGTGCAGCACCAGCGCGCCGGCCTTGCCGTCCATCGGCGAAGTGATGCGGGCATGCGCCACCTGCACCCGCGCCGCTTCAATCTCGGCCTGTGCGGCGCGACGCTGCGCCTCGAGCGTCTTGACGTTGGCCGCCAGCGTGTCCAGCGCGCTGGAGGAAATGTAGCCGGTACCGACCAGTTCGCGTCCACGCGCGAGTGCGCGCTGCGCGTCCTCCAGCTGCGCCTTGACCTGGGTCGCCTGCGCACGGGTGCGCTCGAGCTGGGCATCCAGTTCGGCATCATCCAGGGTGAACAGCAGCTGCCCGGCACGCACGTCGTCGCCTTCGCGGAAATGGATCGCGCGCAGGCGCGCGCTGATCTGCGCGCGCACGTCGACCTGCTTCAGCGGCACCAGGTGGCCCTGGCTGTCGATGCGCACCGGCAGATCGACCGCCTGCGCGCGGGTGACGCTGACCAGCGGCGCCGCCTTGGGCTTGGCGGCGCCCTTGCTGCCGCCCTTGTAGTAGAAACCGACGGCCACGACCGCGGCCAGCACCACGAGCCCGGCGGCCAGTGCTTTTCCATTGATTGCCATGCGCGGGTCCCGTGTGTGCGCGGTGGCGGCGCGGGGCCGCCACCGCCGGCTCAGAAGTTGACGAGGAAGAACAGACGCAGGCGGTCCAGCCAGTCGCCCGGCTGGTTGGCGCCGGCGTAGGCCGGATCGTTGGGCTTGTAGTGGTACCAGATCGCGCTGACCATGGTCTTGGGCATCGGCGTGTAGTCCACCGTCAGCGAATGCAGCTTGTAGTTGGTGGCGATGCCGATGTTGTCCTGCGAGAACGCCGCCATCACCGCATCCACATCGGTCTGCGCATAGCCGTAGGTGACGCGCCAGTCGCCCGGCTTGCTGGCCCGGCCGAGGCTGACGTCCACGCCGAAGCCGGTGTCCTGGCCGTCGACCGCGCCGAGATTCTTCACGTAATCGCCGACCACGCGCAGCGGCCAGCGCTCGTTGGCGCCCTGCCAGGTGCCGCCGACGAGCACGTCCACCAGCTCATAGTCGGACAGGTAGCTGCCATCGGGCCGCAGCCGGTTGGTGCGCCAGTCGCCGGAGTCGGCGTTGACCATGTTGCCGAGGCTGTAGCGGTAGTAGGCGGCGGATGCGTCGTATTTGAAGCCGCCGTAGGCCGGCGAATCGTAGCCGACCTGCAGGCCGGCCATGGTGCTGTCCGGCAGCTTGGCGTCCTCGTTCACCACGAAGAACAGTCCGCTGCTGCGGAACGCGCCGCCGTTGCCCAGCGCATGCTTGTAGGTCGCGGCCACGCCCTGCGGATTGACGTCGCCATCCCAGACCAGGTCGGTGCGGGCGAACGGCTGCGGGAACTTGCCGCCGTACAGCTTCAGGTCGCCGAAGTCGAGCTGGGCATAGGCCATGTCGAGGCTGACCTCGAAATCGTCCAGCCACTTGGACAACTGCACGTCGGTGCTGTTGGGGTCCTTGGCATCGCCGGTGACCAGGCGGCCGCCGATGGTGAGACGGTCGTTGACCGCATAGGTGGCGCCGACGCGGGCGCGCACCTGAGCACTGGTGCGGTCGCGGGCATCGTTGTCGGAGCGGTCGTGCTGGCTGCGCAGGCGCAGGTCGCCGCTCACCTTCAGCCGGTCCAGCGCACTGCTGGCGGCCGGGGCCGGGGCGGCGGCGACCACGGGCGCTGGCACTGGCGCCGCCGGTACGCCGGCCACGCCGAGGCGCGTTTCCAGCTTCTGCTGCGCCTCGAGGATGCTCGCCTGCTGCTCGCGCAGCTGGCGCAGCTGTTCGACGATCTCCTCGCGCTCCTGGGGAGTCAGCGACTGCGCTATCGCCGGCATGGCGCCCATCGCCAGCAGGCACCCGGCCAGGGCCAGGCAGAGCCGCGAGCGGAATTCCGGGCGGCGTTGTTGCGGTGTACGGAAGAACGACTGCAACTGCATGAGCGTTTCCTCGTTTCGTCCGCCGCCGTGCATGCACGGTGCGGCTGTGATCCATCGTTGCCGGCACCGTCGTCCCCGGGACGGAAAGCGTGCGGGCGCGTTTTTCCCGCCATGGACGCATGGGAGGAATGCATCGCTGCGGTGGCGGTGATGCTGGCCGTGGGCCGCTGATATCCCGCTGACGACGGTTGCGCGGTGCAGATTGACTTGCGCGCTCCACCTGCCGCATAGCTATGCACGCGTGCAAAGTAAAAAGCGGACCTGTCATGAAGCTGACGTCCGCGCACGCGATGGGGAAGGACGCTCGTGTTGCCTTTATCGAGATGTGGACATGCGGATACTGGTGGTTGAAGACGACGGCGACCTGGGCGACGCCGTCCAGCGCAGGCTCAAGCGCGAGGGACATGCCGTCGATTGGCAGCGCGACGGGCAGACCGCCGACGAGGTGCTGCGCTACCAGGGATACGAACTGGTGATACTCGACATCGGCCTGCCGCGCCGCGATGGCTTCGCGATCCTGCGCGGCCTGCGCGCGCGCGGCGACCGCACGCCGGTGCTGATGCTGACCGCGCGTTCGCAGATCGAGGACCGGGTGGACGCGCTGGATGTCGGCGCCGACGACTACCTGTCCAAGCCGTTCGACATCCGCGAATTCGATGCGCGCTGCCGCGCCCTGCTGCGGCGCTCGCAGGGCATCGCCTCGGGCGTGACCACCGTCGGCGCGCTGGTGTTCGACCGCGGATCGAAGACGGTGATGCTCGCCGACACCCTGCTGGACCTGCCGCGCCGCGAATACCGCCTGCTGGAGATCCTGATCGGCAACCTCGGCCGGGTGTTGAGCAAGGAAGACATCTGTTCGCAGCTGTTCGACTTCGACGACGAGGCCGGCGCCAACGCCATCGAGGTCTACGTGGGGCGGTTGCGGCGCAAGCTCGGCGCGCACCTGACCATCCGCACCATGCGCGGCCTGGGTTACGTGGCCGAAGCCGGCGACACCGCCCATGCGTGAGCGCGCCGGCTCGCTCAAGGCGCGCCTGGTGCTGCGCCTGGCGTTGCTGTTCCTGGTCGGCACGGTGGTGATGTACGTCGCTGCGCGGGTCTACGGCCTGCGCGCGGCCGATCTTTCCTACGACCGGCTGCTCACCGGCTCGGCGCTGTCCATCGCCGAGACCCTGTCGATGGACGGCACCCAGGTGCGCGTGGACCTGCCCTACGCCGCGCTGGACATGCTGTCGGCCGCGCCGGAAGACCGCGTCTTCTACCGCGTGCTCGGCCCCGACGGGAAGACCATCACCGGCTACGGCGACCTGCCCGGGATACCGGCGATGCACGCCGCCGAGCAGGAGCCGTCGGAAGTGCCGATCCCGCGCTTTTTCGACGCCGCCTACCGCGGCGAGACCGTGCGCTTCGTGGTGCTGGGACGGCAGCTGGCGCAGCCCGGCCTGCGCGGCTGGGTATGGGTGCAGGTCGGGCAGACCCGGCACGCGCGCGAGGAACTGGCCAGCGACCTGCTGCTGGGCGCGCTGCTGCCGATCACCCTGCTGACCATGGGGGCGCTCGGCCTGGCCTGGCTGGGCGTGGGCCGCGCACTGCGGCCGCTGGAGGCGATCAGCGCCGACCTGGCCACGCGCGAGCCGCATGACCTGCATCCGGTGCGCGTGCCGGTGCCGGCCGAGGTCGGACCGATGGTCGATGCGATGAACGGTTTCATGTACCGGCTGGAAGCGAACATCGACACCCTGCGCGCCTTCATCGGCGATGCCGCCCACCAGATACGCACACCGCTGGCGGCCCTGCGTGCGCAGGCGCAAATGGCGCTGGACGAGGAGGAACCGGAGCAGATACGGCGTGGCCTGCTGAAGGTGGAGCGCAATGCCGCGCGCCTGACCCGGCTGGTGAACCAGCTGCTCAGCGATGCGATGGTGATGCACCGCGCCGACGCCCGCGACTTCGAACCGCTGGACCTGGTGGAGGTCATCAAGCGCGCCCTGCGCGATGCGGTGCCGGTTTCCGACGATGTGCAGGTCGGCTTCACCAGCGACACCGTGCAGGCACCGATGCGTGGCGATGCGGTGCTGCTGGGCGAGGCGATCAAGAACCTGGTGGACAACGCGATCCGCCATGGCACGCGCGGGATGAGCGGCCCGGATGCGGAAGTGGACGTCGTGCTGCGGCAGACGCAGGACGGCTACCGCGTGGCCGTATCCGACCACGGTCCGGGCATCGCGCCCGCGGATCGCGCGCGCCTGTTCCGCCGCTTCGAGCGCGGCGACACCCAGGCCGGGGGCGCCGGCCTGGGCATGGCGATCGTCTCGCGCGTGGTCAGGAGCCATGGCGGGACCATCGAACTGATCGACCGCGAAGGCGGTGGCCTGACCGTGTGCCTGGAATTCGGAGGAAAGCGATGAGGCGTCTCTGCTGGCTGCTGGTCCTGTCCGCGCTGGTGCCGCGCGCGGACGCCAAGGACTACCCGGCGCCGGGCGAGCCTGAAGGCAGCATCACGCTCTACAGTACGCTGGACACGGCGGTGTTCGAGCCGCTGCTGGTCGATTTCCAGCGCGTGCATCCCGGCATCGGCGTGCGCTACGAGAACATCGACGCCACCCCGCAGTACGAGCGCTTCGTGCGCGAGGCCGACGCCGGCGTGCGCGGTGCCGACCTGCTGATCAGCACGGCGATGGACCTGCAGGTCAAGCTGGTCAACGACGGCTACGCGGCCGCGCACCGCTCGCCAAGCGCCGGCGCGCTGCCGTCGTGGGCGCGCTGGCGCGATGAAGCGTTCGGCTTCACTTTCGAACCGGCGGTCATGGTGTTCAACCGCGCGGCGATGAAGGGGCGGCGCATCCCGCAGTCGCGCGCCGAACTGGTCGACGAGATCCGCCGCGACCCGGCGTTCTGGCGCGGGCGCATCGGCACCTACGACATCTCGCGCAGCAGCGTGGGCTACCTGCTCGCCTCGCAGGACGTGCGCCACAGCAGCGAGTTCGGCGCGCTGGTGGAGGCGCTGGGCGATGTCGGCGTGCAGGTCGAGGAACATACCGCCACCCTGCTTGACCGCATCGAATCCGGCGAACTGGTGGCCGGCTACAACCTGCTGGGCTCATATGCGCGCGCGCGGCCCGATGCCGGCCGGCGGTTGATGCTGGTGTACCCGCGCGACCACACGCTGGTGGTTGCGCGCACGGTCATGATCGCCCGCAACGCACCCAACCCGGTATTGGCGCATCGCTTCCTGGAATACCTGCTGTCGGTACGCGGGCAGCAGGTGATGGCCGCACAGTGCGGCCTGCCGCCGATCCGCAAGGAGCTGGACGGCGTGTACGAGCGCCTCGGCGTCAACGAATCGCAGATCGGCGTGCTGCGCCCCATCGCGCTCGGTCCAGGCCTGCTGGTGTACCTGGACCAGCAGAAGCGGCAGCAGATGCTCGATACGTGGCGGGTCATCCTGGACCGGCGCGGTACCCGCGAAGCGGGCCGGTAGCTCCCGCGCATCGACCGCCCCGCGGGAGCGCATCCCGGCGCGCGCCGCGACTTTCCCGGCAACGCTCCACCGCGCATAAAGGCGCGCTCCCGCGCGATGCCGATGCGCTCTTTTCCAGCACGTTCCCCCGCCTCCTTTGCTGCGTCGCAATGTCAGGTCATCGACAGCATGCGCTGCCTAGTATCGCTCCACGGTCGGGATGCCCCGCGCATCGGATGGCCAGGAACAGGGGCGGCATGCCATTGCCGCGGTCACGGGAAACCCGGTGTCGGGAATAAGGAGCGGATGGTGCTGACCCTGCTTGGATTCGGAATGGTGGTCGTGTTCATGACCCTGATCATGACCAAGCGGCTGTCGCCGCTGGTGGCCCTGGTCACGGTGCCGATCCTGTTCGCATTGATCGGCGGATTCGGCGGCTCGGACCTGGGCAAGATGATGCTCGACGGCATCAAGACGCTGGCGCCGACCGGCGTGATGCTGATGTTCGCCATCCTCTACTTCAGCATCATGATCGACGCCGGCCTGTTCGACCCGGTGGTCAAGCGCATCGTCAAGGCAGTGGGCGGCGATCCGCTCAAGGTGGTCATGGGCTCGGCGATCCTCGCCGCGGTGGTATCGCTGGACGGCGACGGCTCCACCACCTACATGCTGGTCACCGCCGCGATGCTGCCGCTGTACCGGCGCCTGGGCATGGATGCGCTGAGCCTGACCTGCGTGGCCATGCTGGCCGGCGGCGTGATGAACCTGACTCCCTGGGGCGGCCCGCTGGCGCGTGCGGTCAGCGCACTGCAGGTCGAGGCCTCGGACGTGTTCGTACCGATGATCCCGGCCATGGTGGTCGGCGTGGCCGGCGTCATCGGCCTGTCGTGGGTGCTGGGCAAGCGCGAGCGTGCGCGGCTGGGCGTCATCGACCTGGATGGCGCGAAGGAAAGCGGCATCGGTGAGTTCCTCGCGGCCGATGAAAGCGCCCAGCGCCTGAAGCGGCCCAGGCTGCTGTGGATCAACGCGCTGCTGACCGTCGCGTTGATGACCTGCCTGATCCTGGGCGTGCTGCCGCTGTCGGTACTGTTCATGGTGGCTTTCTCCATCGCGGTGGTCATCAACTACCCATGCGTGAAGCTGCAGCGCGAGCGCATCGCCGAGCATGCGCAGAACGCGATGCCAGTGGTGGCGGTGATCTTCGCTGCCGGCGTGTTCACCGGCATCCTGTCCGGCACCGGCATGGTCCAGGCGATGTCCGACAGCTTCCTGGCGGTGATCCCCGATGCCTGGGGTCCGTACCTGGCCACCATCACCGCGGTGGCGAGCATGCCGTTCACCTTCTTCATTTCCAACGACGCCTTCTACTACGGCGTGCTGCCGGTGGTGTCGCAGGCGGCTGGCAGCTACGGCATCACGCCGGTGGAAATGGCGCGCGCCTCGCTGATCGGCCAGCCGGTGCACCTGCTCAGCCCGCTGGTGCCTTCGACCTACCTGCTGGTCGGGCTGGCAAAGGTGGAGTTCGGCGACCACCAGAAATTCACTTTGAAGTGGGCGGTGCTGATCTGCCTGCTGATGTTGGTCACCGCGATCGTCGGGGGCGTCTTCCCCTTCTTCGCATCCTGATGGAGCTGTGCAACGCGGAAGTCGCCGCACGTCGCGGCGGCTCCGGCAACAAGGACAAAACGCATCATTGATTGCCTTGGGAGGGGGAATCGTGAATCGAATGAATCTGTTGGCGATGGCCATCATGCTGGGACTGGCGCAGGCCGCCGGTGCCGAAGAGGCCGTCGCGCCGCAATCGGGCGAACCGCCCGCCACGCATGCGGGGGGCCATGACGCCACCACGCTCGATGCGGTGACGGTGGATGCGAAGTTCATCGCCCAGGGCGCGAAGAGCGCGATGAAGCAGGAACTCACCGTGATGGAGACACCGTATTCGGTGTCCGGCTACGGCGATTCCTTCATGAAGGCGATCGAGACCACCAGCATCGCCGATCTGTACAACTACATGACCGGCGTGCGCCGTGGCGGCAACAGCGGCTATGACGTGTCGATCCGCGGCTTCAAGACCACCCAGGCCGACAAGAACGCGATCATGGTCGACGGCATGCCCGGCGTGGCCGGCCGTTTCGGCTCGCCACCGACCTTCGCCGCCGAAGGCGTCGAAGTGGTGAAGGGCCCCGCCTCGATCCTGTACGGCGCGGCGCAGCCCGGCGGCTTCGTCAACATCATCACCAAGAAGCCAAAGGCGCAGTCGGCGGCCCTGCTCGACATCCGCACCAACACCTTCGAGGGCGCCGGCCTGCATGCCGGCGACGCCAACGGCTACAACGTCGGCGCGGACTTCACCGGGCCGCTGGATGCCGGGCAGCGCTGGCTGTACCGGGTGGTGGCCGAGTATTCGGACAAGGACGGCTTCCGCCGCGGCAGCTTCGACGAAGGCAAGTACATCGCGCCCAGCCTGAGCTGGCACGCGACCGACGCGACCGTGCTGAACGCGGCGTTCGAGTACCGCACCCGCCGCAATTCCTACGACAACAACCAGCTGGTCGCGCCGTTCAAGGATGCGCGGTTGATCGCCGACATCCGTACCCGCTACCAGGAGCCCGGCGATGTCGCCGACGAGAAGGCGTGGTCGAGCACGCTGTCGCTGTCGCATTACTTCCACAACGGCGGCACGCTCAACCTGGCCACGCGCAGCGTGCGCGGCGAGGACCATGCCCGCGGCTTCGACAATGTCAGCGTGCTGGCCGACGGCGTCACCCTGCGCCGTCGCGCACGCGAGCAGGCCAACAAGCGCAACTACGACTACTTCGACGGCAACTACGCCCTGCCGTTCAGCACCGGAACGGTGGAACACAAGTTCATCGCCGGCCTGACCCATGGCGTGGACAGCACCGACTTCGAGCGCATCCAGTTCTACGACTGCCCGGCGGTGGCCAGCCATCCGTGCAACGTCAATGTCTACCATCCGGTGTTCGGGGTTACGCCGCCGCTGTCCAGCTACCCGACCGGACCTGTCAACCGCCGCTATACCCGCAATACCTCCACCGGCGTCTATGTCTCGGACCTGGTGAGCCTGACCGAGCGCTGGAAGGTCAACCTCGGCCTGCGCTACGCCCGCGAACGGCAGCGCGCTGAGGAGCGCAAGACGCCGCCGCTGACCGTCAACTCGACGTCGACGTCGGCGGTACTGCCGACGGTGGGCCTGCTGTTCCATCCGACCCCGGCCTGGACCCTGTATGCCAGCTACGCGACGTCCTACGTTCCGCAGGCAGCCGGCGTGCAGGATGCGGCGGGACACGCCAATCCGTTCGATCCACAGGAAGGCCGGCAGTATGAGGTCGGCGCCAAGACCGAGCTGCTGGACAACCGCCTGACCGCGACGCTGGCGCTGTTCGACATCGAGAAGAGCAACACCCTGGCGTCGATCGCGTGCAACGCCGGCGTCGGCGGCACCTGCTCGCAGCAGGTCGGCGCCGAGCGTTCGAAGGGCGCGGAGCTGGAGGTCAACTTCCAGGCCACCGACAACCTGCAGGTGATCGGCGGTATCGCCTATACCGACGCCTATGTATCGAAGACCTATGCCGCCAGGACCGCGCCGCTGGTTGGCGCGCAGCTGACCAACTCGGCGCTGAAGTCGGCCAACCTCTGGGTGCGCTACGACTTCCCGGAAGGCGCGCTGCGCAACCTCGGCATCGGCGCCGGCGCCAGCTACAGCAGCGCGGTGGCCGGCAGCCTGCCGACCCTGGCCGACCCGCGCGTGCTGATGCTGCCGTCCTACACCGTGGCCGACCTGGCGCTCTACTACAGGCTGCACGACCGCTACGACCTGACCCTGAAGTTCGGCAACGTCTTCGACAAGCGCTACTACGAAGGCGTGAACTCAACGTTCAACGAGAACGGCGTGGTGCCGGGCACGCCGCGCAACATCACCTTCTCCGTGAGGATCCCGCTGTGGTGACGGGGAACGGAGAGCAATGGCCATCGTCGTGCCGGCCAGCGGCGTTCCCGCTGCTGCGGCAGGAAGCAACGGCATCGCGTGCCGGCGGCACGCCCATCGAAAACACGGGGAAGAGAATGAAAGCGATCACGGGAGTTCTTGGCTCGCTGTTGCTGGCGACGGTGCTGATGCCGGTCACCGCGCCGGCGCAGGAATACAAGGTGCTGGGCACGCTGTCCGGTGCCGCGGCATCGCCGGCGCAGGCCTTGAAGGTGGATGAAGCCGGACGCCGGCTGTACGCGGGCCGCCAGGGCGGCGTGGATGTGTTCGACATCGACAGCGGCGAGCGCAAGGGCACGATCGCCGTGAACGGCGCGGTCGGCGGCATCGCACTCGCACTCGACCTCGGGCGCGGCTATGCCAGCAGCGCCGACGGCGGCAACGTGCTGGTGTTCGACCTGCAGAGTCTGGCGGTGCTGCAGACCGTCCGCTCCGGCGGCAGCGAACCGCGCGAACTGGAGTACGACCCGGCGCGCGGCGTGGTCTATGTCTCCAATGCCGGCAACGGCCAGCTGGCGGTCCTGGATGCGAAGAACGGCGCCAGCCGCGGCAGCCTGAAACTGGGCGGGCGCCTGCGCGGCGCCTCGGCCGATGGCCGCGGCAACCTGTTCGTCGCCGATGAGGCGAATGACGTGCTGCACGTCGTCGATACCGCGAAGCTCTCGCCGCTGGGCGCCATCTCGGTATGGCCGGGCAAGGCGCCCACCGCGATGGCCAACGACATCAAGGAACGCCGCATCTACGTCTCCACCGGCAACGGCAAGATGATCGTGGTCGATCCCGATCCGGGCCAGATGCTCGGCGTGGTCGAGACCGGTGGCAAGGGCGCGGCCGGCGTCGCCATCCAGTACGCGCCGGCGCGGCTGGTGCGGCTGTTCATGCCCAATGCCGACGGCACCCTGGACGTGGTCCAGAACGCCAAGCTCACCCCGTCGCTGGAGGCCAGCAAGGCCGGCATCGGCGGCGGCAGCGCCGCCGCGTTCGACGGCAAGAGCGGGCGGGCATTCGTCACCGGCGCCAACGGCGTCCTGGTCATCGGCAAGTGACGGCATACGGGGAAACCATCATGTTGAAGAATCTGCACCGCATCACTCTCGTCACCGCGTTCCTCGTCACTGCACCCGCACTTGCGCAGGAGGTCCGCGACGACGCCCTGAAGGGCAAACAGATCCTGTTCGTCATCGGCAAGACCGCCAAGGACGCGCCCAACGACGACCCGCTGATCCGCGACTACCTGGGCACGCTCGGCGCACAGGTGACCACCGCATCGGCCACCGATCCGGTCACCGCCGCCAACGGCAAGGACCTGGTGCTGATCTCCTCCACGGTCAACGCCCGCGAGCTGGGCAACCGCTACCGCGACCTGCGCACGCCCATCGTCACCTGGAGCGCCTACAGCTTCCCGCTGCTGGGCATGACCGGCGACAAGCTGCACGAAGACTTCTCGGTGGTGCGCGAAAAGCCGTTCCACAACGAGAACCATGCCGACTACTACGCGCATGCCACCAGCTCGACCAATCCGATCCTGCGCGCGGCGCGCATTCCGCACGGGATGTTCGCACCGCTGCTGTTCAGCGGCGGCGTCACCGACCCGAGCTGGGGCAAGCCGAGCCGCGGCGCCGACATCGCCGTGGTGTTCGGCGGCGAACTCGACCAGGCGGCGGTGTTCTCCTATGAACGCAATGCGCTGATGGTGGGCGAAGCGGTCGCCCCGGCCCGCCGCGTCGGTCTGTTCCTGGGCAACAACAGCTGGTCGATCCTGTCCGACGCGCAGGGCCCGGCCGCGCAGGACCCCAAGGAGTTCGCCTGGTTCGGCGGGCGCCGACTGTTCGACGCCGCCCTGCGCTGGGCGGTCAGCGCGCCGCAGGCGCCGGCCTCGGCATCGCCAGCGCAGCAGCGCGCCACGCTGGCCAATCTGGCCAAGGGCAAGAAGGTGTTGTTCGTGCGCCGCTACGACCTGCCGTGGCCGGAGAACGAGGCTTCTGACCAGGCGCAGCTGGCCTGGCTGAAGTCGCTGGGCTTCGAGGTGCACACCGCCGACCACATGGAACCGGACAGCCGCGCGCAGGGCATGGACCTGGTGATCGTCTCGGCCAGCACCAACAAGTACAAGCTGGGCATCAAGTACGCGGACGTGAAGATTCCGGTGATGCTGCTGGAGGCCAAGGCGGTGGACGCGCTGGGCATGGTGAGTCGCCGCCGCAACACCGATTACGGCGTCAACGACCACAAGGAAAGCCTGTACCCGCCGGAGAACTATGTGAGCGTGGTGCGCGCCTACCATCCGATCGCCGCCGGCATGCCGGCCGGTCAGTTCAAGCTCTATACGACGCCGGGCGTACTGGCCTGGTCGCGTCCGCCGGCCGGCGCGCAGGTGATCGCCACCATCCCCAACCAGCCCGAGCACGCGACGATGTTCGCCTTCGAGAAGGGCGCGACGATGGCCAACGATGCGGTAGCGCCGGCACGCCGCGTGCTGTTCCCGCTGGATGCGCCGCGCTTCCCCGACCTGACCGACGACGGCCAGCGCGTCTATGGCGCCGCATTGGCCTGGCTGCTGACCGCTCCTTGACCCCGGCCGCCGCCCCGCAAGGCCGGCGGCGGTACGGGACACGGGCGCCGCCGGACCACATGGCGGCGCCCATCCATCCGCGATTCGACGTACCTGCCCGATCACCTTGGGAGGGGAGATCATGACCATGAAACAGAACCTGCTTGCCGTTGCCGTGCTGATGAGCCTGGTACAGGGCGCCCAGGCGCAGGATGGCGCCCAAGGACAGACTGCAGCGGGCAAGGACGCGGATGCGGCAACCATGCTGGACGCGGTCCAGGTCCAGGCCACGTTCGTCGCCCAGGGCGCCAGAAGCGCGATGAAGCAGGACCTCACGGTCATGGAGACGCCGTATTCGGTGGCGGCCTACAGCGACGACTTCATGAAGGCGATCGAGACCACCAGCATCGCCGACCTGTACAACTACATGACCGGCGTGCGGCGCGGCGGCAATACCGGCTACGACATCTCCATCCGCGGCTTCAAGAGCACCAATGCCGACAAGAGCACCATCATGGTCGATGGCCTTCCCGGCGTATCCGGCCGTTTCGGCTCGCCCCCCACCTTCGCCGCCGAGGGCATCGAAGTCGTGAAGGGCCCGGCCTCGGTGCTGTACGGCAGCGGGCAACCCGGCGGCTTCGTCAACATCATCACCAAGAAGCCGCAGGCAAAGCCGGCCGGGCAGCTCTATGTCCGAGGTTCCACCTATGACGGCGCCGGCATCGGCTTTGGCGACGCCAGCGGCTTCGGCGCGGGGCTGGACATGACCGGCCCGGTGACCGCGGACGAGAGCGTGCTGTACCGGGTGATCGCCGAGCACTCGGATGGCGACGGTTTCCGTCGCGACGTATGGAACCGGAGCACCTACCTTGCCCCCAGCCTGCTCTGGAACCTGTCCGATGCCTCGCAACTGCGCACGGCATTCGAGTACCGGACCCAGAAGAATTCCTATGACTCGCAGTACCTGGTCGCGCCCGACAAGGACGCCAGCAGAATCGCCGACATCCGCACCCGCTACCAGGAGCCCGGCGATACCGCGGAGGAAACCGGCTTCTCCGCCACGGCGGCCTACAGCCACTACTTCCAGAGCGGCGCAAGCCTGAGCCTGGCCGGCCGCAGCGTGCGCGGCAAAGAGTACGTGCAGGGCTATGACAACGTGGGCGTGCTTGCCGATGGCGTGACCCTGCGCCGGCGCGCCCGCCAGCAGTCCAACCGGCGCGATTACGACTATTTCGACGGCAGTTTCTCGCTGCCCTTCAGCACCGGGCCGGTCGAACACAAGGCGCTGCTTGGCCTGACCTATGGCACCGACGTGTCGGACTTCGAGCGCGTCCAGTTCTACGACTGCCCGGCCGTGGCAAGCCACCCGTGCAACATCAACGTCTATCACCCGGTCCATGGCGTGGCGCCCCCGTTGAGCAGCATGCCGCTGGGCAGCCTCAACCGCCGGATCACCACCAATACCTCCACCGGCGTCTATGTTTCCGACCTCATGACCCTGGCCGAGCATTGGAAGCTCAATCTTGGCCTGCGCCATGCGCATGAGAAGCAGGACGCCAAGCTGCAGCAGCCGCCGACCGCACCGCCGACCCGATCCATGGCATCGGCAAGCAAGCTCCTGCCCACCGCCGGCCTGCTGTTCATGCCGTCCCCGGAGTGGACCTTCTACGCAAGCTACTCGACGTCCTATATCCCGCAGGCAGCCGGTGCCCAGAACGCCGCCGGCAGCGTCAATGCGTTCGCTCCCCAGGAAGGCCGGCAGTACGAAATCGGCGCCAAGACCGAACTGCTCGGCGGCCGGTTGAACGCGACCTTGGCACTGTTCGACATCGAAAAACGCAATTCGCTGGCCACCGCGCCGTGCAACCCGGGGGTCGCCGGCGTCTGTTCGCAGCAGGTAGGCGCCGAGCGCTCAAAGGGCGTCGAGCTCGAGCTGAACTACGCCGTCACCCGGAACCTGCAGCTCATCGGCGGCTGGGCCTACACCGACGCCTATGTGTCGGAAACCTACAGCGCCCGCACCGCGCCCCTGGTGGACGCGCAGCTGACCAATTCATCGAAGAACTCCGGCCACCTCTGGGCCCGTTACGACTTCCCGGAAGGCTCGGCACTGCACGACTTCGGCATCGGCGCCGGCGTCAACCACAACAGCGAGACCCCAGGCAGCCTGCCCAGCCTGGCCGATCCACGCGTGCTGATGCTCCCCTCCTACACCGTGGCCGACCTGGCCTTCTACTACAGGCTGGCTGGCCGCTACGACCTGACGCTGAAGGTCGGCAACCTATTCGACAAGCACTACTTCGAAGGCGTCAACACCACGACCAACGAGAACGGCGTCGTGCCCGGCATGCCCCGCAACATCACCTTCTCCGTGAGGATTCCGCTGTGGTGAGTTCGATGAAAAAAACAAAGCCCCTATTGCTGGCCACAATTCTGCTGGGCGTATGCGGCACGTTGCAGGCGGCCGGCCCGGCGGCAACGACGGTGAAATTGAACGTACCGGCTGGCCCGGTGCAGTGGCTGGAAGCGCCGCTGAAAACCAATGCGCCGCAGAGCGAGGAAGAAAAGGAAGCCGGCAAGCAGCGTGGTCGCACGCTGCCGCAACCGGAGCTGTTGCAACCAATGCTGGACGCGCAGCTGCCGGCTTATGTGCCGACCAAGACCAGGCTGCGCGGCAGTTTCAGCGGTGGCTCGTCGGACGTGCTGGTGGATCTGGTTGGCCGTTGGTTCGAACGCTTCCGCCAATACCACCCGAAGGTGGAATTGAGCATCAAGCAACCGTTCGCCGGCAGCCTCGGCACCAAGGAGCTGATCAAGGACGCGGCCGACTTCGTGTTCGTCTCGCGCGAACTCAAGCCCGAAGATCTGAGCGAGTTCGACGCGCGCTTCGGTTATGCGCCGACCAGCATCCCGATCGCCGGCGGCAGCTACCGGCACTATGGTTTTCTGGATGCGATGGGCTTTTTCGTGCACCCGGACAATCCCATCGGCCAGCTCAGCTACGAGCAGATCGACGCGATCTTCTCCAGCACCCGCCATCGCGGTGGTACGCCGATCACCACCTGGGGTCAGCTCGGCCTGACCGGCGAATGGGCCGACAAGCCGATCCACGTGCATGCGATCAAGCCGTGGAACGGTTTCGAGGAATTCATCCGCCAGCGCATCCTCGATCATGGCGGCAAGCGCGGCGAATGGCGCGAGGACCTGCACTACGAGAAGCTGGTGTTCCCGCTGGCCACGCAGGTCGCCTCCGACCGCTACGCACTGGGTTACTCCGGCCTGGCCTACATCGATGCGCCGGTGCGCATGCTGCCGCTGGTGGTCGAGAACGGCAGCGAGGCGGTGTCGCCCAGCTACGAGAACGTCGCCACCGCGCGTTATCCGCTGGGCCGGCTGGTCTATTTCAACCTCAACAAGGAGCCGGGCAAGCCCTTGCCGCCGGAACTGGAGGAGTTCCTGCGCTTCATCCTGAGCCGTGAAGGCCAGGAGGTGGTGCGCGAGCAGGGCGTGTTCCTGCCGCTGCGCGAGTTCCAGGCCGGGCAGAGCCGGGAAATCCTCAACCGGAAGTGAGATGCCAAGCCCGTGCATGGAGTGATGCGCCATGCACGCGGTGCACTTCCTGCAACGCTTCCTCCCCAAAAGGCATGGCGGTGGTTCTCGTCGGCTGCCGCCACGCCGCCCTCATCACGTGTCTTCACTCTCCAAGGTGGATCCAATGAAAGTTTCGAACAGGAATCTCGCAAAGAACCTCACCCGCGTTCCGCTGCTGGCGGCGATGGCCCTCTGCGCCACGTCGGCCTTCGCCGGTCCCGGCCGCGTGGCCTCGGACATGGTGGTGGTGGTGCCGGAGGGCAGCGCGCACCCGGCCGCCCTTTCCACCCAGGTGGAGGCGTGGCGCAAGGCGCTTGGCCCCGGCAACGTCGTGTGGGTGGACAGCCTCAAGCGCGAGAAGCCCTCCGGCTTCGGCTCGATGGCCACCCTGCATTTCAGCGGCCAGGCGCAGATGACCGCATGGCAGCAGGCCAATGCGACCGCGCTGGCCGCGCCGCTGCAGCTGTCCATCGCCGACGTGATGACCCAGGGCGGCAAGGCGCCGCCGGCAAACGCCAGGCCCATGTACAAGATCAGCTACTACACCCTGAATTCGCCGCGCGAGGCGATGCAGTCATGGGTGGACGGCTACCTGACCCGGTACCTGGATTCGCAGGTCGACCACGGCATCCTCACCCGCTACGCGATGTACCTGGAACGCAACGCCGGCGGCCGCGCGCTGCTGGTGCTCGAGTACACCGACGCGAAGACCGAGCAGGAAGCCGAGCCGATCAAGGCCAAGCTCAGCGAGGACATCGCCCGCGCGGACAAGGAATACGCGCGCCAGTCCGCACTGAAGGAAGAACTGCGCACCACCCAGAGCTGGACGCTGGCCGTACCGGCGCACTGACCCCGCTCCCGTCCTTCGGGACGGGAATCCGGCCTCGCCCGCATGGCGCAGTGCCGGAACCTCTCGTTGCAAATGGAGAAGAAGATGAAGCACCAAGCCAAAGTCCGGACCACCCAGGTATTCGGCATCGCGCTCGCCTGCATGGCGCTGGTCGCCTGCGGCAAGCAGGAAACCCCCGCACCGGCATCCACCCAGGCGGCCGCTCCGCCGGCCGCAACGGCCGCCGCGGCGGAACCGGCCAGCGTCATCGTCTGGGCGCCGCCGGGCAAGGCCGCACCGGCCGATTTCGCGCAGAAGCTGCGCGCACTGAAGGACGAAGGCATCGCCTCGGAAGTGCGCGTGGTGAAGGAATACGCCTTCGAGGAAAAACCCGGCTATGGCTCGGGTTTCGATGAACTGGCGGTCGTGAAGTTCCCCAGTGAAACGGCCTACGAGCAGTGGAAGGCCAGCCCGGCCGCCGACCTCGGTCCGGACGTGCTGAGCAGCCGCGTCGATGTCATGACCGAGCGCGTCAGCAGGAAGAACAATCCGGACCAGTCGGTCTACGTCGTCAGCCAGTACGAAACCTTCGTGTCGCCGCAGGCCTACAAGGAGTACTCGGAGGACTACATCGACCCGAACATGGACAACCAGTACCACTCCGGCATCATGACCCGCTACACGATGTACCTGGAGCGCCAGGCCAGCGGCGACCTGAAGAACCCGCGCGCCTTCCTGGTCACCGAGTACGCCAACCAGGCCGAGTTCGACCGCAAGGCATCGGTCAAGGATCCGTACAAGGCGCTGCTGCTGTCCGGTCCGTATCCGGAATGGGCGCGCCTGAACGTCGAGAAGAAGACCATGCGCCGCGACTTCAACGAGTCCTACGCCAGGCCGGCACCGTAATCCGGCACATCCTCCCCCAGCGATGCGCTCCGAAGCCCGGCACTGGGACGCCAGTGCCGGGCTTCCTTGTCTGGCCGTTGCCGCATCCATGCCGGACGCCGCATCAGGGGCAGCCGCCCAGCGCACGTTGCGCGTCCTCGACCTCGCCTGCATTGAGCGGCAGGTAGCCGCGGCGGCCGGAAGCGATGAGGTGCTGGCCCTGTGGCGACAGTGCCAGGCAGAGAAACGCGCGTGCGACCGGTTCCACCCGTCCCTGCGGATCGCGGCGGGCGTAGATGAGCAGGTGGCGGTCGAAGGGATAAAGACCGGAACGGATGCCTTCCACATCGCCGCGGATTTCCCGGCCCTCGTCGTCGACGATGGCGAGCGCGCGCAGCCCCGGCCCGACGTGGTTCAGATTGGCGATGCCCAGCGCGTGCGGGTCCGCGACGACGGCGGCGGCGACATCGCGCGACTGGCGGTATCCATCGAAATGCCCGGCGTACCGTGCGATCCCCAGACGACGCAGCATCAAAGCGCCTATCGCCGTGTCCTGCGCCAGGCCGACGACGCGGATCCTGTGTGCGCCCGCCTCTCCTTCGATGCCAAGCTCGCGCCATTCGATCGGCTGTCCTTCGCCTCCGGCCATGATCCGACGCAGTTCCGCGATGGGAATCCGCCGCAGCGGATTGGAGGCATGCACGAGGATTCCCGTCGGCGACGACAGCGCGCCGGGCGTCAGCGAATCGTGCGCGAGGGCTATCGCAAGGGGTTCGACCGCCTGCACCCGGCGCCATGCATCGATGTCGCCGGGCTCCAGTTCCGCGCCCATCGGCGCGAACGCGGAGGTGCCGTCCAGCAGCGGCTCCGGCGCGGTACGGGTGCCCTTGAGCACCCATTCGAAGCGGATGCCGGGGTGCAGGGCCTCGAACACGGCACCCAGCGCCGGCAGCATTTCATCCATGTCGTTGTAGCCCACGACCCGGATCTTTCCCTCGGCCGTCAGGTATCCCGCTGCTGGCGGGACCTGCAGCGCGGAAGTGCGGGCAACAGCCTCCAGTCCATGCGCCGCAGCGCCGCCCGCGGCCAGTGTGAACAGCAGGCAGGCCAGCAGCCTTCGATGGAGGTGGGCGTGGGCCGGGAGCGACCGTTCGATGAAGCATATCGGAGTCATGTGCGGTATCCGGAGCAAGGAAGGCCACCATCCACGATAGGCAGGCGCTCTGTCGGCAGGCTGACACCCACGGCGAAGCCGGGCCTGCGCAGGTTGCCCGCCACGACGGGGCGGCTGCGAGCGGGTACCTACGGCCGATGACAGCCGCTTGTCAGCCACGCGGCGCAATCATCGTCCTACATCCATCCGGGGATAGACCATGCATCTGCGTACCAGCCTCGCCCTGCTGCTTGCTGCCGGCGCCGCGTTTCCCGCCGCCGCCGGCGACACGCTGTACCAGCTCGAGAACGCGACCCTGCTTCCCAGCACGGACACCGACTGGGATTACATCCGGCTGGAGCCGCATGGCTCGCGCCTGTTCATGGCGCGCCGCAAGGACGGGCTGACGGTCTTCGACGTCGATACCCGCAAGGTGCTGGCCACGGTCGAAAACTCGGCCGGCGCCAATGGTCCACTCCTGCTGCCGCAGTTCGACCGCGGCTACGTCGCGATGACCGACGGCTCGCTGCTCAGTTTCGAGCTGAAGTCGCTGAAGGTCATCGACAGGATCAAGCTGGCCGACGACGGCGGCCTCAATGGCGTGGTGTTCGACCCGGCGACCCGACGCATCCACGCCGTGGTGGGTGCGCGTCCGGCCGAATCGACCTGGTTCACGCTCGACGCCGCCACCGGCAAGCCGCTGGGCAGGACGGTGTTCCCGTTCAAGAAGATGGACGACCCGGCCCCCGACGGAAAGGGCGCGCTCTATGCGCCGGCGCGCTACGACAACCTCCTGCTCAAGCTCGACTCGCGCACCCTCGCCGAGCAGGCGCGTTGGCCGATCGACTGCGTGCAGGTGGTGGCGGTCGAATACCAGGCCAGCCACGACCGGATCCTGATCGGCTGCCGCGGCGATGCGCCGCGCTTCATCGCGCTCGATGCACGCACCGGCCGCCAGCTTGCGAGCATCCCTATCGGCAAAGGCATCGACGGCATGGCGGTCGATGAGAAGCGCGGCCTGATCCTCACCTCCAACGGCGGCGACGCCAGCCTCACCGTGATCCGCCAGGAAGGCCCGGACGGCTACCGGCTGCTCGGCAACGTGCAGACGCGTCCACAGGCGCGGACGATGCAGGTCGACGAACGCGACGGCCGCGTGTACCTGGTGACCGCGGACGCGACCTTCGGCGCCCCCGATGCGGACGGCAAGGCGCCCGCGCCGTCCTTCCATCCGGACAGTTTCGTGGTGCTGGGTTACAAGCCGCAGTGAGAGGCCTTGGGCCTGAACGCAGGCCTACCTGCCCCGGAGATGAATGCGGGGCAATCACTTTCCTCCATCGGTGATCCTGTCGGCCATTGCTGCCGGACCGGCGCCGTCCAGATTGCCGGGATACCCTCGATGGGGTATCCCGGCGAAAAGCCTATTGACCAGAGTCACTGAGCCACAGGCTCATCAACCCGGCGCGGCTGCGGACGGAGAACTTCCGGAACAGGGAAACGACATGCTGGTGGGTGGTCGAGACGGCCAGCCCCAGTTGCTCGGAAATCTCCTTCTCCGAGGCTTTGGTCAACAGAAGCCTGAGCACCTTGCGTTCGGTCGGCGTCAGTGATGATTTGGCTATCAGCGATCCCTGGATGATCATCAACTGCCGGTGGAACCATTTGATTCCACGCAGCGCATAGGAAAGCAGCGCCACGTCCCGGTCGCTGAACGGCGCATGGGAATGGAAGCCGAAGTGCGATTCGGCGTCCGCATTGATCGGAAAGCCGATCCAGAGGGAATCCATTATTCCGAAGCGCGCGAAATGGCTGCGATAGAACGGGCTGTCGAACCATTCCGGAGGCATGTCCCTGCGTAACCCGTAGGCGCGGAAGCTCCCGACGTTCCGCATTGCCAGCATGAAATGGGGGTCGGCTTCCACGCCGCGATTCCAGAGCTCCTGGATCTCCTTGAACGCACCGGTGTTCGAGGGAGAATCGATGGGATGGAGCAGCTGCGTGACCGGTATGCGCCAGCCCTCGAAAGGATCGAGGCAATCCGGCTTGGTGCCGAGACAGACGGCTCCGTCCCAGGTCGAGTTGAAGGCGCCCGTCATATGGCACAGCCTGCCTTGAAGATGCCTGCATGCCACCTCGGCGCGGTCTGCGCCAAAGTCGGCCAACTCGTCCCATAGAGTGTGTATTGCGTCTTTCTGTTCCTGATTGAGCATCTTCTCTTTGCAAGATGTTGTTCGAATGGATATCAGCCCGGAGCCTCCCCCTACTGATCAGTGGGCACATTTCGTCTAGCCGACACGTCCCCCACCCAAACTAACCAGACTGTGTGATTTGCGAATAGAAGACTAATCAGTAGGGGTGATGAATATTTATTTCCCCGCCATCCTTTCCACACCTCAACCCAGCCCTTCATCGGCCGATAGGAAGGGCATCGGGGACACCCCACCCTCTCGTCATACGCCTGATTTCAAGGCTCCCTGACGCCAGCCAAGCCACAACCGATGAACAGCCTTCCAACTACGGATTTCCGACGTCGCTTCCCCCATGCTGCGCGCCGCTCATGTGCAATATGGGAAGCGTCCGGGTTGGTTTATCGCGGGCAGTTGCATATCGCCGCCTAGCATCGTCCCCCAGCCCTCCATTGCTTTCTGCGGAACACCCGCGCTCACCCAGGCGGGCGTGATCCGCTTCCGGCCCGCAGGCGTCGCATGCAAGCCTCCGACCACCGCCCAGGACTCCCCAAAAAAGGTTTGAAATGTCTTCCATCAGGAATCTGAAAGTTGGATCGCGATTGGCGGTCGGCTTCGGCACGCTGTTGCTATTGCTCATTTCCATGCTGGTTGTCGCCTTGTACGGCAACAAGCTCAAGTCAGACCAGTTCAAGTATCTGACCGACATCAACATGGTAAAGATGCGCCTGTTGAACGAGATGCTCGACACCAACAACGCGGTGTTGATGCATCGCCGGCTGATGCTGATCAAGCGCGGCGACGGTCTCGACAAGGATCTGGCGCAGACCCGGGAGCTCGCCCGCAAGTACGATGAAATCTGGGGCCAGTACATCAAGATCCCCCGCGACGCGGCCGGAGACCGGATGGTCGCGGAGATTGAAGCGGCCCGCCAGCTCGCCATGGCACCGACGCAGGAACTGGACGACTTCATGCAGGCGGGAGACTTCGATGCGGCCATCCAGGTCCTTCTCGGCAAGCTGCGACCACGCGCCGTCGCGTGGAACGAAAGCATCGCCAACCTGCTCAAGCATCAGGTTGAGCTGACCCGCAAGAGCAGCGACGAATACCACGACACCGAGAGCTGGACCAGCAAGCTCTCGCTCGGCATCGGCCTGCTGAGCATCGTGCTCGGCGTACTGCTGGCCCTGCTGATCACCCGCAGCCTGACCCGCCCGCTGGCCAGTGCGGTGGGCGTGGCCAACGGCATCGCCGGTGGACGCCTGGACAACAGCATCGACGTGTCCGGCAAGGATGAAGTCGCCGACCTGCTGCGCG